>JAISDB010000151.1 GCA_031265155.1 Prevotellaceae bacterium | reverse complement strand
GTAACAACGGAGCCTGTAAGTGCTTATCTCTAAAAGAGGTTCGTGAAATAATTTTTTCAAACATAATACTAACTGTTTATTTGTTAATTAAAAATGATACTTATAATTAACTAATAAATCTTGAATATATTATGCTTTGTTGATTGATGCTGAATATCTGAATATAAATGATTTAAAAATCAGATAACACATATTTTTCTACACAACATAACTCTGCTTATGTTATATATAACATAAGCATAAATTTTCCGTAATAGCAGCCTCCAACGCTTCATCATCAGACATTTTGCAAACTATGGCGGGAATGGTCTTCGTGTCCGCCACAACGGATGCCCGAAACCTGCGTTCCCCACACACGATTTCAAACTTTTTGCCCTTTGGCCGGACTAATACTGGTTGCAATATGCCCACCTGTTTGATACTTTCCGCCAGTTCCGTCAATTCGCTTTCGCTGACTGACTTGCGCGGGTTAAAATCGCCTGTAATGATTTTACTCAATGCTATGGAAACAATACCTTTTGTTTCCACGCCCTCTGTTGAATTTACTTTTTTCGTACTCATATATTTAATTATTAAATGATTATTTTATTTCCGTCCCGAATAATTTGTTGAACGCTTTTACCACGTCTTCACGCCTGTAATAATCCCAGTAAAGCGATGCGGGATGATGCGGCTCTGCATGTCCGATTTGATAGCCCATTTCGCTTTTTGTCAGGCGTTTGTTTTCCTGTATCCTTTTCAGGATGCGGGGAAACAGTTTGTCGAAATTCTTCTTTTGCAGCCACCTGTCCCGTTTTTCCCTGCATGCCTCCAAAGTCGGTGCGACGCAGGAAAACAGTTGGCCGTCTCCATGCCGGTAATCGTATTGATAAAATATGATGTTGGGGCGGTGCGTGGGGCGGAATGTCGTATAATTCTCTTTACCTTTCGCACAAACAGAACATCCGTTTTGACTGATTGAATTACCTGTTGCTGTCATATCTCTTTATTTTGCATGTTATTAATTCCGTTCGATATATTGCCAAATGGAGTAAAATGTGCCCTGTCCATCTCTGAATGCGATGCAACTGTCTTTAAATTCACTCCATACGGCTGTCCTTTTTTCAAAGTAATCCTTGAAATTCGGGCTGAAAAAACGTGTCAAAATCTCCTTAATCCGGCCTTCGTCTGTTTCGTAGTTGCCGTCCCAATAAATGACAATGTTGGAGTGGGACATTTCCACCCGGGCAAAAAGAATGATGTTGCCGTCAATTTGCAGCCTGTCGGCTTCCGTGCCGGTAAGGAAGTCCGATACGTCCGAAATTCCGTTCTCTTCCATGTAACCGGATAATTCCACGCTGTGGGCTGCATCTTCCAAAGAACAAACCGTGATGTGATTATTTGCTGTCATGATTTTTGTTTTTATGGGGGCGGGATGCACCCACCCCCTGTTCATACTGTTTTACCTGTTTTTTTTGTTGATGTACCTTATCAATGCTTCCCGTTCATCATATTTCAGGCTGTAAAGCAGGTGCAGCAATGCGCCGGAGCCACACTTGGGGTATTGCAAACATTTTTCCGCTAAAACTGGATCATCTTTCCCGAAAACTTCCTGCATGTACTTTTCGGGCAGTTCACTGCCAAACCTGTAAAATACCTTTGCCGTTGCCTCCATTATTTCAAATGTTGATTTCATTGCTTTAATTATTTAACCGTTAATAAATTCCTTACTTGTTGCCCTTTAGCCTTTGAGAAAATCCACCCGGCCTGTTTCTTTTCGTTGTGCGTCAATTTTGGATTAAACCGTCCGCCCAACGCCTTTAATTCGTCTTTAACCGGACGTGTGTCGCCGAATACTGCCAACGCCTTTTCCGAATAATCCACTATCAAAAAATCGCCTGTAACGGCTTCTTTTGCCCTGTCTGCTTCCGCCTGAACCTTTACGCAAATGTTGCTTTCGTTGCCTGCAATAAGGGCAAAACGCTCAATGAATTTTTCCCTGTCACAAATACGTTCCTTGCTGACTGTCCACCCGCTGTATTTGCTTTTCCCCAGATAGTAGCCGTCGCCCATCGAGTATTTTTCCCGGTGTTCATACTCTTTGTTTTCTGTGGCCAAATACGCTGTCTTATCGAAGTTTGCAGCATACTTGCGCATTTCCGAGAAAAGATCTTTAGTGTGGCCGGAAAAGCCTAAAATGACCGTTCTTTTCGTATGGTAGCCGTAATAGTCGGTCATGCTGTCGCTGTCGTCTTCGTGTAATTCTGCAACTATGACGGCTTTTGCATCTGCCGGGATTAGTTTTTGCAGGCGTTCCCTGCCAATGGCTTTTAACTGTTCGCTGCGCTCATGTTGCTTTTGTCTTTCTTCCTGTTCCTGTCTGTCGGCCTGTTCTGCTTCACTGCGTAAAATAGCCATCTCGAAAGCATCCATGAACTGCGGATTTTCGTTATCGTAATAATAGCCGATACCGAATTTTTCAGACAAAGGACGGATTAAGTCACACTGCCAGAACCGGTGCGTGCGAAGGTTTATCAGCCTGTAAATTAATCCGCTGTGTCCTTCCGTAATGTCATATACGACATACCTGTCATCTTCATATCCGTTCATTCGGATAATCTGATTTTT
>JAISDB010000142.1 GCA_031265155.1 Prevotellaceae bacterium | reverse complement strand
TCAATAATATAAGTAAAATTTAGTATAAAAAATCAAAATGAAATGAAAAAAGAACTTAAATTTATGGCAATCATGCTGCTTGCAGCGGCATTTGCCGCCACAACCATCGCTTCGTGCGACAGTGATGAGTCCGAACCTGTACCCGTAGAGGCTACAGATGTAACGCTTAACACGTCGGCGCTTGAGCTTGCTTCGCTTGCCGTTGGCGGCACTATAACGCTCACTGCAACGGTAAAGCCCGACAATGCCACCGACAAGACCCTGACGTGGACAAGCAGCGCGCCCGAGGTAGCAACCGTTGATGACGGGGTAGTAAGCGCCGTGGCGGAAGGCTCCGCTGTAATTACCGTAGCCACCGCCAACGGCAAAACCGCCGAATGTACTGTTACCGTAGCAAATGAACCGGCGGCAATTTACGCTATACACTTTGTGGACATACCTGCAGGCACCTTTATGATGGGCGCTCTGCCCGGCGAAGAATACCTGACGGATTCGCTGGGCAGCTACTGTACATATCAGGAGTTGCCTCGCCATCAGGTTACGCTTACGCAGCCTTTCCAAATGAGCGAATGTGAAATTACCAACGCCCAGTATGCCGAATTTCTGCAGATACACAATGTGGGAGAAGACGGCAGAATGAACGTGGCAGGCTATGGCGTGCAGCAGCTTATTCAGGACTCCGAAGTGAAGAAGATGATAGTACGTTTAGGAGGACCTATTATTCAATATTCTCCTTTCGGGCTGACATGGTCGGCTTCGGAAAATAAGTGGATTCCGCAGGCGGGCTACGACAATCACCCTGTTATCTATGTTAACTGGTACGGGGCAAAGGCTTTCTGCGACTACTACGGCTACCGGCTGCCTACCGAGGCGGAGTGGGAATATGCAGGACGTGCGGGGAGACCCAATGATATTTTTGCCGGCGTGGAACTGGATGTGTTTTCGCAGGAAATCCTGCAGGAGCGGCTTAACGAATACGATTGGTTTTTTTGGATAGATCCCCTCTGGTTTTATGGCATCGAGCCTCCGGGATATGTATTTTATTATTGTTCCACGCCGGAGCATCTCATCCCTACACATCAGGTAAGGCAAAAGTTGCCCAATGCCTTCGGGCTGTACGACATGTGCGGTAATGTAACCGAATGGTGCGGTGACTTTGGACGGACATACACAAACGATGCGGTAACAGACCCTGTAGGCACAACAGGAATGCTGCAGGCAATGCGCGGCGGCGAAATAATGTATGAACTGAATGCATGCAGACTGTCTGCACGTTTTCTTAACTCGAACAGGAATACTTTCTCGGAAGGAATCGGCTTTCGGGTAGCTAAATAAGCAATTACATTTTATTAACAATAATATTTATGACAATGAAAAAAATCCATTTACTAATGTTGCTTGGCATATTTATGCTGGGCTCATGCACAAAAGAAATGCAGGATGTTCGGCTTCCTGCATCGGAAGACGAAGCGCAAAGTTTTGCAGTGTCTAAATAGTCGCCTCCTCAGTAAGTATATTTTTCAGAGATAAAAGATAATAAAGATGTTTTTTCTGTTACTTTTGCCTTGACGCAAAAGTAACCAAAAAGTCAAGAGCAGCCGACGCTATACGCCAACTCCGATTTACGGCTGTGACTTGTGGGAACGCCGCCTGCTCAACGTTCTATTAATTTTTCTGCATGTTGATCAATTGAAAAATTTACCTGTATGCGCGAACAAAAATTGATTAGCAGATAAAACCGGCATAGACTTCGCAGGCGGGGAACCCGCTCGGCGCAGAGGGCGTTAAAACGGAATTCCGTCAAGCGAAGCGAGACATTAATTCCGTTAGCCGTCGAGCCGTTAGCGGGTCGTCGAGAAGGCTCGCCTTGATTTTTTGCTTCTTTTGTATCAAGACAAAAGAAGAGGAAATAAGATTTTATTTTGCAGGATTTTATGTCTGTATTGATTAAAATCCTGCAATTTTTTCCTCTGATTTTCGTTTATAATTATTTATTAATAATTTGTTCCATTTTGGAGGAGCAACTAAATTTGGGTATTCCTATACAGCTTCCACTCGTAATGGTAAAATTACGTATGTACTTGGTAGTATTACCGGACTTTACAAAGTAACCAAGCACAGGTAAGAGTATCACGCACTCCGTAAAAATAAAAAGCGCTCCCGAAATGAATTTCGGGAGCGCTTTTTTCGCATGGTAAGCCCGTTTTTCTTCGTTTTCTATATAGATATAAATTTCTTCACGGATGCGCGTAAATTTCTTTCTAAATGAAAATAAATTTTCTCCTAAATGAAAATAAATTTCTTCCTAAGTAAAAAAAAATTTTCTCCTAAGCGAAAATTTTCCTCCATGCGGATAGAAATTTATTCGCTTCTATTCAAAAAATAAAATTTGACCGTCACAATGCAAATTACATGAAAATTTATGCAAAGGCGGGTAAGAATTAAATTCGGTACGTAATTCTAAAAAGCGCTACAAATTTAGCATTATAAATTCATATTAAGCATTACAGTCAAAGTCGCATTGCCTGAAAGGCAGAACTTTCAGAGATCAGAGTTAAGCACTAACAGTCCTGCCTTTCAGGCAGTGGTCGGGAGGTGGCTGTTTTCCGCGGGTCGCGACCCGCGGTTATGAAAATAAAGCCCTTCGGGCTATCGTGCGAATAACTTTTTTCCTATCTTTGCCCCGATAAAACTTTAGAAATATGACACATCACACGGAAAGCAGATACGCAAGCAACGTTTCCGGCACGGCGGCGATGGCAGCCGGAACGTTTGGCAGTTGCAAGGCAGGAGCCTTGCTTTTAACACGGCGCAGTCTGGAGACTGCGGCCCGGCAGGAGGATTTAAACAAAAATGATGTCATTAAAGTTTGCTGATATATATAGACAAAAAGGGTATCTGTCGCAATTTTGCGAGAATATTTTTAAGGAAAATAATTTCAGAGAAGAACCTGCGTTTAAGGATATGCCCGAAAGAATGGCATATGAAACGGAAATATGGATGGTTGGCGAGCAACTTCGTCAAGAAATTTCCAAGTTGAAACAAAAGGAAATAGCCGCATTTCCTCTTGAAGAAATAATAAACGTTATAGACGCCGTTAGATATGGCAAAGGACGGGAGAGCTTTGTAATGACGTTGCATTATTTTAAAAATAATCACGGTCTTGAAACTTATCTTGGGAACCTTTTATGTGATAATGATCTGTATGGTTTTGCCGTAAAGGAACTGAATAAGCTGAAATTATATCATTGTACAGACAAGGTTAGGGATATTTTAAAAAATGAAAAGATAAATTGGATAAGAAAAGAAGCAGAACGCTATATACAAAATAGTTTAGTAAAATAAAAATCAATATAAACAGATGGAGAAAATGTATGACGGCAAAAGACGTATATCTTAAACTTAAAAAACATTTCGTTGAAAACGGATATGTAATTCTTTCCGAGCATGAATACGGTATGTCGGCGCGGCGGACAGGGAAAGAGTTTGAGTTCTCGCAAATGATGGACGGTGATTATTTGGAGGCGGTTTTATCACTGGTTTCCGATGAGTTACTTGCGGTATATGATATTATCGATGAAACATATTCAATCGATATTTTTGTAAAAAATCCTGAAAACAACGGATTGGCGGAAGTGTGGAAAAAGAAATTGCAGGATGAAGCAGCTTTATTGGAAATAGAAAAACTTGACTTAAAGTTTTGATTAATGAACTTCCAAATGGAGCCGTCTTATTGATAAGGATACAGAAATGAGAATAAATCCATATGAATAACTTTCAGCTTAATAAAATAAGCAAGGAAGCATTTATCAAAGAGCGCAGTAATTTCTTGCGATTTTTCGCGATATTCATGTTCATTCTTATAGGTTTTTTTGTGTTTTGCTTCGTACAAAAGAGCCTTACATGTATTTGGGAGCAGTTTTTTTGTATTTGTTTGCCATAGCGGTATTTATCAGGGGAATACACAAGGAGTATAGATTGACCCCTGTATATGTCAAAGTTGACTGACGGCGCATGGATATATGTTATGAATACTCTTCTTTTCAACTATCGCTGGATGAGATAGATTATATTGCTCAGGTTTATATAAGAATCGGGTACGGGATCAGCGGCAGAGATATCTTTCACGGATACAGCAAAGGCAAGGAGTTTTGGTTAAAATACAAGTATCTTGATGGCTATTATCTGATCAAACAATATATCAAGGAGGAACGGATTGATAAAAAGGATGAACTTGACTTCGCGCTTTTGAAAAGAGAAAGCGAAGCGTATGAGCTTAAAGAGAAAAGACTTCGGCATGTCAGTATTAAAGATATAAAGTCGCTTCAATTAGTATCAGAGCCTGGTCAGAGATATGTTGAATTGCATGTTTATAATGACAGGAACAAAAAATATGTTTTCAAATACGTTAAGAACAACAAAAAGTTAGCTTCAATTATAATGAAATGCTACAAAATCGAATCGCTCTACCGCGTTCCGTTCAAGTTGCAAAATAACAGCTATGTTCCTTTTTTGAAGATAAAATATTGAGTGTACAAAAAGAATGGGATTATAGAGGTACTTAATATTGAAAATGTACTCTTTCAAGAATAATCTTAAATTTTGCCTGTCTTTTTGGCACTGTTTCGGTTTTGGCAGGAATTTTGTTGATATATTAATATCAAAATTTTAGATATGAAAAATAAAAACAATAAAGGCAAAGAAAATCAGACCAATACACACGAAAATATTGAAGATAACGATATAAAAGTCGAAAATCAAACAGAAATTTCAAATGAAATTCCGACAGGAGATGCAAATTTTGAAGAAAAATTGGCAGAAGCTAATGACAAGTATTTGCGTCTGTCAGCCGAATTCGATAATTATCGTAAACGCACAGCACGCGAAAAGCTCGAAATCCTGCGTAACGGCGGTGAAGAAATTATAAAAGGACTGCTTCCTGTTCTCGACGATTTCGACAGATGCGTTCTTTCGCTTGAAACCGCAACTGACATTGATGCAATACGGGAAGGTATTTTATTAATACAAAGCAAATTATTTGGATTTTTAAAATTGCAGGGATTAACCGAAATTGAAACTGTCGGTCAGGAACTGGATACAAATATACACGATGCCGTTACAAAATTTCCGGTATCGGATGAATCAAAAAAAGGAAAAATCATAGATATTGCACAAAAAGGTTATAAGCTGAACGACAAGGTAATACGCTTTGCCAAAGTAATTGTAGGAGAATAAAAGTCATGGCAAAACGCGATTATTACGAAGTACTGGGAGTGCAAAAAAATGCAACGGACGAGGAAATAAAAAAGGCATACCGTCAAAAAGCCATTCAGTATCATCCCGATAAAAATCCGGGCAATAAGGAAGCCGAAGAAAAATTTAAGGAAGCTGCCGAAGCTTATGATACTCTCAGCGACGCAGGCAAACGATCGCGTTACGACCAGTACGGACATGCAGGAGTTGAAAACGGAGCGGGAAATTACGGAGCCGACATGGATATAAATGATATATTCTCACGCTTTGGCGATATTTTCGGCGGAGGCTTCGGTGGCGCTTTCAGTTCGATATTCGGCGATGGAAGCGGAAGTTCGCAGCAGTATGCGAATAGAGGTTCAAACATGCGTATTCGTATAAAGCTTACACTCGATGAAATAGTAAAAGGCGCTGACAAAAAAGTAAAACTGAACAGGTTTGTCGCTTGCAGCCATTGCAACGGAAGCGGAGCAAAAGACGGAAAATATAATGTTTGCCGCTCGTGCAACGGTTCGGGTAAAATCGTAAGAACAGTACGTACAATGCTCGGGCAGATGCAACAGGTTTCGGTATGTTCGGCATGTCACGGACAGGGAAAAACTGTTGCAACGCCTTGCAGTCACTGTCACGGCGAAGGCATTGTGAAACAGGAATCCGAAATAAGTTTCAAAGTGCCGGCAGGCATTGGCGAAGGAATGCAGCTTACGGTATCGGGCAAGGGAAATGCAGCACGTCACGGAGGAATAAACGGCGACTTGCTGGTCATGATTGAAGAAATTCCTGACAGGGAGCTTATTCGCGACGGCAACGATTTGCTGTACACGCTGTTTATAAATATTCCGCAAGCCGCGCTTGGTTGTACTGCCGAAATTCCTACCGTTGAAGGAAAAGCAAAAATTAAAATTGCGCAGGGAACGCAATCGGGAAAAATATTGCGACTGAAAGGCAAAGGTATTCCGGACGTAAACGGATACGGCATTGGCGATTTGCTTGTGTATGTGAGCGTGTGGATTCCAAAAAAATTAAGCAAAGATGAAGAAAAGATTCTCAAAAAGCTTGAAGAATCCGAAAACTTTAAGCCAAATCCATGCAGCGAGGATAAAAGCATATTTGAACAGGCGCGTAGCATGAACTGATAGCCGGTAAAGTAGGAACGCCGCCTGCTCAACGTTCTATTAATTTTTCTGCACGTTGAGCAGTTGAAAAATTTACCTGTACGCAAGAACAAAAGTTGATTGGCAGATAAAACCGGCATAGACTTCGCAGGCGGGGAATCAATGTCATCAAGTTAAGGGAAAAACCGTTTTTCGTCATTGCGAGTGAAGCGAAGCAATCCAGATACAGCAAACATTCTGGATTGCTTCACCCTTCGGGTTCGCAATTGTAAAAGTCAACTAATTCGTTACATATTTAACATTTTAATTGGTGTTATATTTCCGATAGCCGAGTGTGGTCTGTGTTCGTTGTAGTAGACCAGGAACCCCAGCAGTTCATTTCGCAAGTCATCGAGGTTTTCATATAGCGCACCCTCGATGAAATCCTCGTTTATCGTTCGCCAGAAACGTTCGACTTTCCCGTTAGTTTGCGGTCGATATGGTCTGGTATAACGGTGTTTGATGCTCATTTCCAGCAGCAGGCGCTCAAAAGGATGCTCCTTTTTATTCCTGGTCGCCGGGCCGCTACCGAACTCCGCCCCGTTGTCGGTGAGCACGGCATCAACCTCCAGGTTGTACTGCCGTTTGAGGATGTTCATGGCCTTCAGCATGGCAAACATCACGGTAAGAGCCTTTTTGTCCTCGAGTACTTCCACCCATGCCACGCGACTGTAACCATCTACCAGCCCAAGCAGATGATAAGTACGCTCCGGGTATGCGAT
>JAISDB010000135.1 GCA_031265155.1 Prevotellaceae bacterium | reverse complement strand
ATCGCCCATGCCCGGCAAGGTGGTGAACATTCCCGTGCAGGCCGGCGACCGCTTGCAGGCCGGCGACACGGTCGTCGTCATCGAAGCGATGAAGATGCAGAACAGCTACAAGGTGGCGGCAGACTGTACGGTCAGGGAAATTTTAGTAACCGAAGGCGAAGCCATCCATTCAAACCAGTTGTTGATTCGCCTGGATTTAACAAACACAAAATAATGAGTGATGTGAAAAATAATTTTGGCGAGGTACAGATTATTTGTACCTTTGTGAACTGAAAATATGATTTTTTCAGATGTTTGGTTTATGAAAAAGATATTATGGATTTGATGTATGAAATATATAACAACAAGCGTACGGTGTTTCGGTTGAAGGATGTGTCAATGCTTATAGGAGAAACAAATTTCAGTTTACTCAATCAGCGTTTGAATTATTTTGTCCGCACCAAAAAACTGTTAAATCCGCGAAAAGGCGTTTATTGTAAACCGGACTATAATCCCGTCGAACTGGCGTGCCGTATTTTTGTACCTGCTTATGTTTCGCTGGAATATGTTTTGGCGCGGGCGGGCGTAGTTTTTCAGTACGACAGCCGGATTACGGTACTCTCTTATTTAAGTCGCGAAATCGAAGTCGAAGGGCAAACCATTTCGTTTCGTAAAATCAAAGATTCGATTTTGATAAACACAGAGGGAATTGACCGGCAAAGGGATTATGTAAATATTGCAAGTCCCGAACGCGCATTTCTGGATATGGTATATTTGAACAGTTCGATGTATTTTGACAATTTGCACCCGTTAAATAAAGAGAAAATTGCACAGATTTTGCCTGTTTATCAATCGGTAAAAATGGATAAAGTCGTAGAAAAAATGTTGAAACAGGATGGATACAAATAAACACAAACTGATGATGTCTCAAATTCTGAAAGATATTTATTCGGATTTGGAGCTTGCCAACTATTTGGGATTTAAGGGCGGGACAGCCATGTTTTTGTTCTACGGCTTGAATCGTTTTTCGGTCGATTTGGATTTTAATCTTTTGAACGCCGGAAAAGAAGATGTTGTTTATGAAAAAATACGGGAAATCGTGCTGAAATATGGAAAAATAGACGATGAAGCCAAAAAGTTTTTTGGACCGGTTATCGTTCTGAATTATGGCGCGGGCGAACGAAATCTGAAAATTGAAATATCGAACCGTCAATCCGAATGTCGTTATGAAATGCTCGATTTTATGGGGATTACAATGCAAGTAATGACCGAACCCGATATGTTTGCCAACAAACTTTGCGCACTTCTGGACAGGACTGCGCTAACCAATCGCGATATTTTCGATTGCTGGTTTTTCATGCAAAAACGTACGCCGATAAATAAGGAGATTGTTGAGAAACGAATGAAAAAACCTTTTGCCGATTATGTTCAGGATTGCATAAATGCACTTGAAAAAATGTCGTCTAACGGCTTACTGAACGGGCTTGGTGAACTTGTAAACCCCGAAATGAAATCGTTTGTGAAAAACAAATTAAAAAGCGAGGTTTTAACATTGCTGAGGTTTTACAGGGAATTTCCGATAGAAAGTTGAATGGTGATTTAATAAATAGATATATGACAAAGAAGAAAGATATTGAAGCTATTGTTATTGAAAACAACAATTTATACGACTTTTCGAGAAATTTGATAATCAATTCCCGGAAAGTCATATATCAGGCTGCCAATTTTCAAATGGTAGAAACCTATTGGCGAATTGGCGAAAAAATTGTTGAAGAACAGGGAGGCGAAACTTATGCAAAGTATGGCGAAAACCTTTTGATAGGTATTTCTGCACGTTTGAGCGTTGAATTTGGGAAAAGTTATTCGTATGTAAATCTTACCAATATGCGGAAATTTCACCTGCAATTTCCAAATGTTTACGCACTGCGTAAAGAATTGAGCTGGACACATTATCGCTCTTTAATTCGCGTTGAAAATCCCAAAGCCCGTGAAGTTTATATGGACGAAGCCGCCAACAATTCGTGGAGTACCCGTTTTTTAGACGAACAGGTTGATAAGCATTTTTATGAAAGGTTGATCTCAACACATAAAGAAGCTGTAAATGAATTAAATAAAAAAGCGCAACTTGCCGTAAATCCACAGGATTATATTCTCAAAGACCCATTGCTATTGGATTATTATGGATTAAAAGAGAACACAAAATATAATGAAAGCAATGTAGAGCAATTAATAATCGACAATTTACAGAAATTCTTGCTCGAATTGGGCAGAGGATTTTCATTTGTGGCAAGACAACAACGAATTACAACGGAATTTTCGCACTATTTTATTGATTTGGTTTTCTACAATTACATTCTGAAATGTTTTGTGCTGATTGATTTGAAAATCGGCAAACTCACGCATCAAGATATCGGGCAAATGGATATGTATGTGAGAATGTACGACAAAATGAAATGTACCGAAGGAGATAATCCGACAATTGGAATTATTCTTTGCGAGGAAAAAGACAGAGCAGAAGTGAAATTTTCAATATTGAACGATAGCGAGCAACTTTTCGCCACAAAATATAAACTGTATATTCCAACCGAAGAAGAACTGATAAGAGAAATAACACAAATCCGTTCGCTGATGAATGGCGATGCTGATTAAAATGATTGCGATATGGAAGATATGATTTTCAGAAAATTAAATGCAAATGACAGAGATTTGTTTGTGAAATTGAGGATGTATTACTTATCGACGGAGTTTGATATAAATTCCATTGATGTCAATGAAATAGAGCGCAATTTAATCAGGTATTTTGACGAACACATTCTGAAAAATGATTTTATCGGAATGGTATGTGAAATTGATAATGAAGTTGTTGCGACGGCATTTTTGATCATTAATGAACGCCCGTCAAGTCCGACGTTTGTAAACGGTAAACTGGGTGTATTGATGAATGTTTTTACATACCCCGATTACAGAAAGCAAGGAATTGCAACAAAATTAATCGATAAAATATTGGAAGAAGCTGACAAAGAAAATGTAAGCGTAATTGACCTTAACGCGACAAAAGAAGGCGAGAATTTATATAAACGATTTGGATTTAAGGAAGTAGAATATAAGTCAATGCGTAAAAATTTTGTCCATAAAGAAAACTGTTTATCCTGTGGCACAAATAATCCGAATTTTCCTGTAAAAAACAGGAAAGACAATAATAGAATCGATAATCTTTCAAAAGAAGAAATCGGCAGAATTTTTCCTGTTGAAATCATGCCGTATAATGCAGAATGGCAAGCCCTTTTTGAGGCAAAAAAATGGCTGTTGACGAGCATTTTGACGAATGGAGTTGCATTATTTATTGAACATATAGGCAGTACTTCCGTTTTCAAGCTTTCGGCAAAACCGGTAATAGATATTTTAGTCGCAGTACCTGAATTGACAAAGAGTTTGAAAAAGGAAATTACGGAAAAACTGTCGGAAATCGCTTACGAAAATATGTCCGCTGCCGAAACCGAAACAAAAATGACTTTCGGCAAAGGTTATGATATAAACGATTGCGACAAACAAAAATTTCATTTGCATATTCGTCAAAAAGACAGCGATTTGTGGAACGATGAAGTTTATTTTCGCGATTATCTCCGTCAAAATGCCGATACACGGGGCAAATATGAGAAGCTGAAACTTCGCCTTGCACAACTGCATAAGCATGACCGCGAAGCATATACGGAAGCAAAAACCGATTTTATTAACAGTATCACTCGAAAAGCAAAAAATAAAATAAAATGACTGTAACTCACACATATCAACTGTCAGGCAGCAACATACAAGTGGAATGTATTACTCGAAGAAAAATCGGAATTTACGATTTTTCTACCATGCCTGTGAACTACTATAACTCTCAATTCAAAAGAGCTAAACAGGCATTCAGTTATCCAAAAAAATTGGATAACTGCCGACGACGGAAAACGGCACGATGGATACCTGAAACTTTTGACAGGGAGTTGAAAATGCTGGAAGAATAACAAAGCAAATTATGTGGAAACTCTATGCAATATTATCAGCCCTGTTTGCCGCGGCAACGGCAATTCTGGCAAAAGTCGGCGTAAAGGGCATTAGCGGCAATTTGGCAACTGCCGTACGAACGGGCATCGTATTGCTCCTGGCATGGGGCATTGTGATTTTCGGCGGACAACTCAGAGAAACAAAAGAGCTGACGAGAACAAACCTGATTTTTCTTGTGCTTTCGGGGATTGCCACAGGACTTTCGTGGATATTCTATTT
>JAISDB010000132.1 GCA_031265155.1 Prevotellaceae bacterium | reverse complement strand
TGCCGAAAATAACACTACCTCGTAAAGTATTGTATGAGTTTGTGGATAATAAACAAATTCACAGTAATAAAACATATGCTTACCTTTGTTGCATTTTGTATGTATTGAACATTATAAGTTCTGGTCATAGTTTCAAAAACAATCTTATTTCTCTAATGAAAACTTGTCCTGCGATGCAAGAAAAGGAGATGGGATTTCCTAAAAACTGGGAAAAAGAAAATTTATGGCAACAAACTATTGATTAATAATTTATTTAGCAAATATTAAGTACGAACAATAAATTTTAATTGCCTCGAATTTGAGGATATATAATCAAAGCGGTAAATCCAAATATAGCGGTTTACCGCTTTTTTATTTTATGATATAGAAACATTAAATTAAAAATAAAAGGAAATGAAAACAAGCTGGATATACTGGGTAGCATTGGCGCTGTTTACGGCATTGCTTGGCAGCGTGAGCAAGTGCGGAACGCTTTTGAAAGACCGCGAGCGGTTAGAAGATAATATTGAGGTTCTTTACTCCGATATTAATCATTATAAAGTCAACGACAGCCTGAACGCTGCGGGCATTAACCGATTGTACATGAGCAAATCAGAACTTGAGCGCTATAATGCCGATTTGGCAAAGCAGATAAAAGATTTGAACATAAAATTGAAGCGGGTGCAGTCGGTTACAAGTACAAGCGTAGAAACTCAATATAACATTGTAACAAATGTAATTGACAGCGTCGTATATCATTTTCGCGACTCTACGCAAATGGTCGCCGACACCCTGCAGTGCATAAAGTTCCGAAACGCATATATTGATATTGACGGCTGCATTTCAGCTGACACATTTGCGGGCAAAATAAAGGACAAGATAGAACTTACGCATATTGTTCACAGAGTACCGAAGCGGTTTCTTTGGTTCAAATTCGGCTGCAAGGCTGTGAGGCTGGAAGTGCTGTCGACAAATCCGCACGCGGATATTAAACACATGGAGTATATTGAAGTGAAATAAAAAGTTTTTTTATCATTTTTCCATTGTTCAAAGAGCATGTGTTTTCGTACATGCTCTTTGTTTTTGTTGTGTAATATAGATAAAAAAATACGGCATTACCGAAATAATGCCGTAACAAGTCATAAGAAATTCACGATTGCCAAACTCAATTCGTGTGCAAAATCGTGTGCTTCTATTGATAATAAATTGATTATCAACGTTCTTTGCGGTGCGGACGGGACTCGAACCCGCGACCCCGTGCGTGACAGGCACGTATTCTAACCAGGCTGAACTACCGCACCTCTTGAATTGAGGTTGCAAATGTACATCTTTTTTTTGATGCTGCAATACTTTTATTAAAAATTATTTAAAAAAAGTAAAATTAACGCTTCCGTAATGTCTGCTGTCATAAAATCGCGAATGGATTCCGAAATCATATTTGTTGGAATGTTCCATAATAAACAAGCCGTTTCCTTTTAACATGTTATGTTTGAAAATGGAATCGGGAACTTTATTAACATTCGACATTTCGTATGGCGGATCCGCAAAAATAATATCGTATGCAACCGAACAGAACGAAATAAATTTTAACACATCGCCTTTTATTGCATGAATTTGCTCAAAGCCAAGTTTATCGGATGTCTGTCGAATAAATGCATGATGAGTGCCGTTCAATTCGACTGCATCAATTTTTTTTGCCCCCCGCGATGCAAATTCAAAACTTATGCTTCCTGTACCTGCAAACAAATCAAGGACTTCAGATTCGGCAATGTCCACAATATTGTTGAGTATGTTGAAAAGATTTTCCTTTGCAAAATCAGTAGTCGGTCGCGCATGAAAATTATGCGGCGGCACGATATTTCTTCCTTTATGGCTTCCGCTGATTATACGCATCTGTTAAGTTTTTCCAAAAGCGTTAAACGCAAGGCATTTTCGGTTCCTGTTGCAAACATCAGATTTTTATTAATTTCCAATTCTGTTTTTTCAAAGAACGAAGCAAATTCTTCTTCTTCGTGTTTATTGATTTTCCCCGAAAGAAAAATGCCGTCGAACTCAATATTCAATATCTTTTTTACGGCGGCGGCAAAATATATCGCATCACCCGCGCTTTCGGTTTTATATGAATTCTGCAACAAAAATTTTTCACTGCTGCAGGCAACGATGTCGATTGTTTTTGTATCGAAAAATATGAACATATTCTTCCCTGAACCGTGCAAAGCCGAATAAATTAACGGAATGCTTTGATTATAAAATTCCGCCTGCGGCTGATATTTTTTTACGGTTTCATAAATGTCATTATCTATTGCAAAGATGCAATGCGCATCTGTTTTTTGCATTTTATGCGTAAATATTTTTTCATTATTATTTATATCGCAAACAAATTCAAGGTATTCGGCTGATTTATTTTTATCGAAGCAGTTGTTCGGAACAAGCGTTGATTTTTGGCTTACAGCAATACATTTAACCTCCGAAAACCGTTTTGTCAAAAGTGATTCAGCTGTAAATAAATAATCAGTGTCTGCATCGCCGGTATTTAATGCTTTTGCTGCAAGGCAGATATTATTTGTGTCGAAGATGCAAAAAAGAAATCCATCCAAAGATATTTGAATGGATAACCTGTATTGTGATGTCTGTTCCGAATTAAATTTTCTGTCAATAAAATTCAGCATTGTTTATTCCCAGTTTCCTGCATCATTGTTAGGATTGTTTATACTTCCCACTCTCAATCCGGGATAATGTTCCCAGTTCTTTTTTTCTTCTGCCAAACTTTTCCTTTCTTCGGCGCTGAGTTCGCCTTTTTGCTCTTTGATAACAGTATTTTTTTCTTCGTCGCCAAGGTTATTTCTGTGTATCTGTTCGTCGCTGAGATTAGCAATTTCCTGCCTGTCCAATCCTTTCAGGAAAACTTCGTTCGGAGCAAAAACGGCAAACAATGGAACCTGTATTTTCGAAATAGTTTCTTTTACTTTAGCATCCATTATAAATTCAGGCTTTTCAACATTACCGTTAACTTCAACTCCCGGTATATACTGCAATTCGTTAATATTAAAATTTGGTTTGGCAGAAAGCAAAACAGTATCAACTTTAACAACTGACTTTACATCGTCAACTATAGGCTTACGAACAGCCAAACCGCGTTTTTCGACTTCGGCATCATCCATATCAACCAGAGCGACAAGCAGTTCTCCTTTTACGGGACGACGGGCTTTGATTTGTTTTTGCTGTTCTTCATAAAGTTTTTCATAAACTTTTGTACGCGCCTGCGTTGCCGAATCATCTAATGAACCTACCGAACGCAAAGTTTGCATTTTTCCTGTTTCATAAAAAACTTTGAGCGTATCAAAACTTGGCGTGTACACTCCTTTAGCGCTTTTGTACGCTTGCTGTAAAGCGCGAATTTCTTTTAAGCGTTCAACGACTTTCGCTTTTCGAATTTCGTATGCGCTGTTAAATTCAATCGGTTTTCTCATGTTGGTAGTGAAAATGTATGCTAATGCCAATATCACACCCACTAACGCTAGTTGAATAATTTTCTTTTTCATTTTATGTTTTTATTTTAATAATTTCATCAATGTTCGACGTGCAAATTTATAATTTTTTTTTTACACTAAAATTTTTTAATGCTTTTTTTTAAAATTATCTGTCGATTTTATGCATAAATGATTAATTTTGACGTAAAAATTTTAACATTCAATGCTCAAAAATCACGTTTTCAACAGGCTTTGTGAAAATCTTAAGCACAAACCTACGGCATCGCAAACAGAATTGCTCGCCATGCTTGCCGAATTTGTTATCGACAGAAACAATCAAAGCATTTTTGTAATCAGCGGATTTGCAGGAACCGGAAAAACTTCAGCAATAAGCGCTTTGGTGGCAACAATAAAAGAATTGAAAATCAAATACTTATTGCTTGCTCCTACAGGCAGAGCCGCAAAAGTTATTGCAAACTATTCGGGCGAAAAGGCATTTACCATTCATAAAAAAATTTACAGGCAAAAATCATCTGCCGATACTTTCGGAAAATTCATCCTGGATAAAAATATTTTTTCAGATACAATATTTATTGTTGACGAAGTTTCGATGATTTCAAATTCATCTGCCGAACAGTCGATATTCGGCAGCGGACGCCTGCTCGACGACCTTATTGAATTTGTACGCATGGGAAAATCATGCCGGCTGATTCTTTCAGGCGATCGCGCTCAGCTTCCGCCTGTCGGGCTTGACGAAAGCCCTGCTCTCAACGACAGCGAACTGAAGCATTTCGGCAATATACAGAAAATAAATCTCAATGATGTAGTACGTCAGGCTGCCGGTTCCGAAGTTCTGTCGAATGCAAATCTGCTACGCCAAAATATTGATAACAACATCACAGATATGCCAAAATTCAAATTCACAAATCTTGCAGACGTAGAACTTGTAACGGCCGGTCAGATTATCGAAAAAGTTGATGCCGCCTATACAGATTACGGATTTGAAAACGTTTCTATAATTTGTTATTCCAATCGGCGTGCAAACAGGTATAATCAGGGCATACGCTCTCAAATTTTCGGTCGCGAAGAAGAGCTTGTAATTGGCGATTTGCTTATGGTTGTGAAAAACTGCTATAAATTTATCGACAGCAGCGCCGAGATAGACTTTATTGCCAACGGCGATATTGCCGAAGTTGTTCGCATAGGCAAATATGAAGAACGCTACGGATTTCGATTTGCAAACGTTACGCTTTGTTTTCATGATTACAACGATGCGGAATTTAACTGCAAGGTAATGCTTGATACGCTTACAATAGAATCGGCATCTCTTGATTATGACGACAGCCGTAAGCTTTATGAAGCGATTGCCGAAGATTATTCGCACATTGCAGGCAAGCGAAAACGATATTGTGCAATTCGCGAAGATTTGTACTTCAATGCGCTGCAGGTAAAATACGCTTATGCCGTTACCTGTCACAAGGCTCAGGGCGGACAATGGTCGGCTGTGTTTTTAGACAGGCTGTTTTTTAAGGAACATCTGTCAATTTCCGATTTGCGGTGGCTATATACGGCATTCACACGCGCTGCAGAAAAATTATTTTTGATAGATTTCGATCCAAAATATTATACAACAGACAGCTTCGGAAAATAATTTACTCAAATTGTTAATTAAATGGATTGTGTATAAAAGTTAATCCGCTAACATTGTGACGTTCAGATTTAAAAAAAGAAGGATTACATGGTAATAAAAGCCGTTGCAATTGAGCCTGATAATTAACCAATAATTATCTGAGATTTTAACATTTATAAAATTGTTTTTATCTTATATTAATTAATAGAACATCATATTCGTAAATATATCAATAAAATATTGGCAAAGCAGCGTAATTAACATTTAAAAGATAAAAAACGATGAAAAAACAACCCAACAAAGCTTCCTGTTAGTATAGCATTCAAATATGATAAATTTGAAAACGCTAATAACGGACTCAAGTATTGAACTGTTATCTTCCGGACGGAATAATGGAACAGATTTGGTATGATGGAAGCACTGTAGCTCAGAAAAAAGTGTCGGGAACAGAATAAAGCGCCGCAAAATAATTAAGAGAAAGATTAAGAATTATCGCTAGCAAATCCTTACGGGCAGTTTCACTTGCCAACGTTTCGGACAGGGCTCTGCCTCATTCCGGCGTGAAGTAGAAAATACAGGTTTTTTCAAACAGCCAGCCTGTACGCATTTTAACAGTGCGTCAAATTTAAACGTAATAACAGACGCCCAAATACTTACAGGTATCTATTAAATTATCATAAACAGATGAATTATCTGTTAGAAAATTATACATTTGCAGTTGTTAAACGAGAAAAATTTTCTCTTGAAAGTATTTTGAACCGTATTTTTCACACGTTCAAATATAACTTAATTGCATTATTGACTGTTCAGCGTAAATACAGAATGAAAAAATGATATGGCGAATATATATAATAATGAAGATAATTTTTAATGGAAAGGTTAAATCAATGAAAGAAAGTAAAATTTTAAGAGTAATTATGCTGTCGGCAACAGTATGCATCGCATCAATCGCTTGCAGAAAATCCAGTGAAAGTCCTGTCGTCCCCGTAACGGGCGTAACATTTAATGAAAATACCGTTTCCTTAATTGCAGGAAGCAAGATAATGCTGACGCCTGTTGTCATCCCTGATAATGCTGCCAACAAACAGGTTAACCTGTCGTCGGATAACGATAATATTGCAACGGTAGATACCGATGGTCTGGTAACAGGAAAGTCCGCAGGTACAGCAGTCATTACCGCTGTGACTTCCGATGGCGGAAAAACAGCAACATGCACGGTTATTGTTACCGTTGCGGCAGTAGCTGTAACGGGAATAACATTAACGCCTCAAACGGCAAGCATAGAAGAAAACAAAACAGTACAGGTTACCGCTAATGTATTGCCATCCAATGCAACCAACAAAAGCGTAAGCTGGAAATCCGACCATACAAACATTGCAACGGTAGATGCCGGCGGTCTGGTAACAGGAAAGTCCGCAGGTACGGCAGTCATTACCGCTGTGACTTCCGATGGCAAAAAAACCGCAACATGCACGGTTATTGTTACCGCTGCGGCAGTAGCTGTAACGGGAATAACATTAACGCCCCAAACGGCAAGCGTAGAAGAAAACAAAACAGTACAGGTTACCGCTAATGTATCTCCATCCAATGCAACTGACAAAAACGTAAGTTGGGAATCCGGCAGTACAAACATTGCAACGGTAGATGCCGATGGTTTGGTAACAGGGAAATCCGCAGGTACGGCAGTCATTACCGCTACTACCTTCGATGGCAAAAAAAACGCAACGTGCACGGTTAGCGTTACAAATACGAATGTAC
>JAISDB010000129.1 GCA_031265155.1 Prevotellaceae bacterium | reverse complement strand
TTAAAGGTGGGAGCCGTAAAAATAAATTGCAATTAATAGAAAAAATAAACCCTGAATGGAATGATTTATGGGATGAAATTAAAGAATGGATATAAAATGTTTTTCTGGATTGCTTCGGGCTAATCGCCCTCGCAATGACGACATTCCCAAAGAGGCTGTCTCAAAAGGCAGATTTTCCATCATTGCGAGGAGCAAAGCGACGAAGCAATCCAGAAAAAATAGGCAATGAAAAGAGGAGGATGTGTTTACATAATGGCAAATATACGGACTACGGAATAAAGAATACAATGAAAAAATATCTAATCATAATAATATTGGCAATCCTGTGCTTTGAGGCACATGCGCAGACAGTGCTGAGCGGCGTTGTGAAAAGCGCCCGCACCGGCGAGCTGCTTAGCGGCGCAAATGTTACACTGCACGCGACTGACAGCGACAATATAATTGCCTATTCGATTTGCAACAGCAAAGGCGAGTATTCCATAAGTGTCGCCGCGCAAAGCGATTCGCTGAACCTGCGCGTGGCTTATCTCGGCTATGCCGAACAGATAATACGGATAGCGCCGCAGTCGCAGGTCAACAGCTTTTCGCTTGAAGAAAAGGAGTTTGTATTGAAGGAATCGCGAATCACAGCGCCGAAAATACGCTCTGTCGGCGATACCGTTTCGTACAATGCATCGCAGTTTACGCGCGAGCAGGATCGCGTTCTCACAGACATGCTCAAGCGCCTGCCGGGCGTGGAGGTGAACGTTGAAACGGGAGGAATAAAGTATCAGGGCGAGCCGATAAACAGGTTTTATATAGAAAATCAGAACCTGATGGATGGACGCTACGGAGAAATATCGAAAAACCTGCCGGTAGATGCTGTGAAAACCGTTGAAATACTCGAAAACCATCAACCTGTACGCGCCTTGCAGGACATAAGCTTCAGCGACCGGGCGGCAATGAACATAAAGCTTACCGACAAAGCCAAAGGCAGATGGATAGGCAACGGATTTACGGCAGGGCTTGGCGCGTCGCCGATGCTGTGGCGGGCTGAGCTTTCGGCAATGCGCTTCAGTCCCGATTTTCAAACCTACCTTACATACAAAACAAACAACACGGGACAGGATATTAAAATCTACAACAATTTCATATCAATACAAATCATTGGGATAGACGAAACAAATACGAACGCTTTTTATTCGCCTTTCATTTCGTCGCCCGACCTTGACAAAAAGCGAAGTTTCTTCAATCGCAGCCACGTTTTCAGCATCAACAACCTCTGGAAAACAGGAAAAGAATCGAATATCAGGTTTAATATCGACTATCGAAACGAGGAAACCGGTCAGGAAAGCAGTCAGCTTACAAAATATTACCTTGGCGCCGACAGCG
Source organism: Prevotellaceae bacterium (assembly GCA_031265155.1). Lineage (GTDB taxonomy): Bacteria > Bacteroidota > Bacteroidia > Bacteroidales > UBA932 > JAIRKV01. The sequence continues at coordinate 17,977 of JAISDB010000129.1, read as the reverse complement.
TTTATACGTATTCGGAAAAATACAGGGTAAACAGTTATCAAAACAAAGCCAGCGGAAATCTGACATATACGAAAAACGACGCCAAGCTGTTTCTGGAAAATAAAATCAGCGCCGAAGCCGACTGGCAAAATATAAACTCGACAATCCAAAACGCCGATACCGTAAGCCAGCGGCTACGCCTGCCGGGATTTGAAATAGGCGATGAGTTCAAAATAATAGCCCGCACCGACAAAAAGCGGACTTATCATTTCACATCCGACAACAAATTCAAACTGCAGCCGCAGGAACTGCGCAGCGACATTTCGGCGCAGGCGGGCAATCTCAGCGACTTTTCGCAGATTGCCGACATAAAAACTTTTACAAGCGCCAACACTCTGGCTTTCGGGCATAACATAAAAAGAGTGACCGTGAATTACATGGCAGGCTACGATTTCAAAATCGACAACTACAACACAGGCAGCGATGTGTTCAGACGCAACGAGCATGTTGTCGATTTCACTCCGTCGCTGTCGTATCAGGGCGGGCGGTGGCGCACAAGCGCTCAACTGCCTTTGTCGTATGTAAATATTTCGGGTTCGGATAATATCGACGGCTTTTCGGGGCTGGTTTTTGAGCCTTCGCTGCGGCTTACCTATTCCATCGGTTATTTTTGGGAATTGAATGCAAACGGAGGCTTGTCGTCAGATTTGGGTTCGATTTACGATGTCGTGTCGGGAGTGATGAAAAACTACCGAACTCAATACGTTTTTGATGGCGCACTGCCGCGCACCGACAGGGCAATGGCAGGATTCGGGATTAATTACAAAAATCCGATAAGGGCAGTATTTGCATACGTAAACCTGTCGTACGGCAGAGCTTCAAGCAGCAACACAACAGAACAGACGGTAAACGCATCGCAAATTACACACAGAATTGTCGAAGGCAAAAACACATCGCAAAGCATAAATGCAAACGGCTATGTTTCAAAAATATTCGACTGGCAGCGATGCAGCGCAAAATTCAACTGGAGCATATCGAGAAGCCGGTCGCAGCAGGTACAAAATTCGATACTCATGCCGTTTTCAAACTTTTCGTTTTTGCTTAATCCGAGCTTTGACATCGAAACCTTTGCCGATCAAATGCTAAGCTATTCGATTTCGATTTCGGCTGCGCGCTCTACCGTTCACAGCGCAAAACAGCCTTTCATGCACAATTTGAAGCAGAATTTTACGTATTACATTCCCGTTACGAAGAAAATCAACATAATGCTTACGGGAGAATATTTGCGAAATCAGGTAAGCGCAAGTCAGCATGTAAACATGTTTTTGATGGACGCCGTAGCCAGATATAAAATTTCGCCGAAAATAGAACTGTCTATCAACTGGAACAACATATTCGATACGCGCGAATATTCGTATTCGTCGTACAGCGATTTGTACTATACATCCTACAGCTACACTCTGCGCCCAATGAACATTATATTTACGGCAAACGTGCGGTTCAGATAACAGGCATTTCGGTTGAGCATGTTGCCGGATTTGCAGGCATGAAACAGTCGTTTTGCTCGTGCAATATTTTTCGTCTAATCATTTAAAATATAAGAACGGGACTGCTGCCTGTAATCCCGTTCCATAAAATTAATATACTGTGATTGCTTAAAAAAAGACCGGACGCAAATCTTTTACCTTTGCTGCCTTCAAAAGCGCGCTATAAAACGATTTACTTGCCGATGCCCGTACAATGCGATCCCGTTCCAGTTCTTCGGTATAGCCTTCGTCAATTCTTTTTGTTGTAACGGAATAGGCATACACGCCCATATCGCCTGCAACAGGACCGTAAAGCCTGTTTTCGCTGCTTCCGCTTAACGCTGCCGCCAATTTTGGTTCAACGCCCAAGCCCGAAATATACAGCGAGCCAAAATTTGTTCCATCCACCGATTGCTTGACGTCAGTTTCGAGCCTGGTTGCAAGCTCTTCGAGTGTTGTTACGCCGTTCATCGCCTGTTTCATTTTTTCGGCTGCCGCCTGATGTTCTTTTTCCTGACGCAATGTAGCTTCTATGCCTGCTTTTTCATCATTAAGAGGAGAAAAGCCATCTTCTTTTATTTTTACAACAGCGGCAACTACAAGCTGTTGCCTGTTATCTATCTCAATTACATCCGAAATGTCGTTCATTTTGGCATTGTAAACCCAGCGAACCAGCTCTTTGGCATCATCATAAGTTGCTATTCGTGTTGCCGCGCGCTGCAGCTGGTTTTCCCTTTTCAGTTCAATGCCCTTCCCCTGTAAATATTCGATAAACCTGTCATAGTTTTTTCCGCTTGCAATTACCACATCGTTAGCCATTGCATAAATATTGTTGAGCGTGGCTTTGCCGGGCGAAATTTCACGTTCGATGGTTGCAATCTGCACTTTCTTTATTTCTTTTCCACGTTCCGTTACCTGCAGGATATGAAATCCGTATTGAGTTTCAACCTGCATGATTTTGCCGACCGGCTGAAAAAAGCACGAATCGTTGAAAGGTTGAACCATTGAACCATCCTGAAACCAGCCAAGGTCGCCGCCGTTTTGAGCCGAACCATCTGCGCTGTTTGTCAGAGCTATAACAGGAAACAGCGAAGGATCCGTTTTCAGCATGTTAAATAAACTGTCGGCTTTTTGTTTTGCCGCATCATAGCTTTCCTGCGTCTGCTCGTAGCGAATGAGGATATGGCGCGCGCGAACCGAGTCGGGAAGATTTTTTATATCGCTTATGCGGGCTGTTTTGTATGAATAATTATCAAGATAAACGGGAAGAATATCTTCTTTTGTTGCCGAAAAGGCAAATTCTGCAAGGTCTGAGCCCAATTCATCCTTCTTATAGTATTTTGCCGATGGCGACACATCCGAATTTGCCGTAGCAAACAGACGGGCATCCGTTGTTGCTGCGAAATCGTCTGCTATTGCATCCATTCTTTCCTTTGCCCTTACAAAATCCTCTTCTGATGGAAGAATTGAAAAAACAATATATTCCACATCGCGCGATTCTGTCTGTTCGTAACGATTTTTATTTTCGTTGTAATATCGTGCTATTTCCCTGTCTGTTACTACAATTGAGCTGTCGCGTTCGGTGCTGTAATTCTGTACTACATAGTTAAATTCAGCATTAGTCGAACGGTCGGCAACGCCACTTTTGAGCTGCACGCTGTTGATATATTCCGACTTGCTGACCAGCGCGCTGTATTTTTCAAATTTGCGGTTTTTTATTATTTCATTTTCAATATAGCCTATCAGCAGCTGCCTGTCGGTATTGCCATCTGCATTCGCCCAAAAATAATTAATGTTATCCCAGTTCGGTTGTCCCGTAGCAGGATCGGCAAAAAAATTCATGATAATAGGCGAAAGGTGATCGCCTTTTGCCAAATCTATAAGCTCGACATCCGAAACCGCCAAGCCGATTTTAGCGTATTCTCTTTCAAAAATGTTTTGATTGATAAACGAAAACCATGCATTTTCCTTTGCGTTATCCGCCAGTCCTTCAACCTGCTGACCCTGGTAAAGAATCTGTTCTACCTGAGTATAATATTCCATTCGACGTGAATAATCCTGGTACGAAATTGCCGTACCGTTTATTTCCCCAACATTATTTTTCGACGAAAACATGTTACTAACAGTTTGCAACGATGTCGGATCAATAATGAATGAAAGAAGAGCGATGCTGATAATGATTAAAATCAGCCAACCCGCTTTTGTTCTAATTTGCTCTAAAACAGCCATTTTTATTTATATTTTCAATTTGTTTTGTAAAAATCATATTTTTTAGGATTGCAAAGGTACAAATAATTTATGATGTACAAATTATATATGTTGAAAATATTTATATAAAATTTTGAATAATATTATTATTTTTGCAGGCAACAAATATTTTACAGTTAAATTTTATTGAAATGAATGTTTTATTGTTAGGTTCGGGAGGAAGAGAACATGCGTTTGCATGGAAAATTGCTAAAAGCAAAAAATTGAAAAGTCTGTATATCGCACCCGGCAATCCGGGAACGGCGTCAGTGGGAAAAAACGTGAATATAGGCATAAATGATTTTGAAGAAATTAAAAAATTCTGTATTGCAAAAGAAATAAATATGCTTGTCGTTGGTCCCGAAGAACCGCTGGTAAACGGCATTTACGATTTTTTTGCTGCCGACGATCAGTTGAAAAATATTGCCGTGATAGGAGCATCCAAAGCGGGAGCAATGCTCGAAGGCAGCAAGGATTTTGCAAAAAAATTCATGCAAAAATACAATATTCCCACAGCTCGCCATAAAACATTCACAGTCGAAAATATTAACAGCGGCTTTGAATTTCTCGAAACGCTCAATGCGCCCTATGTTCTCAAGGCAGATGGACTTGCAGCAGGCAAGGGAGTTGTAATTTGCGAAAATATTAATGAAGCAAAAACAGTGCTGGCAGAAATGCTTAATGGGAAATTCGGAACGGCAAGCCGGAAAGTGGTTATCGAAGAATTTTTGAAGGGCATTGAAGTTTCAATGTTTGTAATAACCGATGGCATTTCCTATAAATTGCTGCCCGAAGCCAAAGACTACAAGCGGGCAGGCGATGGCGACAAAGGCGCAAACACGGGAGGAATGGGAGCCGTATCGCCTGTTTATTTTGCCGACAGCGCATTCAGGCAAAAAGTCTGTTCAAGAATTATTGAACCGACGATTGCAGGATTGCAAGCCGAAAAAATAGACTATCAGGGGTTTATTTTTCTTGGACTTATGAATGATTGCGGCGAACCTTACGTGATTGAATATAACGTAAGAATGGGCGATCCGGAAACGGAAGCCGTTCTTCCGCGACTTAATGCCGATTTGCTTGATTTGCTTGAAGGCGCTGCAACAAAAACTCTCAGCAGCAAAAAATGTGCAACTTATGCACAGGCGGCAGTTACAGTGATTTGCGCCTCGGGCGGATATCCCGATTCGTACGAAAAAGGAATGGAAATTTCGGGAATCGAAACTGTTGATGAAAGTATTGTTTTTCATGCAGGAACAACCGTATGCAATAACAGGCTGCAAACTTCGGGAGGCAGAGTTTTAGCCGTAACATCGCTTGACGATACGGTTGAAAACGCTTTGAAAAAATCGTACGCAGGCATAGCCAAAATCGAATTTCGCGATATGTATTTTCGCAAAGACATAGGACAGGACATACTTAACGGCAAAAAATGATTCTTGATACTTTTCAACAACGAGGCGTAAAACGGTTTGTTTTTATTTTGTCTTGCATTACTGTTTTGTTTTGGCAAAAAATAACGGTTTTACATGAAGTCAATTCTCTGCCGATTATCCCTGTGGACACTGTTTTTGACTTGCTGGCAAAAACAAATACTTGCCTGTCGGCATTTGCCGAAATATCGCTGTTGCTGATATGTGCATACTGTTTTATAATAATACTTTCACTGTACGATATTTTGCCCGGCAGAAAATATCTTGCTGCAATACTGTTTTTGTGTATCGTAAGCGTTTTTACAGATGCCCAAACCATTGCGGGCAGCGTATGCGCACTGATTTTTCAGATGTTTGCATTTTATAATCTTTTCCGCACATATCATAGCGCTCAAATAAAATCTCTGATTTTTACTGCAGCGTTTTTCACAGGCATTTCCATTATGTTTTCATTTCCATTTATTATAGCCGTAATAAATTTAATAGCAGGCATTTGGTTTTTCAGCGTAATAACGTGGAGAACCATAATATCAATGATTTTGGGATTGCTTGCGCCTTTTGTTTTTTTACTTTATTTTTTTCAGCTTGCACATCACGATATAAGTTTGATGCTGTATGCAGTCGAAAACAACTTTAACAATCTGCTTTGGGGACTGTTTGATTTTGATAATTTCTCTGCGGCTTTTATGGGATTTGTTTTTGCTGTAACTTTGCTTTCCATGCTTAAAGCCGGTAAATATACCAAAACCATACAGCGAATGATTAACAATATGTTTTATTTTCTGTTTGTTACGTCGGCTATCCTCACCGTCCTTGTAAAGAGCATGCAGCCATACGGCATCATGCTGTTCGGCATTTCGGCGGCTTATTTGCTGACAAGGTTCTCGCAGCTTGTAAAGCACAAATGGATTGCAGAATTTATTGTTTTTGCAATATTGGCTGCCACTGCAGCTTACAGCAACTGGGCGTTTTTCTTTCATTAGCCATCTTCTGGAAATTATAAGTCCTGGTCGCTTGCACTGGCAAGAATCTCATTCTTTATTAATATACTACAAGATTATTGTTCAAAAAACAATTTAGGATGAACAGGATTACCATTATTCCAACCTCCGAGCGATTTCCAGTATTTGCCGCTGCCGCTTCCATCTCCAATGCCCCACTCCGCATTTTCTACAACATCCGGCCATGCGTTTTCGCCAAACGGAGTTGCATTATCGTTTGAACCTTGATTGCCAATACCATAATCAGCATTATCTCCTGTTATATCTTTCCAATAACAGGCTGTAACAGTAGAGTTATTCTCTCCTGCTACTCCGCCGACATTACTGTTTCCCATTAAAGAACCCGTACTATAGCAAGCTGTAATACGCGCATCATTAAGTCCGCATATTCCGCCTATATTATTACCTCCGGCAGATACAAAACCGGTATTATAGCAAGCTGTAATATTATTTCTGTTACGCCCGCATACTCCACCGGCATTATTAACTGTTGCCAGTACTGTTCCAATATTATAACAGGCGTTGATAGTACCCTCAGTACTATTGTATCCTGATATTCCACCGGCATGATTCTTTCCTGACACAGAACCTGTATTATAGCATGCCCAAATCTTTCCATCATAATTATATCCGCACACGCCGCCGACATATTCGTCCGTATTTGAAACAGTGCCCGAATAATAGCATTTTGACATATAGCCTACAAGGACTAATCCACATATGCCTCCAACCTGAATATCCGTTCCCGAAACAGAGCAGGCGCTATAGCAGCGATTGATAAACGCCAAAGGGAAAACGCCTCCGCATGCACTGCCTACACCATAACTTCCCGATACAGAGCCTGAAATGATATGTATATCGTATATTTCACAGGAACTATCAGCTCCTGCGCCAAATAATCCAATGATTTTAATATAAATTACCTGTGGAAAGACGCGCAGAAGTTTTGTTCGGTTTTTTCCATGCCTGGTTTTATTTGCAAATTAGACAACTTCGGCAAATACTTATACCATTGCAATATGTTATACAAAGAAATAGAAAAATTAAGTTCGACACAGTTCACGCGCTTAACGGGAATAAAGCGTGAAATATTTGAGCAGATGACGGAAGTATTGCAAGAGGCAAAAACCCATTCAGAAAAAACATCCAAGTCGCGGAACGCCGCCCAAATTTAGCAATGCGGACAAAGTGCTGTTACTGTTGATGTATTATCATGAATATCGCTTTTGCTTTTAGATTTAATCTAATCTAATAACAGCAATTTATAACCTTAATCTAAATTATTAATGATTTTCCGAAGAGGTATATTTTTAAAATTCGGTTTGTATTTGTCGGCAATTTTGTACTTTTGTGTCCATTTACAATGAAATGACAGAAGAAATTATCAAAAAAGCATGGATGGTAATAGTTAATCCCAAAGCCGGAACCCAAAAAGGGCTGATCGACTGGCCTGTTATTTCAAATCAAATGTATCGTAGCGGGCTTGCATTCACCTGTGTTTTTACCGAAAAAAAATATCATGCGGTAGAACTCACCGTAAAAGCAATAAACGATGGATTTCGCAAGATTGTTGCCGTAGGCGGAGACGGAACGGTAAACGAAATTGTAAATGGAATTTTTATTCAGAAACAGACGCCGGTAACCCAAATATCGCTTGCCGTAATTGCCGTAGGAACAGGTAACGACTGGGTGAAAATGCTCGGAATTCCTAAAACGTATCAGGAAGCAATAAAAGCAATCGTACTGGAACAGACAATTTTGCAGGATGTGGGATTAATATCGTTTTACGAAACAAAAGTAAAGCATCAGCGCTATATGGCAAACGTTGCAGGCATGGGCTTTGATGCTATGACAAATCGCGTTTTCAACAGGCTTAAAGATGAAGGACGAAATGGCAAATGGCTGTATATCATAAGCGTAGCCAAGGCGCTGCTTGGATATAAAAGTAAAAAGTTCGACATTACCGTAGATGGCAAAACCATTCTTCGCAATGTTGATGTTTTCAGTGCAAACGTAGGCATAGGGAAATACAACGGAGGAGGCATGCTGCAGCTTCCTCAAGCCGAAATAGATGATGGGCTGTTTGATATAACCGTGATAAAAAAAATGAATAAATTCAAAATTATCAGGCACTTCAAAAAACTTTTCAATGGGAAAATTTATAAGCTTTCAAATGTTTTGCCGTTGCAGGGCAAGCGAATCGAAATAACATCAAACCCCGAAAGCCCTGTTGAAATTGACGGCGAAGCGCTCGGATACTGTCCATTTGTATTTGAGCTTATACCTCAATGCATAAATGTAGTTGTAGGCGAAAATTATAAAAAATAATTCAAATATTTTATCTGTTCAAAAAAATGTATTAACATTGCGCCTTATTTTAATTACTGATACAATTATAAACTAAAAAGCAGACACTGTTGTCATAGCAATGAAATCAATAAAAAACTTTCGGAACTCCAATGGCGAGTTACATGCAGGCGAAAGCAGAAAAAACAGAAAACCTAATCACAGCCACAAGGGAAATTCTCAAAAAAAACGTTTTATCGAAGAGTTTGATGACGGCGATGATCTTAACTTCGACTGCAAAAAACGCGAATCTATCGAAGATTATTTTGATGATGACGACGAAACTTAGTCAAGCTGTTCAGTCGTTCTTTGATAAGTATGTTTTTCAGAGATAATAAAGATATTTTTTCTGTTAATTTGCCTTGACACAAATTAACCAACCGAAGCGTAAGCGAAGCTCGCGCACACCAATAAAAAATAAAAACAGCGTGAGCAAAAGGTCAAGAGCAACCGACGCTATACGATAGCTCCGATTTACGACTGTGACTTGTTGGAACGCCGCTTGCTCAACGTTCTGTTAATTTTTCTGCATGTTGATCGGTTGAAAAATATACTGACATTCAAGACCGAAAATTGATTAGCAGATAAAAACGGCAAAAGAAAAGTAACAGGAAATCCTGCTTCAGGACTTAAAACTATCCAAAGATAGAAATTACTCGCTGTTATTTCTTTTTCAGCCTTGCCTTTCTCAGCCTGAGGTATAAATACGACCCGAAAATCAGGAGAAGAGAGGTTATATGTATGTACCGCCGTATCTGCGCATCTACCTTAATGTCTGCGAATCCCTGACTTTGCTGATGTCTGTTTCTTTCTGCAGGTTTTACCGCTTCTGTACGGGGAATGCTGTCGGCAATCGGCTGTACTGCATTTTTGTCGCCGCGATTGTTTCTGTCCGCGTGTCCCTGCAATTCCGGATTTCCACGATTGCTGCGGTTATGCGTTTCAGCTGTTGCTGCGGTTACTTCAATTGCGGGCTTCGGCATCTCTCTTTCCCGCTGATTCAACAGAGATCCGGACTGTATGCCCATGGCATGGATAAACAGCATGGCATACAAAACGTAAGCCCATCGCTGCAGCTTCCTCCACTTGACGCTTCCCATGCGTTTGCGAACAGAATCGAAAGAGGTAACCCATAGCGGAATAAACAGCGCCAGCATAAGGATGCCCAGCACGAAACTGAAACTTGTTATTCCTGCGCCTAAGGCATTTATTGCTCCTGCTCTTTCCATATACTCATCGTTGTCAGTGAAAAATTTGAGAGCGTTCGGCAAATTATTGGTAACTCGAATCAGAGAATGTGTCAATATCGGGAAGCCCGACATGATGGATAATTCTTTGCGTATGCCGAGGAGTTTTTTCACAATGAAATTTTTCGGGTTTAATGCGCCCATATACATGATGATAATCAGCAAGGGAAAACCCAGTGTTCCCATGTGTATATAATCCCTCAGGATGCCGCCCAGAAACGGAATCCGGTTGAAGTTAAACAGTTCTGTTCCGAACAGCCTGCCTGTAAAAGGAATCGCGACCATGGCAAAGGGAATTGCCAGCACGATATAATAGACGGTTGCATGCTTTTTTATTGATTTTGACAATAAAGCAGCCAGCAGGGTTAAAACAGCCAGCGATATGAACAATGGCGCAACGGTGTTCAAAAATTGAATGAAATCTATTAATAATTTAATCATATTTATTATTTGTTTTTTATTGAAATATTGTTTTTAACGCATCCGACATGCCCGGTATGGGAATTGTTCCGTGACTTTCGTCTGCAAATATTTTGTAATCGGCTTTTAATCCGTTTTTTATTGCTTTCGGAAGGGTACTGTTTAGGAAACTGTCGGCAATATTTGGATGTATGCTATTTGCATCAGGCTGTATTTTTGCCGCAATTCCCAGATAAAGTTTAACATGGTTAAACTGTTTTGTTTCAAACAGCTTATCAGCTTCTTTTTGGAGTTTTCCATTATCCCACCAGAAACTCGGGTCTAAAGCTATATACATGTTAAATGATTGAGAATGATGTATTAATGTATTTAAAACAAATAATCCGCCGAATGAATGTCCCGCAATGATATTTATATCGTTTGTACGGTATGTTCTGTTTATTTTCGGACGAAGCTCGTCGATCAGGCAGGCTGTAAACATTTCGCTTCCGCCGCCGACTTCCCTGTCTCCGCCGTATCGTTTTCCATCACGCCTGTAGGCAGATTTCGACGGCGTCAGGTCGCGAGTCCTGTCGGTATTCAAAATTCCGACAATAATACATTCGGGCATAAATGGCTGCCGTCCACGTGAATATGAGCGCTGCAGAGCTACAAGAGCATGAAAAAGCAAATCGCCATCAAGCAGATATATGACTGGATAGCTTTTTTGAATACTGTCGGCATAACTTTCGGGAAGATGTATCCAGTATGCTCTTTCTTCCTGTAAAACACGGGAATAAACAGTATCCCCTTTTCCGATACAAATATCAGCCTGAGCAAATAAGCCCGAAGAAAACATTGCGATGCCTAAAAATGCAAATAAAACTTTGTAGAACATAATGCGAAAATTTGTTTTCAATAAATTCATTAAGAACAGTAACGTATTTCCATGTCACCGCTCTTAATGAATCCGCGCTAAACATCAGTATTATTGATAAGTCAGCCTTCCTATTGCATTCAGGCTTGTTGCTCCCGTAATGCTTATCCCCTTGCGAGCAGATGCTGTTGCCGGGTCAATAATATAGACCGCAGGATATTTGTCTTCTTCAACTATCGGGAAATACATTTTGCCTTCGTAAGCCATAGGCAAGCCTGTGCCTGTGATCTTATCTTTTGCAGGAATTTCGGTTATCCATCTGAATGTCTTTGCCGCCACGTCCACTATTCCGTATTGAGTGGCAGCGCTGTTGACAGTGACAGGAGTGTTTTTATCGTCATTGTAAAGCTCGAGCATGAAATAATTTTCGGATACATGCCAAACTTTACGAAAACGGTATCCGCCTGTCTTTTCTTCAATATTGAAATGATAGGACTGGTCGAATGTGGTTGCATTTTTGTTGATTTTCAACGCACCGCACGGTTTTGTCGTTGTGCTTTCATACGAACCTGAAAATACATAAATGCTTCCGTCTGCGGCTTTTCCCATCTGCGAATAGTATTGAGAACGATAACGTCCCGACGAGTAGCTGATTCTGTCGTCTCTGTAGATGCGCTTCAGACTGAGGTTTGCGTCGAAAGCTGCAACCCAAACGCTGTCCGGATAGGTTATTGTTCCCGAGCTTGCTCCGCCTGTTGCGTTCGGGTCTCTCGGCTGAGAAACTACCAGACCCGTAAGAAATTCGCCGTTGCCCATATCAACAATTCCCGACAATGTTGCCTGGTCGCCGTTGCCTGTAATGTTCAGCGTTGTTATTGTTTTTCCCTGCAAAGCAAAATTGTTATTCAAATCAATAAAGTTGAACGTAACACCATCGCTTCGTTCGTTTCCGTTTTCATCTAAAATAGCGTTACCATTTCCATCAACGGGAGTTACTCCGCCAACGCTTGTCAGTGCATAGTTTTCAAAGAATCCGTAAGAAGTGTAACGAGACGTAATCAGAAAATTTTTTAATTCTTTCAATTTTCCTTCCGCATCAACGCCGAATCCCAATCCTATTCCGGGATCTCCCTGCTGATAAATCAAACCGACTGCGACTGACGGATTGTCGTTGAATATCCATGTGTGTCCCGACTGCAATAATGTTTTGTTATTGCTGGAAATATGCAAATCGCCTGTTTCAAGATTGTCGGTTTGAATAATATACTCAGCCGTTTCGCCGTTAACCGACAGAAAAAACGCTCCTGCTGATTTGGGAGCGGGATTGTCGTTGTCTTCGCATGAAATAAATGCCAATGACAGGCATCCTATAAATCCCGCCAAAACTGTTTTTTTGAGAATTGATTTTTTTGTACTCATAATTTTGAATTTATTTATAATTATTATTAAAGAAAAAATATCTTAATTTTACTGTAAAGCTGCGTCCGGGCTTTTGCAGACTGAAGTTGTCGAACAGCATTTCGTCCGCAATGTTTTTAACTTCAAATGAAACGTTGTACCGCCCGTTTTTCAGCGTATATGTTAAATTCATATCGTGCGACAGCTGGATTGGAATTATAACATCATCCGATGCTCCTTCGCTTATCCAGTCGCGCAAAAACGAATGTACATATCGCAAATTATACCCAAACGACAAGGTATTTCCTTTGCCGAAAGCATTGTTTATATTATAACTTGCATCCAGATTGCCGAATATGTACGGAAGATTCGGCATCCTGCCTTTGTAATTAACATCCAATGCTCCGTTAGCGTTATATCTTTCCATGCTTCTTATATTCTGATATGTAAAATTTCCTCCTGCCGAAAATATGTTCTTGTAGAAATATCGCGCTTCGCAGTCGATACCGAGATTAAGCACATTACCGTGATTTGTGTAGAAAGCGCCGCCACGGTTCTGTTCAACCCTGCGCCTGATGTAATCTCTGGTATCTCTGTAAATCAATCCGACATCAATGTATGCCGAATGCGTACTGTTCCAAACGTTGCTGTAACTGATGTTAAGATTTATATTTTGGCTGTTTTCGGGTTTCAGCGATGCATCTCCCGTTTCAAGAACTTCATCGCCAAAAAGTTCGCGCTCCGAAGGCAAACGGTATGCTCTTTCGAACGAGGTTTTAAGCTGAAACGAATTTGACAGAAAATACGTCAAGAGAACGCCGTAGCCTGTTGTTGAAAACGACTTTTCCTGTTCTTCGTAAACGGCTGTGGTCGTTGTAGAAACAGGACCTCTTACGTTTACTTCGTAATATTTGAAAAATGCCGAGGCATTCCAGCGTTTTCCCGGTTCAAATTTGTATGAAAATCCTAAAATATTTTTCCCGTTTGTACGCCGCATGAAAGTTGCGGCAGTGCTGTTTTCGGAATTTGCAGCGACATCGGTTGCCTTGCGAGTATAGTTGCTGTACAGATTGTTTAATGCAAAATAATGCTTTTCGCGGATGCGATAGTTCATATTTGCAGTTACATAAACGTTTTTGCTGTCGAATTCGCTCATCGAATATTCTCCTTCGCCTTTCGAACCTTTTGGTATGTATTCGCCTTTCCAGTTGTATTGACGCGCCAAAGTGTCCAAATTATTATTTCGTGTGATATTATAATTTGCCGTCAGCGAAAAATTCAAGTTTTGTACTATCAGATTTTTCTTTTCATAGTTCAGAGTCGGAATAAGGCTTTTGGCTTTGCGTTCCCTGCCTCCGTAGGCGATTTGCATTACATTGGCATTTTGTATGTCGGCTTTTTCCCGACTTAAAGTTAATCCTATCAAAAACCTGTCTGCCCATGCTTTATTGACGATACCCGCTTTGGCAATCACCGCTTCGTTATGATAAGTATCGTGAAAACGTTTAAACCATTGTTTTTCCTGAGTGAAACCGAGTGCGCTCAAACCGTCTTCTGAAAATTCCAGCAGGCGCGTTTTTACTTTATAATTGTTGTCCGAATAGTTTTGATATGCGTTCAGTTGAACGGTAAAGCCGTTTTTGGCAGTATGTCCGAAACTTACGTTCGACTTGTGAGTGTTGAACGAACCGTAGGAATAGGATACATCGACGTATGTATTTTTTGTTTGCTTTGTAACAATATTGACGGCGCCGCCCAGGGCATCCGAGCCAAATTCTACGGGAACAACTCCCTTGTAAACTTCTATGCGCTCGGCTAAACTGACAGGCATGTTATTCAGCTGAAACGACGATCCGAAGCCTTCCATCGGCATTCCGTCCATGAATACCTTGATATGCCGTCCGCTGAAACCGTTAATCGAAATTTGGGAGTCGGAACCGACTCCGCCCGTTTCTCTTATCTTTACGCCCGAAATGCGGTCGAGCGTTTGCGTCAGGCTCAGCGTTGTATTATGCAGCAGTCGAGTGTCGATGCTGACTACGTTGTATGCCGATTCGCCTATTTCTCTAACTTTGCTCTTTCCCAACACAATAACCTCGTCCAAACTGTCGTGCTTAACCGTATCGGCTTCCGATGATGCCTTATGTGTCTGCGACAGCACGGGAAAAGTAAATACCGAAATAAATAATATGCAGCTATAAAATTTTAACCTGATCATTTGAATATGTTTAATAATAAAAAACGGTTTTGGATAATTACAGCAGGCAGAAACTGTAGTGCCTGCATCATAACATCAAAAACGAGTGCAAAGGTATGCACTGTTCACACGGTAGAAAATACCTATTTATAGTGATTTTTTGCCCGGAATTTAATAATTACTGGTTATTGCGGGGCATTGCAGGGTTTTGAAGACCCCTTGAAAAAGATTTTACTTTTTCGGCAGCCGCTGAAACTTGAAGTCGGGATGTAAGGCTTTCGATGTCTTGAACACTATTTTCTTTACCCTGATGGACTCCGCGCGAATATCATGCTCTTGCCGCGCCTCGCGGGCAGCCTCCGCGCTCACCGAAAACGTGCCGAAACTTTCGATACACACATTGTTGCCTTCGCCTAATTCATGCAAAATGCCGTCAACAAGCATCTTCGCGGCAATTTCCAGCTCAAAGGCATTGAAAGTAGTACCTTCCGCCGTGCGCCTGCACAGCTCGTCCAGCCCGACTGTGCGCTTGCGGATAATTCGGGGGTACAGTTTTCGCTTTTTGTTCTCTTCGGAGTTCAGATTGTCGTTCTGCTCGTCTAACCTGTAATATATGCTCATTTGTGCTTTTGTTTTAACAGTTTGTAACTTGTCTTTTAGTGTTTTGTACGTTATGTTTTAGGGCAATTCCCTGTTTCTTTTATTATTGCAGTGTACATCATGCCGAAGTGTGGCGTACAGCACATTCTTGTCGGCTGTACATTATACTTTCGTCTGCCGTACAGTGCAAAGGTAATACATAATTATCAATTATACAAAATATACCGAACAAAAGCTTAATGTTCAGGCTTCTTCTCTGTAATATATCCTTTTGTTATCATACTTTATTTTGAGTGTTAAAATACATATTATTCTTCAATATAAGGATAAAACTCCTGTTCCAAACAATTTGTTTTACCGACAATATAATGCTGAATCGTACTCCTTACATCGGCAATCATTTCAATATCCCAATCAAAATGTACATTATCATTCGGATTTAAAGCTTGTAATAATTCAAAAATCGCATTATCTACGGAATCCTGCCTTTCTACTTGTTTTTCCGTCAATTCCATATCTTTTTGTTATGCTGCTATTCTTAATTTGTCGGATTTTTGCTCTTCCATTCTGATAAAATCTTTGTCTTGCTCAAAATGAGAACGTGCCATCTGTTCGGTTTTTCTTTCGTTTGCCATAATATTTACTTCCAGATTCTGCAAATTTATATATAATTTTTCAATTTCGGCAGATTCAATCAGTAGATGCAACTTTCGCATCTGTCAATGCTGCGTTATAACTTTGTAAAGCCTGTCGCCGCGGCGAACTTTTTCTACCGTATGAACAGAGCAGTATGCGCCTTTTTCGGCTTTCTCGACAGGCTTCAAATCAACGCGTATTTCTTCTATTGTCTGTTCTACCGCACCTGTGGTTGCTCCCGTAATGATAACCTCGTCGCCCAAGCTTAATACATCAGCCTCAATCAAAAATTCGGCAACTCCGATATTTCCGAAAAAGTTTGTGCATTTTGCAACGTAAACCTTGCGCTTATGCGATTGATTTCCGTAAGCCCTGCTCCACTCTCCGAGACGCTGTCCGAGATAATATCCGTTCCAAAATCCGCGATTGAAAACATTGCCGAGCCGACGCATCCATTCGTCTATCTTTTGTTTACTGTAAGTTCCTTCTGCAATGGATTTTACCGCTTCGCTATAGTAGCGACAAACTGTTTTAACATATTCGGCAGAACGGGCGCGTCCTTCTATTTTTAAAACAGAAACTCCCGCGTCAATCATCTCATCGAGAAAACCTATTGTGCAAAGGTCTTTCGGCGACATTATGTATTCGTTGTCAATTTCAAGCTGCGCTCCTGTTTCCCTGTCGGTTACGGTATATGCCCGCCTGCACGTCTGCAGGCATGTTCCCCGATTTGCCGAAAAATTATATTCGTGCAGACTCAAATAGCATTTACCCGAAATTGACATGCAAAGCGCTCCGTGAGCAAACATTTCAAGTTTTACAGGTTTTCCGCCCGGTCCTTTTATTTGCCGCTCGCAAATCTGCCTGTGTATTTCGGCAACCTGCTTCAAATTTAATTCGCGTGCAAGAACAACAACATCGGCATACTGCGCATAAAACTCCAGCGCTTCGATATTGCTTATGTTCAGCTGAGTAGATATGTGAACTTCAACGCCGCACCTGCGGGCGAAGTTAATCACAGCCTGATCGGAAGCAATTACGGCATCTATTCCCGTCTCTTTCGCTTTTTCGATGATTTTGCGCATATCATCCAAATCGTCATTGTACATTACAACATTTAACGTAAGATATGATTTGACTCCGCTGCTTTTGCATATTTGAGCAATTTCGGCAAGCTGACCTGTTTTGAAGTTATTCGCCGACCTTGAGCGCATGTTTAGGTTTTCGACTCCGAAATAAACAGAATCGGCGCCTCCCTGAACTGCAGCCATTAAACATTCAAAATTACCTGTCGGCGCCATTATTTCAATGCTGTTAAGCGTTTTCGGCTGTTCTATACATGATATTTCATTTTCCTTACTATTCATTTTATATTTTCGTTTATGAGACGTTATCATCCGTTTAATATATTAGCTAACTTAATCCGAGCCGCATACAGGCGGCGAAGCGTAAACAGGACTGTTATGTGCAATACTGCCCGTACACTATTTTTTATAATTATTATTTTTTAAAATCAAAACGACCCATCTCTACGTTGCCGTTACTTAATTTAAGATCCGATATATTATAATTAAAATTATTTGTATCTAAATATTGGTCCAATTTATTTCTTGCCTGTTCTTCAGTTACATGCGGTCCAACATTTATCCATTTAAAACCAACTTCCGTTTCTATTTCTAATGATAAATTTTTTATTTCTGTACCGTTAAATTTACTATCACATAATCCATTTATTTTTATGAATATTTTATTGTCAATGGTTTTAAATTCTATTTTAGCATTATAAATAAAATTTCCTCTAAATTTATTTTTATAACAATTACAAAACTTTACTTGCGGCTTCCATATATTTTTAGAATATTTTTCCCATTCCACAACTCTCCCGGCAATATCCTGCCATTTTTTTATTTCATATTTTCCTATTTTTAATAATGTATCCGAAGTGATTGAAGGTAACGTCTTATCATCTACCCGTTTTCCTTCAATTTCCACTCCGAACATTAATTTTTCTTCCTCTTCATCATCAAGAAGAGCGTCTATATATGCCTGTTCAATTTCATAATTTTCATCATTTATTTTAAACATTTTAAC
>JAISDB010000045.1 GCA_031265155.1 Prevotellaceae bacterium | reverse complement strand
ACAGATAAAACGCAATATTGAGCGATTTCCCGAACGATTCAGGTTTCAACTGACTGATAAAGAAAAAGATAAACTGGTCGCAAATTGCGACCGGTTCGAGCGCATGAAACATTCATCGGTAAATCCCTTTGTTTTTTCCGAGCAGGGCGTAGCAATGCTTTCAACGGTATTACGGAGCGAAACGGCGGTGAACACAAGTATTCGTATAATGGATGCATTTGTAAACATGCGTAAGATTCTTGCCAATTATGCGGGATTGTTTCAACGGATGGATGCTGTTGAACGAAAACTGCTGGAAACGGACAACCGACTGGAACAGGTATTCAAAGCGCTGGAAACGCATGAAGAAAAGCCGAAAGAAGGAATATTCTTTGACGGTCAGGTTTTTGATGCGTACATTTTTGCATTAAACATTGTCCGTTCGGCAAAAAGATCTATTATCCTGATTGACAATTATATTGACGAAAATGTACTGGTATTGTTCGGAAACAGGGCGGCAGGAGTGAAGATTACGCTGCTGACGGCAAATTTAAACAGGCAGCTTGTATTGGCCGTGAGTAAGGCGAATGCGCAATATCCCGTAATTGAAGTAAAACAGTTTACGCAAAGTCATGACCGGTTTTTGATTGTTGACGAAACGGATGTTTATCTTCTGGGCGCATCGTTCAAGGATTTGGGTAAAAAATGGTTTGGTTTCTCACTGATCGACAAAGATTCGGTAACGATAATAAACAAGTTAAAAAATTTAATATAAGCACAATGAAAATCGGATACGCCCGCGTTTCAACGCGACAGCAGAATTTAGACATGCAACTGGAAGCCTTCCGAAAAGAAGGATGCGAAAAAATCTACCAGGAAAAAAAATCCGCCTTTGCAGACCGTCCGGAACTGCTCCGTGCGCTGGACGATCTCCGAACGGGCGACACGCTCTATGTCTGGGCGCTTGATCGCCTGGGGCGTACCGTCTTTGAAGTCATTGGAAACGTCAGAAAAATCCACGACAAAGGAGCCACCCTGAACGTGATCGTACAAAAAATCGACACCGGCACGACAACCGGCAAAATGATGATTCCGATTTTTTCCATGCTCGCAGAACTGGAAATTGAATTAAAGCGCGAACGCGCCATCGCCGGCATCCGGATCGCACGCGAGAGCGGACGCCGCCTGGGACGCAAACCCGGCCTGTCTCCCGAAGCGCAGGAAACAGCAAAAAGCGCGCAAAAACTGTACCGCTCAAAAGACCCGGAATATTCCGTCCGTGAAATATGCCGCATGCTGAACATTACCCCAAAAACAATGTACAAATACCTCGATTTCATGAAAACAGAACTAAAAGGCGGAACGCTACAAAACAACAAAATAAACGCCACATGAAAATACCCCATAAATTTGGGGAGAAATTTTTATCCGCCTGTGTGTAATTGAATTATTTCATGTACATTTGCCGTTGAAATAAATATTTATCGACATGAAAAAAGGTGACAAAGCAAACGTATCTCCGAGACTTACAGGAGAAAATGATTGGATAGGGGGCGAAGTTATTGACGTCGAAAAAAATCCATTCAGGGGTATCATTATTTCCATAAAGGACGAGTCCGGACGAATTTTTTTCGGAGAGGAAAAGTATTTTCGCCACGATGATGACACTTATATAAAAAAATTGAATCATCATGTACGCAATAACTTTTGATATGGTAGTGGCGGATCTTAAAGAACACTATAGAGAACCGTATAATAACGCTTATTATGAAATAAAATCGATACTCCGCACATACGAATTTTATAATATGCAAGGCAGTGTCTATCTGACTAAAAAAACCGATATGGCTAATTTGTATCGGGCCATTGGAGCATTGAAAAAAATCAAATGGTTTAGGACGTCTGTTCGTGATATTCGGGTTTTCCGTGTAGAAGACTGGAGTGACTTTACAGATATTATAAAAGAGGAATCTTTATAAAATCCGTATTTTCTTTAATCAGGGTGGCAATAAAATTCTGTTATACTGTGCGCGGGATGGTTCTGTGCATGGAGATTATATAAGTTATGAAATTTTATAGTCTTAAGGTCTTATGGAGATACCCGGTAATAATACATCCACACCTTAAATCGAACAAAACCGCATTTATTTAACTTTTAAGCCGCGTTCTCCAATCCAATGGCAAATATAAC
This sequence comes from Prevotellaceae bacterium, assembly GCA_031265155.1. Taxonomy (GTDB): domain Bacteria; phylum Bacteroidota; class Bacteroidia; order Bacteroidales; family UBA932; genus JAIRKV01. Next base: position 4,092 of record JAISDB010000045.1, on the reverse strand, counting down.
ATCCTCTCAAAAAAAACGCCTTAAACAGCCTCCATGCAATTTTACAATTCCGTCCCTAATGTCCTTAATGTCCCATCTGTCCCTACGCATTAGTTAAATATATCAATATTATAATATGGAAATATTTTGATATTAAAATATTGTTTGTAAATTTGCGGGAAAAAAACAGGTCAATTACTTTACAGATAAACAGCATGGGAAAGATTATTTCGTTTGTGAATCATAAAGGCGGAGTTGGAAAAACGACTTCGGCAGTCAATATCGGAGCCGGATTAAGTCGGTTGGGTAAAAAAATATTGCTTGTGGATTTGGATCCGCAGGCGAATATGACCGACCATCTGAGTCTGTCGCCGGAAGAAGAAAGAAATATCTACGGAGCGATGAAAGGACAGTATCCGTTGCCTGTTCTGCAGGTTGGGGACGGATTGTATGTAACGCCGTCGACCTTGGATTTGGCCGGTGCAGAAATCGAACTGTCGTCTAAAATCGGAAGAGAAATTATTTTACGGAAGTTACTTGCTTCGGTGACGGAAGCGTATGATTATATTTTGATAGACTGCCCGCCGTCCCTGGGATTATTGACGGTAAACGGGCTAACAGCTTCGGAACAGGCTATTATTACTGCTGAGCCGGGAAAATTTTCAATTTTGGGAATGAAACGATTAATAGAAGTGTTCGGGACGGTACAGGAACTGCTAAACAAAAACCTGAAAGACTATCGGATTCTGATAACAAAATACGATACCCGGCAATCCTTGCCGAAACAGTTTAGCGAGTTCATAAATGAAACGTATAAGGACAAAGTATACAAGACTGTTATTCGTTTGAATGTTGCGCTTAGCGATGCGCAAATGCAGGGAAAAAGCGTATTTGAAACAGACGTAAAAAGCCGTGGAGCAGAAGATTATTTATCTGTCTGTAAAGAAATTTTGAATGACTGTTTTTAATATTACAATATAAAAATATAGCAATATAACGATATTAAAATATAATGATATTACGATATAACAATATTACAATATGGCAAAGAAAGACTATAAAACAGGAATGGCAGGGTTATTAACCTCCACAACTGCGAAGACAGAAATATCAGAGACTTCAGAAATAGAAGGGTTGTATGTTTCCATACCGTGCTCATTAAAAAGGCGAATGGATATGTATTGCGCGGAACACAAAATAAAGAAACATATATTTGTTACGGAGGCTATCCAAAAAATGCTTGATTAGAAAATCACACATAGCGGTAGTCTCAAAAAAACAGCGGGAAAGCCCTGCGGTCTTTCTTCCGGTTTTTTTGAGCGATAGTTTAACGCTTCGCGAGCGCCAGTCGGAAAGCAACGGTTACAATCAAGTCCGGAAAATACACATAAAGGTATCAAACATATTTACTGCAGATTCCTGCAGACGGCAGTTGCCTATAATTTTGACATCAAAAAAGAAATCCTGGCGCTCGATCCGGAGGGAGGTTTGACATCATTTACAGTCAACGCCTTCGCGCACTCGCTTCGCTTCGATGCACCGACATTATACTCCCGTCCCTTGTGTCCCATCTGTCCCCATATTCGGATATGATACCCAAAAAAACGATTGTAACCGGCTCATCCGGATAGAACTCATTCATGATTGACACCAAAACCGAACTGCCGGCAGCTTCCGAGAATCCAAGATTGACACCAAAATTCAAAAGAAACAACAAAGTCAGCAAGAGCGGGACAGCGGTCGAACATCATACATTTTCAAAGTAGGGTCATTTTCATTTTTCAAATGAAGCGGTGGTTTATCTCCGTTCCACTTCGATTAACCATTTTTTTTCGACTGGCGTCAAAAAAAAATTTCAAGGTATTTTGTTAGTATTTGCATACACGCAGTTTTGTTGTTTAGGGGGTTATGTTTTGCGCCTTTTCGGTTTTTATAATATGCAGCGTTGGGCGGCAGTTCGGAAGCCGGACAATGCGAGCGGCAGGCAGTGACGGTTCTGTCGACGCGGAGTTATTATTTAAGACTTACATCAATTATTTCAATCTCCAGCCCCAGTGCGTTTGAAATTTTCAAAAGCATATCAATTCCGACCGATTGCCGTCCGGATTCCGCGCGAACATAGTTCGGTTCGTGCATATCTATCATATCCGCCATCTGGTACGTCGATATTCCTTTTTTAATGCGTTCCTCCTTTATCTTTTTAATCAGTGCGATTCGTTTTTCTACAATTTTTTCATCCATAATTTTGTTATTTGAAAAAGTTTTTGTATATTTGTATCGGAAAAAGGTTTACGGGGGTTACTTTTATTCGCCCCCGCTGGCTTATTAGAAGCGAATTTTGATAACAATTATAGTTATCTTAATTCTTTTCAAAAGCCAAGATAAAATTTTCAGCATTTTACCAAACCTTTTAAAATGCCTGGTTTAAGCCAGACGCTTTCGCCGGATTATTCCGACAGTTTAGCGGGTTCACTGACCCGCTTTTTTTATGCCATAAAAGTACTACTTTTTTTGATAGTGAGCAATTATAAATAGTTAAATAATATTAAAAAATAACCCCATAAATATAAAATAATGTTAATTAACTATTTTCCGGTTTACATCAATTTAAGGCCGCAAAATACGTAGCGCAGGGTCTCCTGACGGGAATCATTAAAAATGATGATATCTTTGATTCATCGTTTTTAATGATTGATTGGCGGTTTGGTTGTATTGGCGCGCAGTCCCGTTTTCGGCAATAGTTCTGTTCCTTGCTCATATTATTCAGTCCGGCAAAAAAGAACGATTTTGCCGACAACAATCAAGTCCGGTAACCACACTACCCCACCCGAAACATCAAAATATAGATTTTGATGTCATTTCAACGGCGGTTCCAGTGCCTGTTCGTTCCGGCAGCCGCCTAAAATGACACCAAAAAAGGAAAAATATTTTCATCCAGGACTAAAAAAAGATACCAAAAATTTTGCAGTTTCATTTTTTCTTTGTACCTTTGGGTATTATTAATCAGGGCAGAATCACTGTCCATAACAACAAAAAAATGGAAACAACTGAGGAAAATTACGAAACAACAAAAGAGAGAAGATTTACGCTTCGCTTAGGGGAACAGGATTCGGAAGCGCTTTCCGAACTCCGCCAGTCCCTGCATGTTTCAACGGACGTTGCCGCTGTGCGGCACGTCATCACGCATTACTTGCAACTGGACGCTGCACTCACCGCCCAACAAAGCGAGAACCAACAACTGAAACAGCAGCTATTCGAACTCAAACAGCGAATATCCGACTTTACCGGTGCATTCCGCCGGCTATCATCAAAATTATAGGGAATACCGCTTGGACTGAAGGACTTAGGGACTGAAGGACTTGAAACCCCTACCCATGTTTTTTACCGCAAATAAATTGTAATGTATACTACAAATTTGTATCTTTGAAGACAATTAAATATTACTGATATGCTTATCAAACATGATTCCTGCAGACAACAGCTTCCGACCATATTGACATCAAAAACGAAAACCTGGCACTCGATTCAGAGAGTATTTTGACATCATTTACAGTCATCGCCGGCGCGCACTCGCTTCGCTTCGTTGCGCCGATATGTTCCCGTCCCTTGTGTCCCATCTGTCCCTTTCGTCCCCATATTCAGATATGATACCAAAAAAAACGATTGTAACCGGCTCATCTGGATGGAACCCATACATGATTGACACCAAAAACGAAATGCCGGCAGCTTCCAGGAATCCAAGATTGACACCAAAATCCAAAAAACAGCGAAAACAAAGCCCGCAAGCGGGACAGCGACATTATATAATTTTCAAAGTAGGGTCATTTTCATCTTCCAGATGAAGCGGTGGTTTATCTCCTTTCCACTTCGATTAACCATTTTTTTTCGACTGGCGTCAAAAAAAAATTCAAGGTATTTTGTTAGTATTTGCGTACACGCAGTTTTGTTGTTTATCGGGGGTTATGTTTGGCAATGCGCCTTTTTGGTTTTAAAATAATGCAGCGTCGGGAGGCAGTTCGGAAGCCGGACGACGCAGGCGGTAGGCGGTGCCGGTTCTGCCGGCTGCGTTCTTTCGCTGCAATGTATCCGGGATGATGTACATAATAATTCAAT
>JAISDB010000036.1 GCA_031265155.1 Prevotellaceae bacterium | reverse complement strand
AAAACATCAGAAATACGTGTATTGCTGTACAGCCACAGTACCACACAGCTGGTTTACAACAAAACGTATTCTTCGGCAGAGAAACAGATAAAAATAGATACTTCAAAACTTCCGAACGGAATTTATCATTTGAACATAATTGAAAACGGAGAAAAAATAAAAGAACAGACAATTGTAATAAATCATTAACTTTGCAGAAATTTTAAACAAACAATATATATTTCACATAAAATTCAAAAATATTAATAACAAAATAAAATTATAAAAAATGAGTACAACTTGGATTATAGTAATCATCGTAGCGATTGTGATTATATTCATAATTTCGCTCTACAACCGTTTGGTGCGCTATCGCAACAATCGCGAAAACGCTTTTGCAGACATAGATGTTCAACTTAAACAGCGTCATGATCTTATACCTCAACTTGTTGAAACGGTAAAAGGTTATGCAAAACACGAAAGCGAAACATTTATGAAAGTTACGCAGGCGCGCACGGCAGCTATGGGCGCTCAAACTATCGACCAGAAAATAGATGCCGAAAATCAACTTGCATCAGCATTGAGCGGTTTGAAAATACAGCTGGAAGCATATCCCGAACTGAAAGCAAATACAAACTTTTTGCAGTTGCAGGAAGAAATGTCGGATATTGAAAATAAACTTGCCGCCGTACGCAGATATTTTAATTCGGCAACAAAAGAATACAACAATGCCGTTGAAACTTTTCCTGCAAATATTATCGCAGGAATGTTCGGTTTCAAACGCGAAAAAATGTTTGACGTAGGCGAACAGGAACGGATAAGCCTTGACGAGCCTCCAAAAATAAACTTTTAAGAAATCTCACAGGAAACCATAGCTTTATATCTGAATGAAATACGTAGGAATACAAACACAAAAAAGGGTAAATAACATCAAATCAACACTGTTGCTGATACTCTTTCCGTGCATAATACTTTTTCTTGTCTGGCTTTTCTTTTACATACTTTACGGACAAATATCCCATAATTCAACTTATGACGGTATAAGCGCTGCAAATCAAATGTTTGTAGAGGCTTTACCGTGGGTTGTCGGAGGCTGTCTGGTTTGGTTTTTGATTGCATATTTTGCAAATACAACAATAATACAACTGTCTACGGGATCGCATACGCTCAAGCGCAAAGACAACAAACGTGTTTATAATCTGGTTGAAAATCTTTGTATCGCCAATAATATGAGTATGCCAAAGATTAATATAATCGACGATGATTCGCTTAATGCATTTGCAAGCGGAATAAATAAAAGAACATTTACGGTAACGCTTTCGCGAGGCATTATAAACAAGCTTGACGATCATGAACTTGAAGGCGTGATTGCTCACGAGCTTACTCATATTCGCAATCGCGATGTGAAACTGCTGATAGTTTCGATTGTTTTTGTTGGAATATTTTCATTTCTTACGCAAATGCTGCTTCGCACTTTATTATATGGAAATCATCGAAGCAGCAGTAAGGATAAGGGCGGCGGCGTCGTAGTTATTGTTATTGCTCTTGTTCTTGCGGTAATCGGTTATTTGATAACGATATTGATGCGATTTGCAATATCGCGAAAACGCGAATACATGGCAGACGCAGGCAGTGCGGAAATGACTAAAAATCCTTTGGCATTGGCTTCGGCGTTACGCAAAATTTCAACCGACTCGCGAATTGAAGCTGTAACACAAAAGGATGTTGCTCAACTGTTTATAGACAATCCCCTGCAAAAGGGAATTGCAGGTCTGTTTTCAACGCATCCGCCAATTGAAAAAAGAATAAAACTTCTGGAACAGTTTTAGCTTTGAATAATAAGCCGTCAACAGGCAGGCACGAAAAGGAAAATATTGTAATCAAAGTAAAAATATTCAGAATTATTGTCAAAAAATATCAAAACGGGAAAAAAACGTATTGAATATTAAATTCGGTCAGTCTGATTGCTGCTTTGTATAATCTTAATTCCGGTTACTGACAGTTTTCCGAGGATGTCTGATAATCTTTATAATAAATTTTATTTGAGGTTATTTGTTGATGGTTTGTTACTACTCTTCAAAATTGAATTGAGATTTTTATAAAATTCCCATAGAACAACACCAACGCTTACCGATACATTGAGCGAATGTTTTGTTCCGGCTTGCGGTATTTCTATGCACAAATCGCTTGCATCGACAATTGACTGCAAAACGCCATGCACTTCATTACCGAAAACAAAGGCATATTTGATGTTTTTGTTCGGCAAAAAACTGTTTAGCATGATGCTGTTTTCGGTTTGTTCTATTGTAATAATTTCATATCTTTCCTGCCTTAAAAAAGTTACAGCATCGACAGTATTTGCAAAGTATTTCCACTCAACCGAATCTTCTGCGCCAAGAGCAGACTTGTGAATTTCGGCATTTGGCGGAATTGACGAAATACCGCATAAAAAGATGCTTTCTATTCTGAAAGCGTCGCCTGTACGAAAAGCCGCACCTATATTATGCTGACTGCGAACATTATCAAGTACGACAATTACCGGCAATTTTGGCGACAGTTTAAATTCTTCTATTGACAGTCTGTTCAGTTCGCTGTTTTGTAATTTCCGTCCCATGAATTTATCGTGTTTTTTCAAAAATCAATCGCTCGCCTTTCACGTTTTCATATATGTTTCCATTGTCATAAACCAAATTTCCGTTCACAAATGTATGTGTTACTTTGTAATTAAAAACAGTATTTTCAAATGGCGACCATGCGCACTTGTATAAGATGTTCGACTTGTCAACCTGCCATTTCATGTTTGGATTTATGAGAACAATATCGGCTTTGTATCCTTCACGTATAAATCCGCGATCTTTAATTGAAAAAATTCGTGCAGGATTGTGGCACATGCATTCGACTAAGGTTTCGACTGTCAATATGTTTTTGCGAACAAGCTCCAGCATTACGTTTAGCGAATGCTGCACCGATGGCAGTCCCGATGGACAGTTCAAATAACTGTTGCTTTTTTCGTTGAGTAAATGCGGTGCGTGGTCGGTTGATACAATATTAATAATTCCATGTGCTATTGCATGGCGGAGAGCATCTCTGTCGGCTTGCGTTTTTATCGACGGATTGCATTTTATAAGTCCTTTCATGCTTTGATAATCGCTGTTGCTGAACCATAAATAGTGCGGGCATGTTTCCGAAGATATGCGTTTATTGGCATTGCAGGCTGCAAGCATTTCTACTTCCCTTGCTGTTGATACATGCAGAATGTGTAATCGTGAATCATATTTGCGTGCAAGCGCGATAGCATGTTCGGTTGATGTTATGCACGCTTCGCGAGTTCGTATTTTATCATGAAATTCAAAAGGAATATCGTTGCCGAATCTGCTTTTAAAGTATTCTGCATTGTTTTTGATAATGTTTTCGTTTTCGCAATGCACAGCAATCAATGCCGGCGACTGTTCAAAAATTTTTTCCATATTTTTTTCATCATCCACAAGCATATTTCCTGTAGAAGAACCCATGAAAATTTTTATTCCGCAAATATTTTCGGCAGTGATTTTTAGGATTTCGTCCAAATTGTGATTTGTTGCGCCAAGATAAAAAGAATAGTTTATCAATGATTTTTTTTTTGCTGCTTCATATTTTTTTTCAAGACTGCATATTGCTGTTGCATTGGGAACAGTATTAGGCATATCCATAAACGAAGTAACGCCGCCTGCTGCTGCTGCTGCAGTTTCGGAATGAATATCCGCCTTGTGCGTCAACCCGGGTTCGCGAAAATGAACATGATCGTCGATTATTCCCGGAATTAAAATCAAATCCGAAGCATCAATAATTGTATCGGCGCCTGTATTTTCTTCGGATATGCAGTCTTTGAAAATGAATTTTATAATGCCGTCAACAATTAAAAGGCTTCCTTTAAATGACAGTCCTTCGTTTACTATTGTTGCATCTTTTATAAAAATCTTCATTTTAATTATGAATATATTATTGAAGAAAATTTATTCTTTCCTGTGCTGTTTTTTTATATTCCTGAATCTGAGCTTCAGCACGCCCCACATAGCTTCGCCAAAAATAGAGCTGCTCATTTTTGATGTTCCCAGCTTCCTGTCGATGAAAATTATGGGAACTTCTTCGATTTTGAAGCCGAGCTTATGCGCCGTATATTTCATTTCTATTTGAAATCCATAACCTTTCATGCGAATCCTGTCGAAATTGATTGCGCTTAAAACGCTTCGCCTGTAACATACAAATCCTGCCGTACTGTCCTTTACTTTCATTCGCGTAATAATTCGTACATATTTTGAAGCGGAATACGACATTAGCAACCGGCTAAAAGGCCAGTCGACAACGTTCATTCCTGTAAGGTATCGTGAGCCTATGGCAATATCAGCGCCGTTTTTGCAGGCATTATACAATCTGATAAGATCATCGGGATTGTGCGAAAAGTCGGCATCCATTTCAAAAATATAGTCGGCGCTGTTTTTCAGGCACCGGTCGAAGCCTGTTATGTAGGCAGTGCCTAAGCCGAGTTTGCCGCTGCGCTCCATAATATTAAGCCTGTCCGGAAATTCGTTTTGTAATTGCCTGACAATGTTTGCCGTGCCGTCAGGCGAACCGTCATCTACAATCAAAATATTAAAATCACCTTCAAGTGAAAAAACCTTACGAATAATTGCTTCAATATTTTCCTTTTCGTTATAAGTGGGAATTATTACGATTTTCTTATCTCCCATAGAATTTATTTTAATATATTACAAATATACGCGAAATTTTTGAATTATGGGCTGAATGAAATTTTTTCAATACATTTTCAGAAAATAAACAACTTTATAAAGTGATTATTAACGATGCTTAGCAAACCGTTGAGTTTGTAAAAGAATATAGGATTAAGGTGTTAGATTTGTTCTTCTATTGAAACTTCGACACTTTCAACAGACAAGTAATAACAGGAAGGTTCAACGCTCACATGCAAGCGTGGGCTTTTCTTGTTAGCTTGTCAGGTTTATATTACATTTTGAAATCAAAAATGGTAAATAAATCAATAAATAATTACCTGAAATTTTAACATTTCTAAAAATATTTTTGTCCTATAATTTACATTATATTTTGTTTTAAAAAACAAAAATAATTATTTTTTAATTAGTTACAAATCTTAACAAAAAAAATATTTTTAGCGCAAAATAAGTATTTTACTGATATACTTGCGATTGGTTTGTCTTATAATGTAAATTATCGGACAGAAAATTTTAAG
>JAISDB010000159.1 GCA_031265155.1 Prevotellaceae bacterium | reverse complement strand
AAAAGAGCATATATAAAAATCAATGATTTAAAATTGAAATTTTGTTCAAAAACGATATAAGGCTTTACAATTATTAAATAAATATGTCCCAAACAGAGGATTTCGCCTCTGTTTGGGTTTGTGAAGACAAAGAAACAGGTTTACAATAAGAATATAATATTTATAAATTAATTTTAATATACAAACAAAGAAATGAAGAGAAATATCAATTTTCTAAAAAACATGGCTATCTCATTATTAATGATGAGCATGACAGCCATTATGTCGTGCAGCGAAAATGAAGAAATCGTTGCTGTTACCGACATTCGTGTCGAACCCTCTACGCTCGTCCTTCTTGTGGGCGAAACGCACACTCTTGCAGTACAAACGTTTCCCGAAAACGCTAACGGCAAAGCCGCCGTGTCGTGGGCAAGCAACGCTACAAATGTTGCAACGGTTAACGCAATTACAGGCGAAGTAACAGCTGTTGACGCAGGCGTGGCTGTAATTGTAGCAGGCCTGGCAGGTACAGGCAAAACAGTATCGTGCATCATTACGGTAGAAGTGCCTGCCGAAAGCGTAACGGTTGAACCCGCAACGCTTGAACTCCTTGTAGGAGCAAAGCACACGCTAATTGCAACCGTGCTTCCCGACAATGCTACATATAAAAATGTAACATGGACAAGCAGCGCAGCCGACATTGCAACAGTCGATGCAGCCACAGGCGAAGTAACAGCCGTTGGAGTTGGCGCTGCAATAATTACGGCAACATCGGGAGGCAAATCGGCAACATGCAGCCTTACAGTGAATCCCATACCCGTAGAAAGCATTAAAATAGATATTGACGACTTCGAACTCGAAGTCGGCTCAATACGAACGCTTACGGCAACAGTAGAACCCGACAATGCTACTTACAATACCGTAACATGGACGAGCAGCGCCACCGGCATCGCTACCGTTGATGCAGCCACAGGCGAAGTAAGAGGTATTGCAACAGGCGTAGCGGTGATTACGGCTACAGCCGACGGCAAATCGGCGACATGCAGCGTTACGGTAATACCGCAAAACGATATATTCTTAACGGTTAAGCCTGCAAGCAGCGGTCTGCTAAGAATTTATACCGTAGCGCAGCATCTTGTGGTTAACTGGGGAGATGGTTCTAACAATGAAGAATATAACAGCTGCACCGAAATATCGCACACATACGCCAATGCCGGTTCGACTTATAATGTGAAGATTATGCTTACGCAGGGATTAACTTCGTTTGGCGATGTACCGTACAACAATAATATTACCAGCGATTATGTTTCTCCAAAAATGACAGGCGAGGTACATCTGGCATCTTTCAATAACTGTCCCGATTTGAAGGTTTTGGCAATAACAGCCAACAAGTTAACAGGATTAGACTTGAAAGAATGTCCCGGGCTGTTATATTTGAACTGCATAACAAATCAGATAACAGCTTTGGATGTAAGTAATATTACAACATTACAGTATATATTTTTCTACAACAATAAATTAACCACTGTCAATCTGAGCGGTTTATCGGCATTAAAGAAAATGAGTTTATACAATAATGAATTGACATCCCTGAATGTTGACGACTGTATATCGTTAGAAAATTTGGATTGCAGCTACAACAAAATAACATCGCTGGATTTGAACGGTTGCAAGGCTGTATTAACTGATTTGGATTGCAGTTATAATGAGATGACAAGCCTGAATCTGTCGGGCTACAGCGCTTTGAATGAGTTTACTTGCCGAAACAATAAGCTGAAAACTTTGGACTTGACGAATTGTACATCATTGAGAAGAGTATATTCTCTGTTCAATGAACTTGAAACAGTTAATGTGAGCGGCTGCCCGGCATTAATATTTTTGAGAACAATGAACAATAACCTGAGCGCCGCCGAACTTAACAGAATATTTACCGATTTGCCGGTCAGAACGGGAACAGGGTCATCGGGACAACTTTATATCGGTACAAATCCGGGTACAGACGACTGCGACAGAACTATTGCCACAGGTAAAGGATGGAGCATTTACTAAATAAACAGGAGAATACCGGTGAGTTTAATCATAATAACCAAGTCTTTATAATAATTTTTGTAAATCATTTTTATTCATGCAAATGTTAATGGTTTGGTAAGGCTGTCCCGGAAGCGGGGCAGCCTTTTATTTTTATCAGTCGGTGAAGCTGATATTTTTTTTGTGAAATTTTGTCCACTTGAACAGGATTGGAAGCGCTGAAATTAAATATACTATATTAAATATTATATAGGACAGATTATTATATGCTTAAAATTCATCAATTTATTGAAACGTCATTGCGAACCGCTTGCGGTGAAGCAATCCAATTGCCATGTTCTTTTATAGATTGCTTCGTCGTTACACTACTCGCAATGACTGGAGAATATTATATTGCAGATAAGGCATATAATGTTTTATTAAATATAAACTATATTGAATAACCCTGCATTCATAACAGTTTCTTATTTTAAAAAACATTTTGTTCGCATTAAAAGTTATTTCTACCTTTGACGCGACAAAATAGAATATTTACGCATGAAACAAAAAACAAGATCGCAGGAGTTGTAAATGATGCTTATCTTGATTCATGGGGTTATGGATTGTGGTACTTTTATAACTGTAACGGTGTTTGGACAAGTATGGGAGAAGACATTGGCGGCGATACCGTATTTGAAAGTGAAATTGTATTCAGAGAACAAGCAGAGATAATTATTAAGCGGGCAGAAGAGAAGTTGGACTGTCGCTAACTTTCTATTCGCATGGCGCTGTTTGCATTATTTTGTGCAGAGATTAATAACCTGTAGCTTTTAATATTTTTTCGGTTGCTCCGATATTTTGTTCCACATATTCTGCCACTTTTTTGCCTACAGCGGAATCGACAAGCAAATTATCAAAGGTGTTTTTCAATGAGTTATAATCGGAAACAGAAAAGCCGCCGCCACATGCTATCAGTTCACGCGCTTCTCTGAATTTCATGTAATTTGTTCCCCACACAACAGGTATTCCATAAACGGCAGCTTCAAGCGTGTTGTGTATTCCTGCGCCGAACCCGCCGCCAATATAAGCAATGTCGGCATAACGGTAAATTGATGATAATATTCCGAAACAGTCAATAATGACGCAATCCGCAGTTGCAGCGTTATCATCGGTCAACTGCGAATAACGCAAATGCGAACATTTAAGCTTGCTGCTTATTTCAGAGATGTGCGATTCGTGTATTTCGTGAGGAGCTATTACAATCTTCACACTTTTGTTTTCGTTGAGATATTTCAGCAGTAATTCTTCGTCGGCTGTCCACGTACTGCCTGCAACAACAGTATTTTTCCCATCAATAAATTTTTCTATCAAAGGAAGGTTTTTGGATTGCTGCGCAATGCAGTACACTCTGTCGAAACGGGTATCGCCTGCAACTGTAACCTTGTAAATATCTATGGTTTTAAGCAGCTTCAATGAATCGCTGTCCTGCACGAAAAGATGAGTAAAGCATTTCAGCATGTTGCGGTAAAATCCTCCGTAGATTTTAAAAAATGCCTGTTTTTTTCTGAAAATTGCTGAAATGATATATGTTGGAATGTTACGGTTTTTAAGTTCGTGCAGGAAATTTCCCCAAAATTCGTATTTTACAAATATTGCCTTTTCGATATTTACAAGCGAAAAAAACTTTTTGACATTTCTCACCGTATCAACAGGCAGATAGCACACAATGTCGGCATATAAATAATTTTTACGTATTTCGTAACCTGAAGGCGAAAAAAATGTAAGCAGAATTTTTGTTTGAGGATTTTTTTCCTTTAATCTTTCCATCACCGGACGTCCCTGTTCAAATTCTCCGAGCGACGATACGTGAAACCAGACATATTTTGATTTTTTATCTGCCTGTTTTTCAAGGATATTCCATGTATTATGGCTTCCGCTGTGTCGTTTTTTCGCTTTTTCGTTAAAACATGCCGCTATGGCAATTAACCTACCGTAAGCATGTATGGTCAGATTGTATAAGATATTCATTAACAGGTATAAATTTGATTAAACTAATTCGATATTTTAGTGTTTAATCTGTGAATAAATGTAAAAAGCTGCGATATTCTTTACCATCATGCGACTTATCATCCCAGCCGGTTCCGCTTACAACATAATAATAAACTCCCGATGTACACTGGGCTCCGCTGTTGTTTAGCTTTCCATTCCAGCCTTGCCACTGTTCGTAGTCTCCGCTGTACGAATAAACGCTGTGTCCTGCTCTGTCGAAAATCTGTATTCTGATTGTGCGCATCGACTTGGGCTCCTGACTTTTGATAAATTTAAAAACATCGTTTTGTCCATCTCCGTTTGGCGTAAATGCATTGGGTATTGATTTGGACGGCAAATCAGATGGCGCAACATTTATATATGACAGCAGCGATGAGTCGCTGCAGCCTGTAGAAGTGTTTTCCACTATTAATTGAAATCCGTATTTTCCCGTAGGATAGCCATCAAGGATTCCCGTGCGATGAGGAAATGCGGGATAAACCGTTTCGCCTGCATCGGTTGTTGTCTGTGACCATATAAGTACATTTCGAGTTGCTTCCATATAAATGTTTCCGTAACCTTTCCACGTATATTTTGTTGCGTGCCGTGAGTCGTTATGCTTGAAACGAACCCTGTACAAAGCGCTGTTGTTGTCGGTAGCGTATGTTGATGTGCTTGCCCAGTTTCCGTTTTCATCTCTTGCTTCCACCGTAAATGCAGGATATACAGCTATTGCTGCAATTAGCGGAGTTGATGCCGTTACCGTTTTTCCGAAAACGTCTTTGATGGTAACCGTATAAACAGCATCAGCCAGAGGCGCAGGTTCGCTTACGGTTGTTTTATTCCATTTTGCCCACGAGTCGTCAATATCGGGCAAGCCGTCGTAAATATCAGCGGATGTAGTCCAGTCTGTTGTAAGTCTGTTATATATTATGGAGTCATAAAGTATTCCCGATGAATTTTCAAATTGATAAATACGGTAGGGGACATTGGAACCGGGACGAACAGTTGCATCCAAATCAAGCCATTCGCAGGTTGATGAATATTTGATTTCGCCTTCGAGGTTGAAAGTATCTATTATGACCCAAACCGCAAATGTGTCAATCGAAGTGCCTGCGCCTGCCGAATCAGCGGTAACGCGATAACCGCCATCAGTCAGATTGCCGAACGAGCTTACGGAAACGCCGCTTTCGGCATGAACCGAAAAAAATGCCTGAGCCGAAACATCTAATTTTTCCCATGTGAAACCGGAATTTTCGCCTGAATGATGCCGCGCTTCCAAATTTCCCGTTAAAGGCGAGAAAAACACATGAATCATGTCGGGTTTGCCTCGCAAAAACGAAGTCGGCTTTGAATAATCAGCGCCAACCGCAGTAACCTGAGCAAGCGAATACGCCTGCAAAAAAATAAACAATACCGTTGTTATCAATAGTTTATACAAATTTGCCATTTATGTGAATTTTAATATTACTTACAAATTTAATAGTTTTTTTTTACATGCAATACTTAATTGGATAAATAACCTGCCGACCGATTTTATATCTAATATCATTAATTTAAAAAATATTCTGAAAAATCTGTTATAAAAAAGAAAAAATCATTCGTTTTTTCAACAGAAAATACTACCGCAATTATGAAAAACAATAAAATTTTAACACTCCGCTTTTTAAAAAGTGTTAAATTTTATAATTATCTTGTCTCTTTGTAGTACTCATATTAAACCATACAGAACCGGCAAAAAAAATAGATTTAATATGCTTGATTTTAAGTTTATTATACGTCATGTAACGGATTTAAATCAGGTATTTTCAACATGCCTTTCAGTGCGTATTACGGGTATTTTTAGCATTTTATTTTTGAAAATGTAGCTAAAAATATAATTTATTTTTTTGTGAATATTAAAATTGTTAAATAAATGTATTAACTTTGTGAAAAATTTTTTTCTAATGAAAGTTACTGTATATATCGTATCGCTTATCGTAAGTTTTTCCCTGTTTTCCGAAAAACTTAATGCCCAGTTATCAACAAAAGGCACCGACTTCTGGTTTTCGTGCGGGCAAAACCGTACTCATGCTTACAATTTGGTTAATCTGCAATACAGGGTTGTTGCAGAAGAACCTAATACTGTGGTTACATTTGAGTACATATATAATCCCGGTTCCTTGAATCATACTATGAATATAGCTGCACCTGGTGTTTATAACTATGCGGCTGACGGGAACCATAAACGGGCTATTTATCCTACAAATACCACTGCCGAAACGAATGGAATAGGAAATAAATCGGTACATGTAACATCTACAAAGCCGATATACCTGTATGTACTGAATCAGTACAACATAACTACAGATGCTACCAATATTTTGCCTGTCAGCAGCCTGGGAACCGATTATTATCACATATCATACGAGGCAAGCGGTTCGTGGCGGGACGGCTATACACTGGTTGCAACCGAAAACGGTACTAACTTTTGGGAAGATGGTGTACTGATTGCTGCAAATATGAACAGAGGACAGGTATATTACCGATGGCCTCATGCAAAGTTTAGAAGTCAGGACCAAACCGGACTGCATATCACATCAAACAAACCTGTTGCCTACTTTGTAACAAACAGCGGAGTTTTTATTCCCACTTATTTACATAACGGAGCGGATATTCTGTATCAGCAGTTCATGCCGGTAAACACCTGGGGGCGCAGGTTTATGGTGCCTGTTACGCATCGAGGCATGGTGCGAACAAGAGTTCTGGCGTCTCAAGATAATACAAGTGTTGATTTCGTCGGAGGAACCGTAGTTGAAGATAATGGCGGCTACTCTAAACACGTAGTTGGTCCTCCCCCATATACTTTAGACGCGGGCGAATTTATCGAAATACATACCGCGCTGGTATATGATAATGGAACTTTCATAGAAGCCGACAAGCCTGTTGCGGTCTGTTCATATATAATGGGTCGGGACGAAAGAAATGAAGATGAAGACCTGATAGGAGATAACGACAAAGGCGATCCTTCCATTGTGTGGGTTCCTCCTATAGAGCAGGCGGTTAGATCAATATTGGCGGCTCCTTTTATTCCTACCGGAAGTTCCCAAATAGATTACCATCGCGCATTAATAGTAACTCCAACTGCGACCAAAACTTCGACTACACTTAAGCTGAATGGAGTTACTCAATTGCTGCCCGGCACATGGTATGATCATCCATCGGGCTACTCATTTTATAATTATGCTTTTAATGGAAGCGATGCAGCATCCGCATGGCCGTATCTGTTCGAAAATTCTGCGGGGCTTGTACTGCTATGCTATGGATTCGGCTCGTACGAATCATATTATTACTTTGCCGGCGCAGCTGCACGCGATTTGGATTTGGCATTTTATTATACAAACCCCGGCATCAGCGATACAATCCATCATCAGGATTTGGAGGGCATGGCTTTTTGCGATACGATTGCCCATTTCAACGCGGTTGTGCAGTATGCAATGAGTACAGCATCCGGATATCTTAAATGGTTTATAGACAATGTTGAACAAACAGCAGTGAGAGACTCGCTGTCGTGGTGGACGACCTCATTAAGCCCCGGCGTGCATACTGTCGAGCTGGTAGTTTTGGGACTCAACGGAAATATTGGCACGGCATCTTCCACATTTACAATATCCGCTCCCGAAATTAATACAATCACAGACATGATATGCTTGGGAGCCGAAGAATACCATAAATACGGATTTGATGAAACCTTTCAACAAACAGGTATGATATACGATACTCTTTATCTGAAAAATCAATATGATTGCGACAGCATTGTAAGGCTGGAATTAACTGTCTTGCCTGTTTACGATACACTGATAATAGATACAATATGCTTAGGCGATACTTATACTAATCCGACTTACGCATTTTTGGACACAACGCCAACCGTACCCGGATTGATAGCAGTGGACACGACACTGTACACAATAATCGGTGGCTGCGACAGCATTGTAAGGCTTGAATTAACTGTCTTGCCTGTTTACGATACACTGATAATAGATACAATATGCTTCGGAGATACTTACACTAATACGACTTACGCATTTTTGGATACAACGCCGACAGCAACAGGATTGATATCAGTGGACACGACACTGCACACAATAATCGGCGGCTGCGACAGCACAGTAAGGTTGAATTTGACTGTCTTGCCTGTTTACGACACCTTAGTAACAGATACAATATGCTTTGGCGATACTTACATAAATCCTGTTTACGCATTTTTGGACACAACGCCGACAGCGCCCGGATTGATAGCGTGGGACACTACACTGTACACAATAATCGGCGGTTGCGACAGCATAGTAAGACTGGAACTGACTGTCTTGCCTGTTTACGACACATTGATAATAGATACAATATGCTTAGGCGATACTTACACTAATTCGACCTATGCATTTTTGGATACAACGCCGACAGCGCCCGGATTGATAGCATGGGATACTACA
This sequence comes from Prevotellaceae bacterium, assembly GCA_031265155.1. GTDB lineage: Bacteria > Bacteroidota > Bacteroidia > Bacteroidales > UBA932 > JAIRKV01. The sequence goes on along the minus strand of JAISDB010000159.1, from coordinate 16,247 downwards.
CTGTACACGGTAATCGGCGGCTGCGACAGCACGGTAAGTTTAAATCTGATTGTTAATCCTTCGTATGATATAATTATAAATGCATCTGTTTGCGAGGATGACAGTTACAATGCCAACGGATTTAACATATCAGTAGCTCAACCCGGATTTTATACATATACGCACTCGCTTAAAACAACAGATTGTGATTGCGACAGTATTGTTACCTTACAGTTAGCGGTTAATCCCGTTTATGATGAATATATTTTCGCACAGATTTATGAAGATGAATTTTACAGGGTAGGCAACTATCAGTACAATACGCCGGGCTTACACGTTTCCAACTTGAAAACCGAAGAAGGCTGCGACAGTATAGTAACGTTAAATCTTGATGTTATATACTATCCGTTCATAACGGCATTTTCTCCGTTTAACAAAGATGGAATAAATGATTATTTCATGCCCGGGTTTAGAGTTCAGGTATTTAACCGTTACGGAACGCCGGTTTACGAAACAAGGACACAGGAAGAACAGGATAAGGGCTGGGACGGACGAAGCAGCAATGGACAGAATGTTGAGCCGGGACTGTATTTTTATATTCTGTACAATTCAAGCGGCAAGCCGAGATTAAAAAGTAGCTTGGAAATATTGAAAAGATGAGTTATTTTAAAATAAAGTATTATCTTTGTAAATGAATTTATTTGTTATGAAAAAAACTATATTGTTATTAGCTGTAATGTATATAGGCGGACTTAACTGCTTATATTCACAAGAAAATCCTCTTATAACGCAGCAGTGGTATTCGCGTATTAATCACAATCCTGCATCTGTAGGCAATAATGATGCCTGGGATATTTTTATGGTGCATAGAAACCAGTGGACAGGCTTTAAAAATGCGCCGAGAACCACAATGCTTAATGTTCACACATCTATTGATGAGTTCAGTTCCGGAATAGGAATGAGTCTTGCTTACGATTCGGAGGCTCCTGCACGCTCCACCATGATCGGAAAAGTACTTTATTCGTACAGAATACACATCACGGAACAGTCGCAGCTATCGTTCGGTTTGGGTGTTGATGTGCTTAACCGTTCGCTTGATCCCAATAAACTTACGCCCGAAAATCCTATAGATCCCGAACTGGGAACCGAAAAAGAAGCCAGAACGACGCTGGGAATTGATTTCGGTATAGAATTTACAATGGAAAGATTAGCGCTCGGAGTATCCGTAACAAATTTGGGACGTCAGCCGAAAAAGCTTACAACTTTTACCAACGGCACGCAATACTACGCCTATGGATTTTACAAATTTCCGATAAACGATGCTTTTGAACTGTCGCCTACAGGAACTTATGTATATGGAAACAGGGAACATCTTTTAGAGTTTGGCGCAATGGCGTTTTTTAATGATAATGTATGGGGTGGACTTGCATATCGTATAGATAATGCACTCTGCTTAATGGCAGGGGTCAAAATTAACATATTCCGCATAGGATATTCATTTGATTATCACACAAACGATGCAAGCAAGCTCGGCTCAACGCACGAAGTCGTTTTATCAATACGTATTCCAAAACTCAAACGGGGATTAATGCGAAACTCGGATGGCTCTTACAGTGCATTCAACCGTATTTATCATTGCTGGTAAAATATGATTTCAATATTAATGCATTGTTTGGAAATTCTAAAACAGTAAATAAATACAACAGTATAAACAGGCAGAATAAATTTATGACAGAAAAGATGTAATGATCGGTATTATTCAGGTGGATTTATAATTGTTGGGCAATTATAAAGTTAAATGAAAAAAAAATTATACATATTATCAATTTCGCTGACTTTATTGTTTGCATTTAGCGTAAGGCATTATGCTCAATCTCCATCTACGCAGGGTAAGGAATTTTGGGTAACATTTATGAAGAATTATCAAAATACGTCGTCATCAGATACGCTTCCTAAACTTTCACTCATGATATCCGCAAAAACAGCCTGTACAGGTACTATTGAAAATCCTGTCACAGGATGGTCTATGCCCTTTTCAGTACCTGCAGGCGAACTTTTAAAAGTTACCGTTGACAAAGTTCACTGCTACAATGAAAATAGCGATGTTATAGAAAGCAAGGGATTATATATTACTTCAACCGATACTATTTCATTATTTGCTTCAAATTTGAGAGACAGATCTTTTGATATTACAAATGTTCTTCCTGTTACCACATTGTCGGATGAATATATAATACAGACTTATGATCCTGCCCTTTTTAACGGTGTGTATTACGGCGGAGAATTTGTGATAATTGCCGACGAAGACAATACAACAGTGGATATTATGCCAACCGCAGATGCAATAGGAGGAAAATCCGCCGGCGTTGCTTTCAGCATTACACTTGATAGAGGAAAAACGTACCAGCTTAGAGCATCGGGTTCGGCAGGTAATTTTTCAGGAACTTATATAAAATCAAGAGACTGTAAAAAAATTGCCGTTTTTAATGGAAATGATATTGCCAATGTTCCAACAGAGGAAGCAGCCAGCGACCATCTTTTCGAACAGGCAGTACCTGTTGCATATTGGGGGAAAGCATTTGCCATTACTTCTTCCATGCTGCGAAAAAACGACAGGATAATTATTACCGCTTCAAAAGACAATACCGGTGTGTTTTTGAACGGGAGCCAAATAGCTACGCTGAATGCCCGTGAATCATACGAAACCGAACTTCTGGCAACCGATGGTTCCTGTTTTGTAGAAACATCCGAGCCAAGTGCTGTTTATCTGTATCTTACAGGACAGGCTCACGGAGATCTGCCCGGCGACCCATCGATGGTATGGATAAGTCCTGTAGAACAGAAGATACGTGAAGTAACTTTCGGTACTTATAATACCAATGAAATTGAACATCATTATGTTAATGTTGTTGTTGCAACTTCCGACAAAAATACGGTAACATTAGATGGTGTTAATATCGGTTCGAAATTTTCACCTTTGCAGGGAAATGCCGCTCTGTCGTTTGCCCAGCTTGATTATATCACCAGTGCATCTCATACGCTTAGAAGCAGTAAGGGAATTACTGCTCATGTTTACGGGCTTGGATATAACGAATCTTATGCATATTCTGTAGGTTCGGCAATGGACGATTTGCAAAGAACCATCTGGATAAACGATGAGCAGTATTCGATAAGCGCTTTTGCCGACAAGTATATTTGCATAGAAAACCTGATAAAATTTTATGTAACATTAAATTATCAATACGAAAGTATATTATGGAATTTCGGAGATGGAAATACGGGTGCCGGTGATACCGTTTATCATGCTTATCAAAATCCGGGAACATATCAGGTAATGGCTGTCATAGAACGAACAATGGCAGACCCTTGCAGCGGAAATTTGCTCGACACCGTAACTGCTCAGGTAAATATTACGGATTATACTCCGAAAACCGAATTTCACGAAGAAATATGTATCGGAAAAACATATAACAGTCACGGGCATACGTTTGTTGCAGTCAGTGATACTCTGATTATTGATACTGTTCCTACGGCAGTATGCGACAGTTTCGTTTACATATACGTATATATTTTGCCCGAATATTCGGATACCATAAATGCTACTGTCTGTGTTAACGAAAATTATAATGAAAACGGATTTGACATAACGCCGACAGCCACAGGATTAATAACGCAAACACAAAATCTTGCAAGCCATAAAGGATGCGACAGTATTGTAACTTTACAGCTTAATGTGATTTCTGCTTACAGCGTTTTAATAAATGATACGATTTGTTTTGGATACAAATATGAACAAAATGGCTTCGACACAATGCCCGAAGTGCCGGGGCTTTTATCATACACGCGCACGCTTGAGGCAATAAATCACTGTGACAGCGTAATAACGCTCAAATTAATGGTTTGGCAAACATACAGCGATACCGTACAGGAATTTGTCTGCTCAAACAATACATCCATACCGCAGGGAACAGTAATCGGATATACAACAGTAACCGGCGTATCAATACACGGTTGCGACAGTACGGTAACCGTTCAATACATTCACTGTTACAATTACAGTAATACCGTAAATGATACTGTTTGTTTTGGCGTACATTATCATTCAAACGGATTCGACATCACGCCATCCGCAACAGGACTGATGCACGATTCGATAAAGCTGTCAACGATACATGGCTGCGACAGTATTATATTTCTTAATCTTACCGTATTGCAGACATATAATGATACAGTTTACGATACAATCTGTTTGGGAGACAGCTATAATCAACATGATTTCGATACACTGCCCGAAACGGCAGGAAACTACATTATTACACATGAAAGTACGGCAATAAACGGCTGCGACAGTTTGTTTACGCTTAATTTGGTTGTACATCCCGTATATCATGAAATAAGAATAGTAGAACCCGGCGATGGCAGCGGAATTTACTGCGACGATACGATTTTTAATAAAACAATATACGGATGCGACAGCATCATATATATTGATTATATCGGACCTCCTTTGCCCGGCGGTAGTTGTGGTGGCGGCGGCGGTCCTGGCGGACCTGGACCTGGCGGCGGTGGCGGCGATATATGCAGTAACGACACAATAAACGCTGAAATATGCCTGGGTCAAAGTTATAATGGAAACGGATTCATCCTGACGCCCGATACTTTAGGAACCGGAACATACTGGCGCTTCATACCCGATACGGTAAATGAGTGCGATTCCCTGATAACACTGCTGCTTGAAGTCTTGCCTTTCTATAATGACACCGTACTGGTTACTGTCTGTTCGAGCGATACGAACATTCAGGCAGGAACGGTACTGTACGACAGCATAGACGCTTTAACAACTGTTCGCGGCTGCGACAGTATTACAGTATACAGGCATATTCACCAACAAGCTTACTATGATACGATACAGGCTGAAATATGTTCAAACGCAGAATATCATAATGCCGGCTATGATTTTGACATAGTACCCGAAGGAATTGGCGATTTTATCTACTCGAAAACACATACAACACAAAATGGCTGCGACAGTATTATAACATTGCTGCTTACGGTAAAACGCGCTTACGATACTGTCGTAGAAGCCGAAATATGCGTAAACGAAAGATATTATAACGAATATTACGGTTTTGATACCATACCGGCACAGCCGGGAGTTATAAATGATTCGCTTAATTTGACAACGGCAGATGGCTGCGACAGTATAATAACATTACACTTAACGGTTTGGCAATCGTATGACGACACTGTAAAACATTTTGTCTGCTCAAACGATACAACCATAGCACAGGGAACAGTAATCAGCTCATCAACCACAACTTATGCAAGCATACACAATTGCGACAGTACTGTAACGGTTCAATATATTCATTGCTACATTTATAACGATACCATAACCGATACGGTCTGTCAGTACGGCAGATATAATAAATATAATTTTGATGAAACTCCAGCAGTTGCAGGCGTGCATTATTATCAAAAAAACTTAAAAACATTTTATTATGCGTGTGACAGTACTGTAACGCTGCAGCTTACTGTTAATCCTGTGTATAATAATACCATATATGATACAATATGCCAGTACGCCCCATACAGCAGATATAATTTTGATACGACAGTAAATCAGGCGGGCAATTACATTTTTGTAAATAATGATAAGACAGTAAATAATTGCGACAGTATTACAACTTTACGGTTGACGGTTAATCCCGTATATGATATAGTTTTGTATGATACAGCCTGTTCAGGCGCATTGTATAGCAGGTACGAATTTACTCTGTTGCCTGGTTATGCAGGTGATACGGTTTTAGTACACAACGACACAACGTCAAAAGGATGCGACAGTGTTACAACATTGCGGCTGACGGTTTATCCTTCGTATCATGATTCAATTGAAATGGTAATATGCACTAATGCCTTTTCTCCATTACGCATGCCGTTTAAACCATCAAACAGTTTTGAAGTTGAAGACAGCGGCGATTATCCTCCGCCTGTATTAATGGATTACAGCATTACGCAGAAATATACAACGATACACGGTTGCGACAGCATCATAACGCTGTTGTATAATTTCTATCCTTCCTATGCAGATACGATAAGAGAATCTGTTTGTATAAACGAAAATTATGACAACTATAATTTTTATATAGAACCCGATTCGACAGGAACATTTATATATTCGCAAAATCTTAAAACATATAAAGGCTGCGACAGTATCACAACACTGGTGCTTACTGTCCATCAGGTATATTACGACACAATAAACGCAGAAATATGCCTTAACGACAAGTACTTTGATTATGGCTTTGAGGAAACGCCGGCTTACGCAGGAAATTATGTTTTTGTGAACAGCGAAAAAACCGCATACGGCTGCGACAGCATCACAACGTTGCTGCTTACAGTGCATCCCGTATATTACGACACAATAACCGCAGAAATATGCCTTAACGACAAGTACTTTGATTATGGCTTTGAGGAAACGCCGGCTTATGCAGGAAATTATGTTTTTGTGAACAGCGAAAAAACCGTACACGGATGCGACAGCATCACAACGTTGCTGCTTACAGTGCATCCCGTATATTACGACACAATAAACGCATCAATATGCCTTAGTGAAACATACAGTAATTTCGGCTTTGAGGAAACGCCTGCTTATGCAGGAAATTATGTTTTTGTGAACAGCGAAAAAACCGTACACGGATGCGACAGCATTACAACACTGCTGCTTACGGTGAATCAGGTGTATCTTGATATTATAATATACGATACGGTATGCCAGTACGCTCCATACAACAGATATAATTTTGATACCGTAATAAATAATGCAGGCAATTTTACTCTTGTAAACTATAGCGCAACAGCACACGGCTGCGACAGTATTACAACACTGGCGCTTACAGTTAATCCGGTATATAATTATACAATATCCGCGACAGTCTGTTTAGGAGATACTTACGATTTGAACGATTTTAATGTTACTCCGGCTGCAACAGGAATCTCGCATTATACGAAAAATCTTGCAACGGTCAATGGCTGCGACAGCATTGTAACTTTACAGTTAACCGTAAATCCGTCTTACAGTGTATTTATTATCGACACAATCTACGAAGACGAATGGCGTTACGTAGGACATGCCAAATACAATACTCCCGGAATTCATATTACCGATTTTAAAACAAATCTTGATTGCGACAGCATAGTAACCTTAGACCTGTACGTAATATATTACCCGCCGGAAATAACAGCCTTTTCTCCATTTAATAAGGATGGAATAAATGATTATCTTCATCCCGGATTTAAGGTTCAAATTTTCAATCGCTACGGAGCCATTATTTATGAAACAAAAACCAGAGAAGAACAGGATTTGGGCTGGGACGGACGAAACAGCAGAGGACACATGGTTGAACCCGGACTGTATTTCTATATTTTGTACAATTCGAGCGGTAAACCGCGAATAAAAAGCAGCGTGGAAGTATTAAAGACAAGATAATAGCTGCATAAGTAATTATTCGCCTGTCGCGAATAACATAAAGTCTTCTTATGATTTTTTAGTTAATAAGATTTAAACAAATCATCACTAAGTTGTAGTATATTAATAATTTTATAACTTTGCGGCAACAATTAATTTATTTTACAAGCAATGATAACATTACTACAAACAGGAATTGCCGATTCGGCGGCAGTAGCGACAGCAACAGTAACAGAAAGCATGAGTTTATTCGATCTTGCCGTAAAGGGCGGCTGGATAATGATAGTGCTTGCATTCTTATCATTAGTTGCGGTTTATATTTTTGTCGAGCGCTGGCTTGCAATAAAAAGCGCATCGAAGATTGATACCCATTTTATGAATAATATAAAAGACAATATTCATGATGGAAAAATCAAATCGGCAATAAATCTGTGTCAGCGCAATGACAGTCCCGTGGCGCGAATGATTGAAAAAGGCGTGGAGCGTATAGGTCGTCCGTTAAGCGACATTCAGGCTTCTGTCGAAAATGTAAGCAGCCTTGAAGTTGCGCGCCTCGAAAAAGGAATGCCCATGCTGGCAAGCATATCCGGCGGCGCGCCGATGATTGGATTTCTCGGAACGGTAATAGGACTGGTACAGGCTTTTTACGAAATGTCGAAAGCGGGAGGAAACAATATACAAATGTCAATGCTGTCAAGCGGAATCTATACCGCTATGATAACAACAATCGGCGGACTTATTGTCGGTATCTTTGCATATTTTGCATACAATTATCTGGTTACGCGAATAAATCATGTAGTTTATTCAATGGAATCGAAAACCATAGAATTTATGGATTTGCTTAATGAACCCATAAACTGATTGTGAACAGGAAGCATTAATCCATAAAACGTAAAATATTTTATACGCGCTACAAACATTACACTTTTAACTGAATAAAATGTCAATAAAAAGAAATACAAAAGTAACAACAGAATTCAGCGCTTCATCGATGAGCGACCTGGTATTCTTGCTGCTGATATTTTTCCTTATAACATCTACGCTTATCAATAACAATGCTCTTGACCTGCTGTTGCCGAAAAGTACAAATCAGGTGCCGCAAAAGCCTCCTACAGATGTCTCGATGAAATATATAGATGCCGAAACCGTTGAATATTATTTCGGACCGAAACCCGTATCGCTCAACGAGCTGGAACCCCTGTTGCAGGATAACCTGAAAGACAATCCCGAACCTACGTTTACAATTTCGCCCGATGAGCGAATAGCTGTCGGCAAAGTTGTATATGTTATGAACATTGCAAAACGCAACGGATATAAAGTTTTATTATCAACAATTCCCGAATAGGCAAATGAACGACAGTATCGACAGCAGCAGCGGCAGAAGACTGAAAGGCGCACTGACAAGCATTATTGTACATGTGGCAATACTGATGCTTCTGATATTTTTTACAGCGATTGTAAATATTGATGAAGATACTCTTCCTGCTCTTGAAAAAGAATTTATTGCGGTAGAATTAATCCAGCCACGCCGAATAAATGTCAGCGGACGTGACAGAGTTACACCCGATAAAGTTACTGCAAAACCCGTTCAGCAGGCGCCGGCAACAGTGAAAATCGCAAACAGGATTCGCGAACCCAAGGCTAACAGCAAGCCCGACACCCGACCTGTAACGGCAGGCGCCGAAGGCGATGTAGAACGCTACGAACCACCACAGCCCAAAGTTAACGAAAACGCGCTTTTCAGAAGTACAACCGAAGGAACGGATGAAGGCGATGAACGCAACAAGATAAAAGATAACAGCCTCTACAACGGTTCGGGAACAAACGAGGAACCTTCGCGTACGGCAAATACACCTACAGGATTTACCACAAGCGAAAAAGGCGTATCGTTCAGCTTGCAGGGACGCTCGGCTGCGGGAGGATTCCCCAAGCCTGCATACAACCTGCAAAAGTCGGGAAAGGTTGTTGTTGAAATACGTGTTGACCAAAGCGGAGCGGTTACATACGCACACGCAACCGCAAAAGGATCAACATTGCAAGATGATACGCTTTGGAAAGCTGCCGAAGCTGCGGCTCGCCGCGCACGTTTCAACGTTGACAAAAACGCTGCACCAACCCAAGGAGGAACTATTACTTATATCTTTACGCTCAATTAGCAATCCATAAAGAGTTTTATCTGTAATTTTATAGATTGCTTCGTCGCTACGCTTCTCGCAATGACGAAAATATGCCGTTTTTATCTGCTAATCAATTTTCATTCTTGAATATCAGTAAATTTTTCAACTGCTCAACATGCAGAAAAAATAATAGCACGTTGAGCAGGCGGCGTTCCTACAAGTCACAGTCGTAAATCGGAGTTACCGTATAGCGTCGGCTGCTCTTGACCTTTTGGTTACTTTTGCGTCAAGGCAAAAGTAACAGGAAAAATATCTCTATTATCTCTTATCTCTGAAAGATATACTTTTTAAGAAACGACTATATTACGAGTTATGCGGGTAGAAAACATACAGCTTCGCAACATGACTGAACAGCAAAGCGCCGTAAGCCATTTCGGAGCGACAAAGCAGCTTTACGACCGGATATGCGGTTTCAATGAAATGTTTCATTATCATGAATTTGAAAAGGCATAATCGCTTCATCAAAAAGGGATAACCCTTTTACCCGAAAAGGATAACCGTTTTATTCAAAAGGGATAACCGTTTTACCGGAAATGGATAATCGTTTTCATGAAAAGGCATATACGTTTTAAACTGCATGACATTTTGAAAAGACGATAAAAGCTGTAATTTAAAATCCTTTCCCCGTTTCTTCTCAATTAAATATCGCGCCTTTTTCTCGACGGTATATCCATACAAAACGTTATGGAACCCTGTATGTTTTGAATATTGTTTTTATTTGAATATATAATGTCGAATTTTTTACGTACATTTGTCGCATTATAATCAATAACAACTTTAATTAAATGAAAATTTTAGTATTAAACTGCGGAAGTTCTTCGATAAAATATCAGGTTTTTGATATGCTGTACGGAAACAGCGAAAATCGTATTTTGGCAAAAGGGATTGTTGAACGCATAGGCTTGCAGGTAAGTAAGATTGTGCATAAGTCCACAGGAAAGGAAAATGCGGAATTTAACGAAGCGGTACGGAATCATGTTACCGGCATAAACAAAATACTTGATTTGCTCGTATCGGATGAACATGGAATAATGCAAAGCCTCGACGAAATTTCGGCTGTAGGACATCGCGTAGCGCACGGCGGCGACTATTTCACGGAAAGCGCGCTGATTGACGAAGCCGCAGAGCGGAAAATAGAAGAATATGTAGAGCTTGCGCCTTTGCACAATCCTGCAAACCTTAACGGAATAAGAGCCATCAGGCAAATTCTTCCGAATGTTCCGCAGGTTGCATGTTTCGATACATCGTTTCATCAGACAATGCCGCCTCATTCGTATTTATATGCATTGCCGTACGATTATTTTTCAAAACTGAAGATACGCCGATACGGATTTCACGGAATGAGCCATAAGTTTGTATCGCACAAGGTTTGCAACGAGCTTGGCTGCAGTATCGAAAACACTAAAATAATTACCTGTCATTTGGGTAACGGCTCGTCGATAACGGCTGTTGACAGGGGCAAATCCATAGATACCACAATGGGATTCACGCCTCTCGAAGGATTAATGATGGGAACGCGTTGCGGCGATATCGATGCGGGAATTATTCTGTATCTCTTGCAGTCGAAAAATCTGACCGGCGACCAGATAAACAGCTTGTTGAATAAGGAAAGCGGACTGTATGGAATATCAGGAATTTCGTCGGACATGCGCGACCTGTGGAACGCCGCCGACAAAGGAAACAAACAGGCAAAACTTGCTCTTGACATGTTTATGTACAGAGTTTTGAAGTACATAGGAGCTTATGCCGCAGCGATGAACGGAGTTGATGTTATTGTGTTTACGGGCGGAATTGGCGAAAACGACTTTAGCGTTCGCGAAGCAGTATCAAAAAAGCTCGAATATCTTGGAGTTGATTTCGACAGCTCAGTAAATAACATGCTGCGCGGAGTTGATTTTAAAGTTATAACAAAACCCGGTTCAAAAGTAAAGGTTGTGGTTGCTTCGACCGATGAAGAACTGGTAATTGCAACCGACACAATGAGATTAACAAATAATAAACAGTAAAAATATATGATAACAAAACTTGTACAGATAAATGATGCGGTAAAGGCAAAAGACAGGAAAATGCTCGTAGCCGCCTATGCAAACGATGCTCACACTATTGAAGCCGCAGGTATTGCCGTTGATGCGGGAATAATTAATGCTACTCTGGTTGGAGATGTCGAAATAATTAAAAAGGTATGCGCTGCAGAAAATATAGATGCAAGCAAGTACACGCTTGTGCATGAAAGCGATGAAACCAAAGCGGCTGCTCTTGCCGTAAGCCTCATAAATCAGGGCAAAGGCGATATTTTAATGAAAGGATTATGTTCGACCGACAAGTACATGCGGGCAATTCTGAACAAGGAAAACGGCTTAATGCAGGGAAAGGCAGTATTGTCGCATGTTTCGGTATTTGAAATTCCCGCGTATGATAAGCTTCTTATAACGGGCGATGTGGCTGTAATTCCCGAACCCGATTTGAATCAGAAGATTGCAATCACAAACTATTGTATCAATGTTGCGCACATTCTTGGAATAGAAAAACCCAAAGTTGCGCTTGTAGCCGCTACCGAACAGATGATGCCGGGAATGCAAGCCTGCGTTGATGCTGCAATTATTGCAAAAATGAGCGACAGAAATCAAATTAAAAACGCCGTTGTAGATGGACCGTTCGGCTTGGATGCTGCCATTGACAAGGAAAGCGTAGCCATTAAAAAGGTTACGGGCGAAGTTGCAGGCGATGCCGACTGTCTGGTCTGGCCTAATATTGAAACGGGAAATGCATTTTACAAAACATCGACAAAATTTGCAAATGCCGAACTTGCCGCCGTTGTTGTAGGAGCAAAGGTTCCATGCGTATTGTCATCACGCGGCGACAGCGCTCAAACCAAAGCATATTCAATAGCTTTAGCTGCATTAATGGCACAGTGACGTCAGGTAAATTTAGTATAAGAATTTATTCATTTTTGCATCTTATATTTAAATAAGTTTATAACTTTGCATAAAATTATTATTCAATTTAAAAATAAAAAGATATGAATACAAAAGTAAAATTTTTAACGGCTCTAATGAGCCTGCTTGTTGCTGCAGCAATGATATCATGCAGCGACAATAACAATGACAGTGACAGCTTGGCAACAGTCAACGGCAAATGGGTAATTTCCGATCTTGACAGCAAGTATGCATCTTTTGAATTTACGCCCGACCATCATTACATTGTGGTAAAAAACGTACCTGCCGCAACAACCGAAAGCGCCACAACCGCAAGTGAGAAAAGTTCTTTTTTCAGAACAAACAGCATGAAAGTAATGAACGCAGCTACGACTTCATCCGACAGCGAAACAAACCTTTCGCCAATACACTACGGGACATATACCATAAACGGAAATGTAATAACCCTGTCGGGCTTTGGCGTTCTTAATATCATTTCGATTACAGCCGAAGAGTTTACATTTTCGTTTACGCTTGCAGCCGATGGCGAAACCGGCGAATATACGGCAAACCTGTCTGCGCCTCCGATATCCGAATCTGCCCGCACCAAAATGCTGTGTAAGGCATGGAAAATAGATGCTCTGGATATTGATGAAGATGCCGTGCCAGATTTGGATAAAGATGACTACATAGCAGCATATGGTCCCGATTGGAAAGATTCTATTATCAATCATCAGTCGCATTTAATAGGTGGAACGGTTTTATTTTCGAGAGCAGGTACTTATCTTGTATTATATGTAGATGAAGAAGCTGGTTTGTCGGAATGGAAATGGACAAACAGCCAAGAAACAGCCTTTTATTATTCATGGAATAATTGGCAAAATAACTGGCAAAACAATATTGTTCAAATAAGCGAATTAACCAATACATCTTTGATTCTTAACGAAAAAGGACGTGTATGGGATTTGGTTGTTGAATAATAAAGCCGAAAATAAAAAATAGACAAAACAAAAAATAAGGTTCTGCTGTTATTTGGCTGGAATCAGGTATAAAGTACCGTAAAAAACAGGATTTAGATTCTGAATTTTGCGGTATTTTTGTTGCCATTTACAAATTTTCCCCGCCGTGCAAAACAAAAAATATTAAAATCTGACATTGCTAATTAGTCGCTCCTTAAAAAGGGAACAAATCATTTATTAATAAATAATTATAAATGAAAATCAGATGAAATATTGCAGGGTTTTAATCAATACAAGCATAAAACCCTGTAAAATAAATAATCTCTTTCTGTTACTTTTGTCTTGACGCAAAAATAACAGAAAAACAGCTTTATTATCTCTGAAAGATATACTTTTTAAGGGACGACTAATTAGCAATGCCATATTTTTACAATCAATTCGCTTTCTATTTATTTACTCCTATAACTATCAATTCGGTGCGGCGATTGAGTTGATGACATATTTCAAATTTTTCTTCATCGTCCTTGAATGTATTTATATATTTGTCATCGAGTTTGCGACCCGCAGCAAGAAACGGATATTTTTCGGCAGTTTCCCTGTCTACAATCTTTGGCTGACGTTTGCCATATCCTGTTGCAATCATCCGATCTTCTTTAATTCCTTCGTGAATCATGTAATCTACAACAGCCTGAGAACGCTGCTGCGACAAATCGTCGTTAACGCGATCGGCGCCTCTGCTGTCGGTATGCGCTGCAAGTTCGATAACTATTGCAGGATTATCGCGCATTATCTCAACTAAAAAATCAAGAGCTTCTTTTGATGACGGATTCAAATCGGCTTTGCCGAATTCGTAAAAAATATTTGGAATTTCAATAGGCTTATCTGTCGGCGTGAGATTAAGAGTATCGGTAAATATGAATGAATCGTCGTAGCCCATTGTACTTAATCTTGATTTCTGATTCAAATGCCTGTCTGCCGATGCAATACACAAATAGTCGGTATTGGCAGTCAATTTAAATCTGTATGTTCCGTCTTTTTCCGTTTTCTTGATAAGAGTAGCGCCATTGTTGCCTATTATTTTAACTTCGCCTGCAAGCGGCGCTTTTGTTTTTGCATCGCAAATAATTCCTTCAACATAATATTCAATAACAGGAACATTAACGTAAAAACGGTAAATATCGTCGCCGCCCTTGCCTCCGTTGCGATTTGATGTAAAATATCCGTTATCCGTTTCACCTTCAAAAATTATTCCGAAGTCATCGTGATTGCTGTTGAACGGTTCGCCGAGATTTTCTACCGTCCAGCTACCGTCGTCGGCTTGAGTAGCCCTGTAAATATCAAGTCCTCCCAAACTCACATGACCCGTAGAAGAAAAATAAAGCTCATATTCGGAACGGCAATACGGAAACATTTCATCTCCTTTGGTGTTTATTTTTTCGCCCAGATTTATCGGTTGATTCCAAGTATCGCTTTTGCTTGTTCGCGTTGATTTCCAGATGTCGTGTCCGCCAAAGCCGCCCGGCATGTCAGACACAAAATACAAAGTCAGCTCATCCGGTGAAATTGAAGGCTGACCCACGTTTATACTGTCGGCAATAATGTTTACGATTTCGGGTTCGCCCCAGTTGTAATTATTATCGCGCACTGCTGTATATATACTGCTTCCCGCCAAATCGTCGTAACGTCCCTGAGTTTTTGTAAAATACAGCGTAGTATACGAATTATTGAAAGAGCAAGCGCCTTCTTCGTCTTTTTTGGTGCTTAAATCTTCAACCTTCATGGTTTTGCTCCATTTTCCGTCTTTTCCGAGTTCCGTCTGATATATGCTGCTTGTATATTCGCCTGTAACATCGTGGCGTTTTCTGTCTTTTTTCCCCGATTGGCGCGATGATGTAAAAAATATTGTTTCGTAATCGTTTGTCGCAAATATCGGACAAAAATCATTGAAAAGAGAATTTACTATGGTAAAATTTTCTACTATATATTCCTTTTGCGGTACGGTATCATGTTTGCGTGCAAATGCTATCGTACTTCTCATATTTTCTATGCGGCTGTCTTCGGGATGCTGACGCACAAACGTTTCAAACGTTCTTTCGGCTTCGGCATATTTTCTGTTTTTTACCAGAACTTCGGTAAATTTATATAAAACATCCCTGATATTATCGCCGCGACGTACCAGACGCCCGTATGTCTGTTCGGCAGAGGTGTTCTGATTTAATATTCTGAAACATTCGCCGAGATTATAATTTGCAAGAATCTGCTCGCGCCTGCTTATTTTAGGCAGGGCTTTTCTGTACTGTTTTATTGCTTTGGAATAAGCTCCGCTTTCAAAGGTCTTATTTGCTTTGCGCAGCAACGCTTTCCCACTGTTGCAACCCGACAACAATGCAATAGCTGTTAACACGATAAATATTGATTTTATAATCTTCATAATACTGTTTTATGCAAAAGTAAAACGTAAAATTAATACTTTATTGTGTTTTAAGTGTTAAATATTTGCACTTATATGTTTAATAATTTTAAAATACGCTGTTTTACAATAACATGGGGTGATGATTTAAAAAGTATGCTATCGCCATTAGACAAAGGTTCACCTGCAAAACCTTGTGTTTAGGTATAGAGCTTTGATAGCCGGAAAAGAAAAAAAGGAATATCAAGAACTCCCCTGAGTTCTGCCCTGAACGATTTGATTTTTGAGTTGAAAGATTCCGCCGATGCATTAGTGGAACGATTGATATAGAAGTTTAAT
>JAISDB010000120.1 GCA_031265155.1 Prevotellaceae bacterium | reverse complement strand
AACCAAGCATCCGATGGGCTAAGGTTTGCGATAGTAAAAATGAGTTTGTCATGATAATTTTTTTTACGTGTCAAAGATAGAAAACATGTAACGAATTATTTGACTTTTACAATTGCGAGGCGGAACGCCGAAGCAATCTATAAAATTACAGATAAAATTCTTTATGGATTGCTTCCTGCTTCGTACCTCGCAGTTCGCAATGACGGATTTTTGAAAAACTTAACCTAATAGGTTTCAAAAACCTGTTAGGTTTACAAACGAAAAAAGAAACGTCATTGAGAGGCGGAACGCCGAAGCAATCTATAAAATTACAGATAAAATACTCTTTATGGATTGCTTCCTGCTTCGTACCTCGCAGTTCGCAATGACGGACTTTTGCAAAACCTAACCTGACAGGTTTCAAAAACCTGTCAGGTTGGGCTGGGTTGCTTTGCTGCCTGCGCTGTTGCGAAACGCTACGCCGAGCAAGGGAGAAACCTTTAGAATTGAATTTGCACACCTGTTTTGCCAGAGCGAAACCTTTCGAATGGAATTTGCATACCTGTTTTGCCTGAGCGAAACCTTTCGAATTGAATTTGCACACCTGTTTTGCCAGAGCGAAGCCTTTCGAATGGAATTTGCACACCTGTTTGCCACGTGCGAAAGCCGAATGGGCAAAAATGCACCTTATATGTTTTATATTAAATCCAATAAAAAATTACAATTTTGATTGTACTTTATCAAAAAAGACGTAGATAGTTGCTCCTTAAAAAGTCATAAAACATTAATAAATAATTATGAATGAAAATCAGATGAAAAAATTGCAGGGGTTTAATCAAAACAGACATAAGACCTGCAAATAAAATCTCTTTTCTCTTCTTTTGTCTTGATACAAAAGTAACAGAAAAAAACTGCTCTTGATTTTTTGTTCACGCTGTTTTTATTTTTTATTGGTGTTCGCGAGCTTCGCTTACGCTTCGGTTGGTTAATTTGCGTCAAGGCAAAAGTAACAGGAAAAATATCGTTATTAGCTTTTATATCTGGAAAATATACTTTTTAAGGAACGACTATTTAATCGCCACTTATTATGGCAGTTTTCTTTCCTTTGTGCAGGGTAATTTTTATTTCGTCATTTATTTTCATTGCACTTGCATCTGTTACAACTTTTCCGTTACGTGTTACGATTGAATATCCCCGCTGCAGAATGTGTTCGGGATTATTCAGTTCTACAGTTGTTTGATACAGGTGTAATTTTTTTCTTAATTCATTGAAACACATCATCAAAACAGGTTTCATCCGCAGGCTGAAGAAATCATTTATAAAATATCTGTTTTGTTCTGTTTTCATCAATGCCGCATTTTTCAGTTTCATTGCCATGTTTTGCAGTTCGTAATTTTTGTTTTGCAATTTTGTTTTAAGCGTATCTGCAAGCTGTTCGGCAACTTCGTTAAGGTAAATATCCTGCTGTTCCGCACAGCTTATTAAAAATTCGGCTGCTGCTGTCGGCGTTTTCGTCATTGTGTTGGCAACCATGTCAACAATGCCTGTATCCTTGTCGTGACCTATTCCCGTAATTACCGGAACAGGAAACTGAGCAATGTACGATGCAAGCATATAACTGTCGAAACATGCCAAATCGCTGACAGAACCGCCGCCGCGAATTATCACAACAACGTCAAATTCATCGGCAGTCTTATAAATTTCATCAAGAGATGCAATTATTGATGATTCGGCATCTTTGCCCTGCATTACGGCAGTGAAAAGCGCTGTGCGGAAATTGTAACGGCAATCATTGCTGTAGAGTTGACTGATAAAATCCTGATAACCTGCCGCTGTTGTTGACGATATTATTGCTGCACGCAGAGGCAAAGCCGGAATTTGCAGGCATCTGTTCATGTCGAAAACGCCATCGTCAATCAGTTTTTTTACTGTTCGTTGACGCTGCAATTGTATTTCGCCAACCGTATAGGAAGGATCAATGTCGATAATGTTAAGACTTAGTCCGTACAGTTCGTGATACTGTATCTGCACGGTTACCGAAACTTTCATTCCTGCCGAAAGCGAAGTTCCTGTCTCGCTTTCAAAATACGGTTTCAACATTCGATAAGTGTACGACCAGATTGTTGCATTTGTTTTGGCTTGAGGAATACTCGAATTTTCGCCGTGCTGAACAAGTTCAAGATAACAGTGTCCCGAATTATTTTCCTTGATTTCGTTAATGTCGGCAACAACCTGATAATTTGCAGAAAACGCAGAATTTAATTTTTCCTTTATCATGGTTTGCAGTTCGAGAAGGCTGATGATATTTTTGTTTGGAAGGCTATTATTCATTTTCAAAATTTATTTCAGTATAATTTCTTCTACAATATATTCTCCGTACTTCCGGTTTATGTTTTCTATTATCGCGCTGCGCTGCATAAATACCTGATTTCGCGCGACAGCCGAGTCAAAAAAAACGAACAGCTTACGCCCCTGCACTGTCTTTTTTGTGATATGCCCTGCAACAGATTCTCCTGCTATCTCGTTAAATGTTTTCATTATGCGATACTGTTTGAAGCCGTTTTCCAAACCGAACTGTTTGACAAATAGCTTTATTGCCTTTTCGACTTTTTCGGGAGTTATCCTTTCCATTATTTTATTCGATTTTTGTTATTTTACCTTTTTCCACATTAAATAATGAGAACGGATTTTTTTGCCGTTCAAGAATCTTGTCCAAACGGGTTTTGTTGCTGTCGGTAATAAAAATCTGTCCGAAATCGTCGCCTGCAACAAGCGCAATCAGATGCTGCACGCGATGCAAATCCAGCTTGTCGAAAATATCGTCGAGAAGAAGCACCGGCGAAATACCTGTTTGCTTTTTGAAAAAATTGAACTGCGTAAGTTTTAGAGCTATCAAAAAAGTTTTTTGCTGACCTTGCGAGCCTGTTTTTTTTACAGGATAATCGCCCATTTGCATGATTATGTCGTCGCGATGAATGCCTGTGGTTGTGTGTTGCATTATGCGGTCTTTTTCAAACGAATGTCTCAGCAAGTCAATAAAATTATTATCGTTCAAATCCGATTTGTATGTTATCGAAACCTGTTCGCTGTCGTTTGAAACCTGTTTGTAAACCTGATTAAAATAACACTGTATCTGTTCTATAAACTGCTTTCGTTTTTGATAAACGGTTTGTGCATACTCGTTTAACCGTTCATCCAAAACAGCAATGACATCATCCTTTTCCTTTATCTGTTTCAACAGCATGTTGCGCTGCATCAGCACGCGATTATATTTTACAAGATTGTCGAGATAAACAATATCAAGCTGCGATATTACGCTGTTGACATACCTGCGGCGCTCTTCGCCCGAATCGTTTATCAGTGAAATGTCGGTTGGAGAAATCATAACAATCGGAATAAGCCCGAGATGATCGGCAAAGCGCGAATACTGCTTATCATTGCGCTTGAATATTTTTTCGCCGTTTTGCACGCCGCAATATATTCTTTCCACATTCTCATTGCGTACAAAACTTCCCTGTATGATAAAATAATTTTCGTTGTGCTTAATATTTTGCCTGTCGGTACTGTTAAAAAAACTTTTTGTAACCGACAAATAATATATTGCATCGAGCAAATTTGTTTTTCCTTCGCCGTTATTGCCCACAAAGCAATTCATGTTTTGAGAAAATTCCAAACATGCTTGCTCAATGTTTTTAAAATTATTTACCGATATTTGCTTCAGATACATTATAAAACTTATTCGTTGCGCGAAGATACAAAATATTTTCCAAATCCGACAAATTGAATATAAGGGCAAAACGTTTCTCTTGAAGCGGATACGGCGCTGTAAATACAGGCATTGCCATTATGTAGATGGTTTTTTCATAAAATTCTGTTTATTAACACATAGCAGTATATCCTAATGTAGCCGTAAACTGCATACGTATGCAGCAAAATTTTCATCAGTATGAAAATAAATTTATATACTGACGGAAATAAATTTTCATCAGTATGTAATTTTACGCGGGTACGGACGGAAATTTACCTTCCCTGCGTACTTCATAATGTACCTCCTGTTTTAACTGTTGATTTTATATTGTTAATTGCATACCTTTTTTATTCTTTCTTTGCACAGGGCAGAGCCTTGTTTTTATCTTCGACGCAGCGAAACGCTACGCCGAACGGAAGCACATAAAAGTGAATTTTGGAGTAATTTGAGTGTCATTATGACGAAATCAGGAGTTTTTAAAGCCGTTACAAAAAGATTTTACCTGTTAGTAATGGATTCATTATAGCACAAGGCTGTCTTGCAGGACAGCCTTGTGTTTTTAATTATTGCAATCTGATAATCGAATATAAATGCTTTTACAGTAGAACTTTTATTGTAGTAAATGTTCCTTTTACCGTTCTGATGCGTATAATATAGTTTCCTCCTGCAAATGAAGAAACATCTATGCCTGTTTCGGTATCGCCAGAATATTTTTTAACAAAGATGCATTGTCCCGATGTATTGTAAATTTCTATTCGGGCAATTCCCGCCTTTTCCGTCAGTTGCAATATGTTTCCTGAAATTGATATATTATTGTCGGATACGTCTATACAGCGTAAAGCGGATTCATTGAAAACCTCGCCTGCTCCTGCAACTATCTGAAAACAGATGCCTGTAGCCTTGTCGGGCGCCGAAATTCGTGTCGAAAAGCTATTGTCGCCGGTATTGTGCATTAATTGAGTATATGACATGTCCGGACTGCTCGAATCGTACCAGCGCAACAGCGGAGTTATTTTTGCATTACTGCAATAAACATCTGCCGATATTGTTACGGTTTCGTTTATCTTTGGACTTTCAGGCGAATGAGTTATATTTTCTATTACAATTTCGCTCGGATTAATGCGAACGTTTACAACATAATTTTGAGTTTCTGAAACTCTTACAATTCCACTTTGCGTTATTGCCTCCACATAATATTTTACTACTGTTTCGTTTGGTTGAGGCGGAATAACAGCCGTGAATGTATTTTCATTCATGTTCATTGTAATTGCCGTTGGCGTTGAATTTCCCTGTATCGACCAGTACAGCGTAACCGAAGATATTTCATCCTTAACAGTGTAAATGTCGGATGTAACTGTAACATTTTCGGTTGCCTGCGGATTTTGCGGATCATGAGTTAAACTTGATATTATTAAATTTGGCTTGGCTTCAACAACCTTGTAATTATAAACATTGCTGCCCTTATTTACTCCTTCCTGCGTAATTGCTCTTACTTGAAAATAAACTGTTGTTTCGTTAGGGTAGGGGGGAATCTGCGCAGAATACCGTCCGTTCGTCAAAGTCATCGTTGCATTGCTGTTCATTGCTGAAGATGATGTTCCGTAATACAGGCTTACTGTTTGAATTGCGTCGTTGCCATAGATATTTACGATTGAAGAAACATTGACCGTCGAAGTTTCATCTGGTATTGCCGGCTGATATTTTATATCTGAAATTATAACCGTAGCCTGACTTATACAATTTTCTTTCCATACGCATTCAACCCATTCCGGATGATCGATATACGGATTTCTGTTGCCCTGAATCTGATATACCGCATTATTCCTGTTGATTTCCTTTTCGCTTACGGGGTCGGCATTATGCCATTCGATAAGCAGATCTACATACCACGATTTGAATGCAGGATATGAATTTCCGGCGAGAATATCGCGAGTTGCCGCATTGTTTCCGCGCCAGCCTGCAATTCTATTTTCATAACATGTTGCCATATAAAAATATGTTCGTGCAAAATCACCCTTATATTCATTTGCCGGCTCGAAAACATAAGCAGATTCGTTAAAGTTTGCCGTAGCAGGCGAACCCAGTTTACTGCCGTTGGTACTTGTAAAGTTTGTATTTCCAACATTTCCGTAGGGATAATTGCTTCGTCTGCCGTTTACGTATGCATCCGCAGGGTAAAGATGAAACAAATCGGTGTACATCGGATATCCTTCTGCAAACCAGCTTTTGGGGAACGAATGTTCTCGATTATACATTTGTCCCTCGCCGGTATAGCCTCCGCTTCCCTGCTGGTCGCTGCCGAATGTGTAGTTTGTATTTGAGTACATATCCCAAACTTTACCGTTAGGCTTTGCATCGGTCGTGCGAAATGCTGTCCATAAGTCGGAATAGCTCAACTGGGTATGATCCTTTATTATGCTATAGAGAGCGGTTTTTAAGTCGGCGCCCGATTTGCCTTCGGCATTATCGTAATAATTTACCGGAGCCTGTGCCGCCAATGTAAACGACACAAGCATCACAGCCAGTATATTTAATATTTTTTTCATCATAATACTTTTTTCATTATTTATTTATTGATTTGTTTATTTGTTGATTTAAAACGTTTAATATACTGTTGTTACAAAGTAGGCTTAAACCTAACAGGTCTCAAAGACCTGTTAGGTTTGTAATGGTTGCACGTCGTGTTTAGTCTTTCTATCAATTTACTATTTGCTTTATTTACCATTTATTAATTAAAATCAACAAATCAACATTAGTTTACAGTTTGCCCAGATTTACCGACAGTGTAAGGCGGAACGTATTATCCAAAGGATGATTTACTCCGCTGTATGTCGATAGATAGGAAATGTCCAGTGTTATCATTTTGAAAGAATATCCGCCGCCGAATGTAAAGTAGCGCCGCATTCCCTTTTGAGTATCTTCATAGAAGCAGCCTCCGCGTACTGCAAATGTTTTAAGATACTTGTATTCGATCCCTATTCCCGCAGCAATCTCTTTAAGTTCTTCCCTGAGTCCGCCATCGGCATCGCCAAATGATGAAAACAGTCCGCCAAGCATTGATTTGTCGGCATTGCTGTTGACCGTGGTGCCATCTTCGCTTACTGTCGGCGAAGGAACCATAAGCTTGTTTATATCTGCTGCTACCGTAAGTTGATGATGGGTTTTTATGTTCATCGCAATGCTGCCTCCAAGCCTTAAATTGGTTGGAAGAAAGTAGCTGCCATTATTGCTGTTCCTGATTTTGGTTCCAATATTCGATATGTTCAAGCCGAAAGCCAGCGTTGTTGGATTATTAAGCATTACCATCGGAGACTGATAATATAATGCAATGTCGCCTGCAAATCCGCTTGCAAATAATGCTGCGCCCTGTTCCGCTCCCTTTACCGTGCGGATATACCTCAGCTCGATACCTGCCGAAAACTTATCCGACAGCCTGCGCGAATAGCCGAGGTCGAATGCAAGTTCATTGGCATTATTGCTGAGCTGCAGCTGTTCAAAGTCATTGCGTACATAAACATTACCGCTCGACAAAAAGCGTAATGATGCGCTTACCGACTGATTTTCGTCGAATTTGTAATATCCGCTTAAGTATCCAAGATTAATGTCGTTTACATAATGCCTCATCCATGGCGTGTATGACAGCGATATTCCAGAATTTGATTCTGCAAATATGTATTTTGCCACGTTCCAGTGCTGAGAGTTTGCATCAGCGGATGTTGCCGCGCCAACGTCACCCATGCCGGAAGCACGGGCGTCAGGCGCTATTGACAGGAAATTTGCGGCTGTGCGTATTGCACGCTGTCCAAAAACGGTTTCAGGTTGTAGCAGGCATATTAATGCTGATAATAGTATTATTTTTTTCATTGTTTATATTTTTATTTTATTATTTTTATAGTTTTTGTAAAAGCATGATTTTTATTAAATATGCGTATTATGTACATTCCGCCGGCATAGCCCGACATGTCTATATTAAATTCGGTATTGTTAAATTCACTGTTGCTTCCACGCTTGCCCGAATACATAAGCCGTCCGTCGTTTGAATAAATATCAATTTTTCCTATTCCAAGCGTTCTGTTTTCGATATGGAAAATTTGAGTTCCGTTGATGAATGAAAATAACAGTCCATCATCGGCGCTGCCCTGCTGTACCTTCACAACCCATAAGGCGCTGATGCCGCTTTCGGATGTTACCGTATATATTACCGGATTTGAAAAATCGCGTATTGTATTTGCCGATGGCGAAATTGTTGCTCCGGACGATATGTGTATCAACGGTATCAAATCAGCAAGGCTTATTCCAACAGGCATTGGCACTGTTACCGTGCGTGCATCGCTGTCGATTATCGTAGTTTCAGTTTGTCCGGGAAGCGTGAACGATATTATAAAATTATCGTTGCTTGGAGGCGGAGCGGTAAATACCACCGATACATTCCATGCTTTAACAGTGCCATCCTGAGCCGTAACCGTATAGGCGACAATACCGGTAAAGTCCTGTGCGGCGCCTGATAACGGCGATATTGATGCGTAGTCTGAAACGGTGATTGCAGGAACAAGACCTGTTACATCCGTACCGTAAGGCATTGTAACAATTACTGTGGCTTCGTCTGCGTCAATAATTGTACCGCCTGCCTGACCCGGAATTGTAAATGCAATAATATCCGCTTCCGAATTTAGTTCGACGGTTACGGTAACAGTCCAGTAGCTTGTAACGGTTCCATCCTGCGAAACAATTTTGTAAACAACAGGATTCGTAAAATCATTTGCGGTTGTTCCGCTCACTTGCGGAGTTCCAGTTACTGTTACCGCTGCTCCCTGCGATACGGTAAATGCTGCAGTCAGACTTGTAATATCTGTTCCTGCCGGCATAACGATATTTACGGTTTTATCGGCATGATTAATGTCGTCGCTGATTTGATTTGCTATAGTATAGTCAATTAAATCGGCTTCCGAAGATAATGGCGCTTCGGTAGTAAACGTTACAGATTGCAGTGTTGTTAAATTACTCGCGGTGTCGGCTACAGGATTTAATGCTGCATAATAGACCTGTGAATTTGATAAGCTGCTCGACGGAGTAACTGTTATCACTTTCTTTGCAGCATCTATTGTTGCCGTAAACGCTACATCCGTGCCGCCTGCATCTGTTTCTTTCAATACCACGAGAGCAGGAGTGAGGTCGCCATCCGTCAGCTCGCTGCCGTCTGCTTTTCGCAGCGGCTCGTCGGCTGTGATTGTTATTGCCGTGTTCACTGCTACGTTTGTTGCGCCATCGGCGGGATTGAATGTAAGCACCGGAGCATCTGTATCAACGCTGCCAGATAATAAAGTTCCTGCTATTACTATATTGTCTATTCTGTTTGCTCCTGCTGCAGCAACAGTGCCTCCATTGGCTGAAACGTTATCTGGATTTATCCATCTCAAGTAAACCGTTGCCTGATTGTCGCAGGCAGCAGGCAAATCGCCGTTTAACTGAGACATCGCCGTACCCGACAGTGCAACCGTATTGCCCGTCGGCGTCCAGCTTGAACCATCGAAACTGTAATCTATTCGGAAATTTTTAGGTCCCGTATTGGAACTTCTTATATCTGAATAAAATTTTATTTCTTCGTAGCCTGTCGTTGTAAACGAGATTATCCAGCTTTCATCATCCAAATTCCAATCTTCTGTTGATATTGATCGTGTTGCCGTAGTACCTGTTATATATTCGTTTGTTGGTGCATAACCGACAGGATAAGTATAATTTCCGCTAAAGCCGCTTTCTCTGCTTATTGTTTTAACTCCGATGTTTCCTGCTATTCCCAAATCTGCTGTTGCCGATGAAGGATCTTCTGCAGGGAATGTCCAGCCTGCTAAAACAGTTCCTGCCGGTTGCGGAGTTCCCGCTTCCGTTGTAAACGTTACAGATTGCAGTGTTGTTAAGTTACCTGCCGTGTCGGCTACGGAGTTTATTGCAACATAATATACCTGTGAATTTGATAAACTGCTCGACGG
>JAISDB010000161.1 GCA_031265155.1 Prevotellaceae bacterium | reverse complement strand
ACAATGTTTTGAGGAAGAAAATATGGCGCCAGGTCTTCCTGTGAAAGACGAACGGGAATGCCCGCATCAAGTGTTATCGAGGGATAGTTGATTTCCGGACGGTTCTGTATACGCAAGCCTGTTGAAGATGTTACCGTCATGTGAAGATATGCCTCAAGCACAGGCTCCTGCTGGTCGCGATTAAGAAGAGTGACAACTAATTTCTCGCGGCTCGACGTGTAAGAATCGCTCAAATACGAGCCGTAGGGCGGAATGAGGTAAACATTCGCCAAAACGGGATGAACCTGCGCTTTGACCGAACCGAACGACAGAAGAAAAAACACCGATAATGTTAATAATCTTACCAAAGTTTTCATAATTCTTATTTTTATTTAATTTTTATATTTTAAATCCGGTTGTTATTTCATGGAATGACAATTTTTTAATATTCAAAATTAATACTTTTTGCATTATAAAATCATTTTTTAACAATAAATTTTAAAGCTTTTTTAAATGAATGCTGAATATCAGTGTATTATATTTTAACGAAAATGATTTTATTCATGAAATTTTAACACCGAACGGGGGTTATCAATTTTTACCTTTGCTTTTTGAATATATCATTTTTTCTTTGCAGGCAAAGTTGCTGCTATTCCCAATATTCCTGCAATCAGAGATGATATTAATATTGCAATTTTTGCGGTATCTGTGTAACTTTGATGCTCAAATGCAAGATTGCTTACAAACATCGACATCGTGAACCCTATGCCTGCAAATATTCCTGCATTTAACAGCAATCTATAATTCATTCCGTCCGCAAACTTTGATATGCCCGACTTTATCATTGCAAGACCGAACAGAAATATTCCCGCCGGCTTTCCAATTATCAGTCCGAAAATTATTCCGAGCGATACTTCGCTAAAAATATCAATCGTACCGAGATTAATAACAATTCCCGCATTGGCTAAAGCAAATACAGGCATTATGATGTACATTGAAAAACCCCGCAGCGACGACTCGAATTTTTGCATCGGCGACGATACCTCTGTTATTTCCTTCCGCATTGCATTTATCGTATCCGTACATTTCCGATTGACTAAAACGGCTTTATTTTCGACATAATTTTTTCTGAATTTCCGTATCAAAAAACCGGTATGCACATAAAATTTTGCTCCACTTATGCGTGTACGTGCAGGTATGAGCAGAGTAAGCAAAATGCCTGAAACTGTTGCATGTATGCCCGACTTTAATATCAAAAACCAAAGAATCAGCCCTGTGATGAAATATATAAACGTATATCGTATCTGCAACGAATTTAATATAAGTACTGCTGTCATTACCATTGCGGCAATCAGCAGCATGTCGAAATGAATTGCATGCGCAGGATAAAATATTGCAATCACAATAATTGCGCCAAGGTCGTCGGCAATGGCGAGAGCCGTTAGAAATATTTTCATTGAAACGGGAACACGTTTCCCTAAAACCGAAATAATGCCTATTGCAAATGCAATATCGGTTGCAGTCGGTATTCCCCAGCCTCGTACCGTTGCAGGCGAATCGATGTTGAAAACGTAATATATCAAAGCAGGCATAAGCATCCCGCCAACTGCAGCCGCTACCGGCAAGCTTGATTTTCGAAATGACGAAAGTTCGCCGACCATAATTTCGCGTTTTATCTCAAGGCTTACGACGAAAAAGAAAATCATCATTAATCCATCGTTTACCCAGTCGCGCAAGGTCATTTTTTGAACAAAATCACCTGCGGATACTGCAAGTTCTTTTTCCCATATTGCATTTAGGTTAAATAACTGCGGAAAATTGGCAAATACAAGAGCTGTGAGGGTTGCAAAAAATAACAGTATCCCTCCTGTTTCCTCTCTGTGAAAAAAGCTGGAAAAACTGTTTTTGATATTTCTTTCGTATTGATATAGCCGATAATATTTACGTATTTTTTTTATTCTCTTTTGTGCGTTCGACATTAGAATATAATAAAATAAGCATTATCTCTGACGGTTAATGTTTGATAAATGTGTTAGGCAGCAAATCTTATACAATATTCGCGCGCCTACGTTTGCATCAAATTCATCATTATCATTACATGGGTTCGGAGCGACTTCGCAAACATCAAAGCCTGCGATTCGCCTTCCTGATTTTGAAAGCGTTTGCAAAAGGTAGTGAGCCTGCTGAAACGATAATCCTCCAGGAACAGGTGTTCCCGTATTCGGACACAGTTCGGGGCTTAATCCATCTATATCAAAACTCACATAAACATTTTCGGGTAAATTACCTGTAATTTCATCACAGATTGATTTCCATGTCTGCTCTCCGCCGAATAACTGCTCGCTGATGTAAAAATCGGTATATGACTTTATTTTATCGCTGCGTGAAATAAAATCGGCTTCGGCATTGCAGAAATCGCGAATGCCAACCTGCACAAGCTTTGCAATGTTTGTGCATTTTGTGATTACGTTATACATTATCGAGGCATGCGAATACTCGAAGCCTTCGTAAGCGCGGCGCAAGTCGGCATGCGCATCGATATGCAGTATTCCGAGACTGTCGTATTTTTCGCTTAAAAGCTTTATCAGTCCGAACGGTACGCTGTGTTCACCGCCAACTATTCCTACAATTTTTCCTTCCTCGCAATATTTTTTCGAGCGTTCATAAATCCAGCTGTTTAATTTTTCGGATACTTTGTTAATTAAGTCCAGTTTATGAGAAATTGAAATGTCGCTGATATTTCCGCCATTCGCAAGATGCTCCATGACTTTTTCGGCTTTTTTACGAAATTCGACCGATTCATTAAATATTTCTTCATTGTACGGCTGCGTTCCAATCTTAATTTTCCATGCATTTTCGACATCCGAATCATACAAGTCGATTTGCGATGATGCCTTGATAATTCGCCTCGGCGCATTTGCCGTTCCGGGACGATATGATGCCGTAACATCCCAGGGCGCTGATATTAATATAATTTCAGATTCATCAACACGGTATGGAAGCGCAAAAAAATTACCGTTTGGTAAACCAATATCGTTAGGGTTAAAATTTTCCATATTTTTAATATTTCAGCAAAGATACGTATTGTCATTAAAAATAACTAACTTTGTCCATTAAAAACTCTTAATTTATCATATTATGAAAAGATATTTTATATTATCGTTACTATTTGTCTCAATTATGGTTACAAATATTACAGCACAGGAAAACGCTGACATTTTTAAGTTTGCTGTGGGAAGCTTCGAGGTAATAACGCTTTCAGAAGGACAGCAAAAAAGCGGAAGTTCGATACTGATCGATGCAACTTCCGAAATGATCGACAAATATGCTCCCGATGGAACATTTCCATCGGCTTGTAATGCATTCTTGTTAAAAACTCCCGACAAAACAATCCTGATTGATGCAGGCTTCGGACGAAATTTATTTGAAAATCTTAAATCGCAAAACGTTACTGCCGAAGAAGTTGATATTGTTTTGCTTACTCACATGCACGGCGACCATATCGGCGGCTTGCTGCATAATGGAAAAATCGCTTTTCCCAATGCGCAGCTTTACATTGCTCAACTCGAACACGACTACTGGATGAACATCGACTCGCGCAGAGGCGAACAGGCTCAAAACGTGATAAAAGCATACAAGGATAAATTTCAGCTTTTCGCTCCTGTCGATTTGCAAAATTCTACAAATGAATTATTAAGCGGAATAAGCGCCATTGCAGCTTACGGACATACGCCCGGACACACGGCGTATTTACTGAAATCCGAAAATTCGCAATTTTTGATATGGGGCGACCTTACTCATGCAATGGCAATACAGATGCCGCATCCCGAAATTGCCGTTACTTACGATGTAAATCCCGAAGATGCTGTGATGGCGCGAAAAAAAATACTTGAATATGTCGCAAAAAACAGAATACCTGTTGCAGGCATGCATATCGCCTTTCCCGCAATGGGCAATGTAACGGAAGGTGCAAACGGAGGATATAAATTTACTGCAATTAAAAATTGATATTTTTTTAACATAATTTTGTGATGTGTGTGTTTTTATTTAATTTTGTGTCAATTTTTGATTGACGCATTGGAAATAACAAAAAACTTTAGTACTAACTTTTAAAAATATATAAAATGAAAGAACTTTTAACAGCGGTATGTATTTGCGCATGTTTTGCGCTTGCAGGCTGCAGCAGTGATGATGACAGCACCTCGACATCTCAAGATTTTATTATAGATGCGCGAAATGTGGAAAACGGTAATGCCTACAATTCTCAAATTGACATTGTAAAGGCGGCGGCAAATTATGAGGAACACCATACTCCGGATGGCGTATTTTATGAAACGTATGATGTCATTGCAACGGCAAATTATGTAAACGGCGGTTTTATGATGACTTTGCCTGTAAAAGTGGATGATCATTTATTAACGTCAATTACTTCAGCGTTTAGAAATGAAACAATTCCTGATGGCGTAAATGTAAGCAATCCAAATGCGAAAATTTTGGGTATAAATTTTTTATTTGCTTTCAAATCAGGCAATCAAATCGGACGATTTGAATATGGATATGACATTGATGATTCTCATTCCACATTTGTCTGGTATGTTTATGCAGACAGAGATGTCAGTATTACAGGTTCTTATTCGTACATAGCGGATGATCCTTCTTCTACCAAATATTCTTATTCATATAATTTTTCACTGAAAAAAGGCTGGAATGAACATTGTACGACTTATGGTTATTCTGAAGAAGATAAAGAAAGTACAACCAGCCTGTCTAATACAAAACCCAGCGGACTGAAATGGTCTTTCGGCTTTATGAATAACGGTTAACTAAAAAATATACATAAATTATAAAAATATATAAAATGAAAAAACTTTTAACAGTAACATGTATTTGCGCAGGCTTTGCACTTGCAGGCTGCAGCAATGATGATGACAGCACCCCGACATCTCAAGATTTTATTATAGATGCGCGAAACGTGGAAAACGGAAATTCTTATACTGCTCAAATAGACAGTGTAAAAGCGGTGGTAAATTATGAGGAACATTACACTCCGGATGACGAGTTTTATGCAACGTATGACGTTTTTGCAAGTACAAATTATGTAAACGGCGGTTTTATGATGACTTTGCCTGCAAAAGTTGACAGTAAATATTTAAGCGGATTCTACCATCCCGATTTTGATGACCTGACCGTAAGCGACATGAATGCGAAATATATATCGATACAACCATCGGAACAAATATTCGCATCCAAATCAGGAAAGTTGACAGGAAAGTTTTTCTATGGCAACAGGATTGATGACAACAACAGGATATATGTTATTTACGTGTATGTTGACAGAGATGTTGTTATAAACGGGTCGCGTACTTATGAAGTTGGCTATTTTGATCAGACAGATATTTTTGATAATGTAATATTAAAAAAAGGCTGGAATGAAATTTACGAAAGCAGTACTCATGATTACGATACAAAGGTATCTGAGTCTGTATCGACAAATACAAAGCCAAACGGACTGAAATGGTCTTTCAGGCTTTATGAATAATGGTTAATTATAATAAATACATAAAATTATAAAAATATAATAAAATGAAAAAACTTTTAATAGTAGCATGTATTTGCGCAGGCTTTGCACTTGCAGGCTGCAGCAGCGATGACGGCAATGATAATACTCCGGCTAATTCTTTAACGATTGACGCCCACGTAGAAAACTGAAACGATTACAATCCTCAAATCGACAGCGTGAGAGCCTTTGTAAACGATAATGACACAGAAGTAGTTGCAACGGCAGAGTATGTTAACGGCGGCTTTACCCTTACCTTACCGGCAAATATTGACAGCAGGCATCTTAAAGAGATGATGGGTGTACCGCCAAGCGGAATGACAGTTAGCGACATGAATGCGAAACTCACCGTAATTGACGCTTATGGTTTTATTGGCGTAAAATCCGGACATAGAACAGGCGAATTTCAGTATATTACTGCAGCAGATATATATGATTTAACATCTGTTCTCTTTTTTTATGCTGACAGAAATGTTACCTGGGATGGTGATTACATAGATAATAATGGCAATACTGAAGTTTGGGATAATGTTTCATTTAAAAAAGGCTGGAATACGGTATATTATACTGTAATTCATCACAATGATAATACTAATACATCCATAAATTCCACGACAAAACCTAATGTAACTCTTAAGTGGACATATCTAATTATCAGTAGCGGAATATAAAAGCAGGCGATTGCAGCGTATTAAAATTCTGGTACAAACAGTAAAAGGCGACAACAAAAAGTTGCCTTTCGACTTTCATCTTACAAACAACTCCGTTCCACTCAAAGACAAACTCAATATTCTTAAAGAGTAATTAACTCAAGTTGCTATTTATAAGGTTAGAGTATAAAATAAAAATCAATCCGCTACCTTTGTGGTGTTCAGGCCAAAAAGAGAAGAGGATTGACCATGATTATAAAAACCGTTGCAATATCCGCATTTTTTGATGACATATTGAAATCTATGAGCCATACATAGCGCATAAACCGTAAAGTAAACGACGCCGAGATAGCTACGGTTATCTTGATAGTAGCCATGTATTTTGGAGGGAACATGGAAAGTTCCATCTGTTTTGCCCGTTCCACCGGATTGATGCCGAATATGTTGAGTAAAAGTCGGTTTAATCGCCGGATGCATCGAACAGGAAAATTGCTCTCCGAGCTTTTCTTGTACACCGGAGAAATAATTAAATCTTTGAATATAAGCCATACATACGCTATTAACAATTTTCCGGTAACCGCTTGCCTTAATATTCGCATTGCGCGTAATCGAATACTTAAAGACAAAGTCTGTCGGGGTTATTGTGTTTCCAAACGGTATTACTTTTATGGTTTCAAAGTACATGTCGTTGTTACTGCCGATGGTATTCCGGTTGAATATACTTTTATCGCCGGCAGCACGCATGACCCGGATGGTTTCAAACAGTTGCCGCTGAACTTTCCCGAGTACAGCGAGATATTGGCTGATTCTGCTTATAGCGATTACAGCATGGAAAAATGCTTGATGATAATGGTATTTGCCTGCATGCTGCGCGAAAGGGAAAGCCCAGGCGTCCTCACCATCAATACCTGGAATATCTTATCTCTATGCAAAGAAAACGGATCGAAACCGCTTTCTGCGATATTACCAAACTGTTCACTAAATCCATTCATGCCGTTACTGCTAACGGGTTTTTAATTAAAATTATCGCTTTCATT
>JAISDB010000108.1 GCA_031265155.1 Prevotellaceae bacterium | reverse complement strand
ACATTGGTATTGTTGAGCGTATTGAGCAGAAAATGAGGGGTGATTTGATTTTTCAGGAGTTCCAGTTCGGACTGCATGGTGTTCTTTTCCAGTTCAAATATCCTTATCCTGTCCTTAATCCAGCGCTGAAACAGCTTGATGGCCGTCGATGCGGCGGTAAGTATGCCGAAAAGAAAGGCAAACGATAAAACCCCCTTTAAAATATTTCCCGGAGTAAGTCCGTCTTCCTCTATCTCCGGGTGAAACGCTTCCACCTTCAAAAGTATAAAGACGGCAAAAACAAAGGAAACCGCCATTGCAAACAACACCGACAAAAAGTATTGCCCATACCTGTTTTTGAAAAGCAGCCCAGGCACCAGTACATACAGATTAAAATAAATGATTCCCGCACAAAGAAGTATCATGCCTGAAACGAACACGATTTCGACCGCTTCCGTGTCCTGCGGAAAGGGAATATTGCTCAGCAGCCATAGCCCGAAAAACAGCGCCAGCAGCAAATGCCTGTATATCCGTTTCCCCGGGTTTACGATAAAATCTATCAGAAGATTGTTTTCTATTATCCTGTCCATTTTCCTTTAATTTTTCTGCAAAGATACGGAGGGTTGTCACATGATTTTTGAAAAATAGACGAACTGCACTGCTGGATCGACGAACTGAAATATTTACCAGACTTTCTACTGTATTTCACGGGTATCTTTCTTATATCATTTAAGCATTTTTTCATGCAGTAAATTTATAAAAAATAATAAAATACATGCCGGTTTTCTACAATCCCGGTTATTTTCCGTATCTTTGCAATCGAAAATCAAAGTATATGTCAGTATCAACAGCTATAATAGCATTAGGTTGTTTGATTTTTTTGTCGCATATTTTCAATGCGCTGTTTAAACGCACAAAAATTCCAAGCGTAATATTTCTTATATGCATAGGGATTTTTATAGGTCCAATGATTATGAACTGGGCAGAACCGAAATTTTTGGGAAATTTCGGAAATGTTTTCACAACTGTTACATTTATCGTAATTCTGTTTGACAGCGGTACGGAACTTAATATTTACGACATTAGAAGATCAATAGGCAGAGCTACAGCTCTCACGGTAACGTGCTTCATAGAAACGCTTGTAATTTCGTCATCGGTTATTTTCATATTTACCGATTTGGATATTATGAGCTGTATTTTTATTGGTTCCGTTGTCGGCGGCACTGCTGTTGCTATTGTCATTCCTGTGGTAAAACAACTTAAATTACGCGAAAAACCGACTACAATACTGTCGCTCGAATCGGCATTAAGCAGCGTACTGTCATTGATTATAAGTCTGGCAGTGTTTGAAAATATGCGCTCGGGCGAGATGAACATTGTAAATATCATAATAAACATGATTGTTTCGTTTGCTGTTGCTTCTATATTCGGCGCCGTGCTTGGAGTTGCGTGGGCTATTTTTCAGCATCGAGTTTTAAAGGATGCAAAAAACATGATGTTTGCATCATTTGCATTTGCTTTTATCATTTACGGAATCTGCGATCAGCTAAATCTCAACGGAGGAACTGCAGCGCTTGTATATGGAATTACTCTGGGAAACATAAACTATTTTTCGAGAAACAAAATTTTAAAAAAGTTTACATTGGGAAAAAAGCTGATTCTCAACGAAAATCATCGCACTTTCTTTTCGGAAATAGGCTTTGTGTTGCAAACATATTTTTTTGTATATGTAGGAATAAGTTTGAAATTCAGCGATATAAATTTATTTATGATAAGCATGATAGTTTCGATTTTTATTTTTGCAGGTCGGCATTTTGTTACAAAGTTTATTATATCCGGAGAAACGCCCGAATTTGAACGCGAGATAATTTCAATAATGGCGCCCAAAGGACTTGTTGCCGCCGTTATGGCATCGCTGCCTTTGCAATACGGTTTAGCCAATAGCGACGCCATTCAGGGAATTGTTTATTACATAGTATTTATAAGCATTCTGCTTTGCTCATTTTTAGCTGCAAACATAAAACGGCAAAAAGAAAAATTTGATAAAAAATAAAATATTTAATAAAAAAGTACGATTATTAAAAAATAAGCAATAATTTTGGCACGAATTTTAGCAATAGATTACGGACAGAAACGTGTGGGGCTTGCAGTAACTGACAGTTTACAGATAATAGCAACAGCGCTGGATACAATACATTCGAAAGATGCTGTCAGGTATATATCCGAATATGTTGAACGCGAAAGAGTAGAACTGTTTGTTATTGGATTTCCGAAAGATTTGCAAAATAGAACTACCGATGCTACAAAATATGTAGAAGCATTTATTAAACAGCTCGGTAAAGCGTTTCCGAATATTGACGTTGTAAAAATCGACGAACGGTTTACATCGAAAATAGCGTTTCGTACAATGATAGACGGCGGCTTGAAAAAATCGGACAGACGCGATAAAGCCATGATTGACAAAATAAGCGCTGTAATAATTTTGCAGTCGTATTTGGAACAGAAGCAAAACGAAAGAAACAGAAATATAAAACAAAAGATTTAAAGGAAAGATTAAAATTTATTATGATATTACCGATTTATGTTTACGGCTCGCCCGTATTGAAAAAGGAAACTGAAGAAATAGACCGTACATATCCCGAATTGCAGGCATTTATTGCCGATATGTTCGAAACAATGGCTCACAGCGATGGAATAGGCTTGGCTGCGCCGCAAGTGGGAAAATCAATTCGAATATTTGTACTTGACGCAAGCACATTTGCCGGTGATAAGCCCGAACTTAAAAATTACAGGAAAGCTTTTATTAATCCTGTAATACTGGAACGGGCAGGCGAAATGGTATATTACAACGAAGGCTGCTTAAGCTTTCCGAAACTTCATGAAGATGTTTACAGAGAATCGCGAGTAAGAGTTGAATATTTCGACGAAAATTTTGAAAAACACGATGAATGGTTTGATGGAATTGTTGCACGAATCATTCAGCACGAATACGACCATCTGGAAGGAAAACTTTTTGTAGAACGATTATCGATAATACGCCGAAAATTAATAGCAGCAAAACTTAAACGCATTTCAAAAGGCGATTTTTCGGCATCATATAAAACTAAATTACAAATAAAAAATTAATTATTTATGGGAGCTTTTCACGCTTATGATATTCGAGGAATTTATAATGTAGATTTCAATAAAAATGATGTTTACAAAATAGGATTTTATCTTCCCGAACTGTTAAAAACAAATGAAATTCTGGTTGGCAGAGATGTAAGAACATCTTCGCCCGAAATTTTTGAATCTCTGTGCAAAGGCATAACGGATGCCGGAGCCTGCGTATTCAACATGGGACTGGCGACAACGCCAATGGTTTACTTCGCCACATCAAAATACGGCTTTAAGGCATCGGTACAGATTACCGCATCGCATAACGGTCGCGAATACAACGGACTGAAAGTATCGCGCGAAAATGCCCTGCCCGTAGGATTTGATACGGGGCTTGGCGAGCTGCAAAAAATTATAGCTTCGCAAACGCCTGTTCCAGTTGATAAAAAAGGCGAAATAAAAACATTGAACGTAAAGGATGATTATCTTGCCTTTCTTAAACAGTATCGAGGAAATTATGACAGTCTTAAAATCGGAATTGATGTATCAAACGGAATGGCAGCGTTGCTTATCAAAGATTTACTCGGAGACAGGCCGATTTACATTTACGACGAACTGGATGGAACTTTTCCAAATCATGAAGCCAATCCGCTAATACCCGAAAATGTCGCCGATTTGAAAGACCTTGTAATAAAGCACAAATGTGATGTCGGCGTTATTTTTGATGGCGATGCCGACCGTGTAATGTTTGTCGATGAAAAAGGTCAATTCGTTTCTCCTGATTTAATGATAGCCGTATTGGGGCATTATTTTCTTGAAGGAAAAAATATAAAGGCAAAAGTTTTACAGGACATTCGCACATCAAAGGCTGTAGGCGAATATCTTGAGCAGTTTGGAGCTGAAATGCACACGTGGCGGGTAGGACGCGCTTATGCCGCGCCTAAACTTCGCGAACTTGACGGACTTTTTGGAGGCGAACTTGCAGGACACTTTTATTTCAAAGACTTCTTTTATTCCGACAGCGGAATGTTGGCTTGTCTTATAATTCTTGATGTCATTGCAAAAATGAAGGAAAAAGGAATTTCGTTGAATCAACTGATTTCAAAAATAGGAATATATAAAAATTCGGGAGAAATAAACTTTAAAATCGAAGACAAGAAAACAGCTATGGATGCTGTGCGTAGACATTTCGTTTCAACCGAAAATGCGACTGAAATTATGGACTTTGATGGCTACAGGGTTGAATTTCCCGACTGGTGGTTCAATATTCGTCCGTCAAATACCGAACCGTATTTGCGATTTCTTGCCGAAGCGAAAACCGATGAGCTGCTTGCAGAAAAAGTAAATAAAACAAAGGAAATACTAAAAGGATTCATGTAGTATTTTCCTTCAAAATCATAAAACAGGTAAGATTTCAATAAATTTTAAACAGCGCAGTATGGCAGTAATTGGTTTAGACCTTGGCGGGACAAAGCTTTCGGGCGGATTGTTTTCCGAAAATGGAGAACTTCTTTTTAAAGATTCGCGTAAGCTCGAGAAGAGGACAGGCGATGATGTAGGATTGCTTATTCAGGATTTCGTAAAACAGTTAACAGACGAAGCAAATCGCTTAAAAATAACCATATATGCCGCAGGCATTTGTGTTCCCGGCATCAGTTACCATGAAACAGGCTGCGTTTGGGCGCCAAATATCGAAGGCTGGAAAAATTATCCCGTTCGCGAAAAAATCCAACAGGTTGTAAACAGCGATGTAAAAGTTATTGTTGACAGCGACCGTGCATGCGCTGTATTAGGCGAAAGCTGGCTTGGAGCGGCGAAAGGCTGTGCAAATGTAATTTTTCTTGCAGTAGGAACAGGCATAGGAGCAGGAATAATCGTTAACAGTCAACTTGTGCGCGGCGCTCATGACATTGCAGGAGCAATAGGCTGGTGGGCTTTGGATACGCCTTTTCAAGACAAATTTGCGCCCTGCGGATGCTTTGAATATCATGCATCAGGCGAAGGCATTGCAAAAGTAGCACGCGAAATTATAAGCAGTGATGAAACGTACAGTGGAGTTTTAAGTACAAAGCCGATGAATGAAATTACGGCGCATGATGTATTTTCGGCATATAATGATGGAGATGATGCGGCAATACGGACGTTGCGCACGGCTGTCACTTTCTGGGGAATGGCGGTCGCCAATCTTGTCAGCATTTTCGACCCTGAAAAGATAATTTTCGGAGGAGGAGTATTTGGCTCTGCCGCTCAATTTATTAATGATATTTATGAGGAAGCAAAAAAACACGCACAACCCATATCGATAAAGAAAGTAAAACTGGAAATTTCGCAGCTTGGCAACGAAGCCATATTGATTGGCGCAGGGTATATGGCGCTTAAAGCAATCAAAAATATTTAGACGTTTCCGACTTGTCGTAAATATTACTTTCAGGTGAAAAATTAGGAAAAGAGACAAAAAGCCTGTGATTTTAAATCGTTGAAAATAAATATATTGCTATCAAATTCAATTTAAAATAGC
The DNA here is from genome assembly GCA_031265155.1 of Prevotellaceae bacterium. GTDB lineage: Bacteria > Bacteroidota > Bacteroidia > Bacteroidales > UBA932 > JAIRKV01. The sequence goes on along the minus strand of JAISDB010000108.1, from coordinate 23,096 downwards.
TTTATTAAGCCAGTCGTTCAAAGGTTTTGTCAATTTAAGCGTTTCGGCTGCCTTTTTGATATAATCGCTGCTGCAAACATCGCTGTTTGAAAACGATTGAAACACATAAAAATGTTTTAATTTCAGATAATCGCCGGCAGGTGAATCCTTGTCGAAACCAAGAGGTATGCGGCTCAGACAGTCTTCGTCTCTGCAAAGCGTGCCAAAACATTTTTTGAAAATCTTGTTTTCGACTATTTCCGAAAATGATTCAAAATCTTCGTAAATCGCCAGCCGTATAGTCTTAAGAATTTCTGCATCAGGCATGTAAACTCCGCACGAAACAAAGCTGTTATTCGGTTCAATATGCATGTAGTACGAAGATAATTGACATTTTTTTGTTCCATCGGGACTGAAAATCATGCCTATGTTCGTCTTGTAAGGTTCCTTATATTTTGTGAAACGCGTGTCGCGATAAATGCGAAACATGCATCTTTTCGGATCATCAAAAATTATATTTGCATCAAATTTACTGATTTCGGCATATAATTTCCTGCCTGCATCCAGAACATTGTTGCGAGCGCTTTCGTATCTGTTTTTATTACTGCTGAACCATTCGCGGTAATTGTTTTTGCTTAGCTCCGACAAAAATTGCAAAGTCGATTTTTCTATCATAATTTTAATATCTAAACATTATTTTATCATAAATATTTTCAGACAAATATAATCAAAATTTTTATCCCCAGCATTTATTTATAAAATCAAGCAGTTCGATAATTTTTTGGGGTTCGTTTGCCGTTACCAGCTTTAATCGGGTTTCCTTAAAATCGGGCAAGCCTTTAAAATAACAGCTCAAATGCCTGCGCATTTCAAGCACTCCGACACGCTCGCCCTTTATTTCAAGCGATTTTTCAAAGTGCATTTTTGCAATCTCTACACGTTCCGAAACAGAAGGATCCGCAAGCAGTTCGCCTGTTTTTACATAATGCTTTATACTTTTGAATATCCAGGGCTGACCATAAGTTGCACGACCAATCATGATTGCATCAACGCCGTAATCGTCGAACATTTTTTTTGCCTTTTGCGGACTGTCAACATCGCCGTTGCCAATAACGGGAATATGCATTCGCTGATTTTTTTTAACCTCGCCGATAAGCGTCCAGTCGGCTTCGCCCTTATAAAGTTGCGCGCGCGTGCGTCCGTGAATTGTTATTGCAGCAATACCCGTATCCTGCAAGCGTTCGGCAAGTTCTACTATTATTTTGCTGTTTTCATCCCAGCCCAAGCGAGTTTTAACCGTTACGGGAATTTTAACGGCATCGACGATCATACGGGTCATTTCAATCATTTTGTCGGGAAAAAGCATCATTCCCGAGCCGGCGCCGCGTGCAGCTATTTTACGTACCGGACATCCGAAATTAATATCTATAACATCAGGATTTGCCTGTTCTGCGAGTTTGGCAGCTTCGATCATCGATGAAATTTCGTGTCCGTAAATCTGCACGCCGACAGGACGTTCGTAATCGAAAATATCAAGTTTCGCTACCGACTTTGAAGCATCGCGAACAAGACCTTCGGCAGCAATAAATTCGGTGTACATCATATCCGCTCCGAAATGTTTGCAAATATAACGAAACGAAGGATCGGTAACGTCTTCCATCGGAGCAAGAAAAACAGGTTTGTCTCCTAATTCTATGTTTGATATTTTCATAATATATGTAAAATTTTACAGCATAAAGTTAATAAATGTTTTAAAAAATCATTTTTACCATATAATTTATAATTTTGCAAAATAAATATAAAAATACGAACAATGAAAAAGATTTTTATTATTTCTTTGCTGATGTTTTCACTGAATGTATTAACATCAGCGCAACAATCAACAACAGGAGTAGCGGTTAAATACACTTTAACCGACTTGCAGGGCAAAAAAATGTCAAATTCCAATTACGATAATTATATGATGTATGCAACAGGACGCTATCAGGTTTTTATCAATTCGGAATTGCAAAAAGTTGCCGTATTGAACATAACCAATAAAAAGGAAGTTCTAAACTGGGGAGCGGGCGAGGCAAACGAATATACAAAATATGAACCTCACTTTTTTGTTCCCGACTTTAAAAATTTTCCCGTAATCATGATGCTCGAAGAAGTAATTGACGGTTCAAGCAACGGACAGCATGTTATTTTGATGGATAAAGGTCAGGCTTTTTACTGCGGATTCATTAATCTTGCAGCAGACAAGGGAGAAGGCGCGTCGATAACAAAATACTTGCAGATTAATATGAAAGCCGGACTTATAACATTTACTTTCACTCCTGATGCCAATATATTCAGCTGGGAAAATTACGAAATTTATAAAGGCAAAGAAATTTCGTTTGAAGTTGATACGCAAAATGCAAAAAACGGCTTGCGAACTCCACAAACATCCGCTTACAAGCTGACAGGAAACGCTTCCAGTTATCCTGCACCGGAAGAAAAAACAGATAACAGCAAGCCGGCAGAACAGCAGCCTCAAAAAGAAGAATACAGTTGGTAGTTTTATTTTTACAGTTTAACAGGTTAATAATGAAAAGACATTTTAAATATTTTATTTAAAATGTCTTTTTTTGTTTAAAGGCTGAATGTTTGATGTCTGCATGTTATATGCAATAGTGCCTAAAATTTGTTGGAAATTATGGAATCAAAATGCTTGACAAAATAAACGTAATAATAAAATTATACACTAAAAGGTATCATGAGATTTGATAAGAAAATTGAAATTAATATTTTTGATTTCTTTAAATATGGCAAATTTGGCTATATTAAATTAGATCAAACAAAAGAATGGGTTTTAAATAATTTTCCAGACGCCGATAGTCAATATGAAAATAAACCATTTGATATTTTGAAATATGGAAATATAGAATTTCACTTTCATAAAAATATATTGTTCTTAATATTTTGCGAGGAGTTTGATAATTTTAACGGCGGTAAAAGTTTAATTATAGACAAATGGATATTAGAAAAACCAAATGAATTAAAATTATTAAATGTTTTAGAGAAATTAAATGAAAATAATATTGACTATGAAAAGAAAGAAGACAGTTTGGGTATAAAATTAAAACTGGAAAGCGGAGTTGAATTAACATTTGAAAACATTAATGATATTGAAAACTTAAATAAAAACCATTATGAACTAACCACTTTTGGATTATACAATAAAGAAATATTAGAAATATGATGGGGTATAGGCATACTTTACATAACATATCCATTTATGCTTCGCCGCTCATTTTAATGAAGCAGGATTTATGTATAGGAAAACAGTGAAAGATAATCAGGAATATGCAGCAAAGGAATTTAAATTTCAGGGAGTGGATGCTAAGACGGAATGTAAATTAGGCTTAATGCTATTATTTCTCACATTACTTATTTTTATTTCCTCCATATACATAGTTTCATTGCTCATACCTGATATTTATTTTTTATATCCTGTATTTTTAGCATCCGGATTAACGGTTGTAGTAAGCATATTTATATTAAAATTTCTATCCAATGCCGTTAAAAACAAGCAATGGATTATACATGTTAATAATGAAAGCTTAGATATATCCTTTAAAAATCATACATGTAACATACCCTTGGATGATATTAGGATTATTAAAAATATGGGCAATAGCGGTTTTAGGTATTTAACCATTACTGCAAATAATGAAACAATAAAAATACGCGTTGGCAATACGGTATTAGTACCATTTTCAACTGCTAAAGATATCTTGACTGTAGACGCCCTTATTAACTATTTGAAACCTTATATCAACGAACGCTTTAACAAAAAAATTTTAAAAAATCAAATTGACAATAACGTGTTTCCGTTTGCGAGTGTCGCAAATTATTTGTAATATCGTGCCGTATTGACTGTAGGTTAAATTGGTCGAATAATTTATCATCGTTCTTTATGTTTTGATAATCACAAAGATACGATGTATTATTCAAATAAACAATTGATAACCAATATTTTATTCTAATTTCAAACAATTTCTTATTTTATACTCTAACCTTATAAATAGCAACTTGAGTTACATAATTAACACTGTAATTTTTAAGTAATTTTTGGTTAACAGGTAGGCGCAACTTTGGGAAAACATAATAGTTCATTGCCCGAATCAGTATATGTTCGATAAAAGTCAGCTACAAATTCAGCAGAAAGCTAAAATCCGCGTTGGGCTTTAATTCTTTCGGGTCGTTGCCGTATTTGAAAAGCCTCACATTGCGGCTTCCTATGAGTTTCATTTTACGGTTTTCAACCAGAAACATGCAGCCCTCTCGCAATCCTGCAACATACACTTTGGGATTTGCCGCAATATATTCCAAAATCCGCTGTTCGCGAGTTTCGCCGGCATGTCCGTCGGGATGCTCATCAAGATAATGCGGATTGATTTGAAACGGAATTAAATTGAGCGTTTTAAGCGTGCGCGGCTGAACAATTGGCATGTCATTTGTTGTACACATTGTAGGACAGGCAACATTTGAGCCTGCGCTCCAGCCTATGTACGGAACGCCTTTCAGCACTTTTGCGCGAATAGCGTCAATGAGCCTGTAGCGCTGCATGTATTTTACCAAATGAAACGTATTTCCACCGCCAACAATTATTGCCTGCGCCTGGGAGATTGCTTTTGACGGCTCGCCGTAAAGATGAACCGAATCGACTTCAATGCCGAATTCGAAAAAACGGCTTTGCACTTTTTCAAGATATTTGTCATACGAGAACGTAACGGCAGCGTAAGGAACGAACATTACTTTTTTAACTTTGCTTTTTGCCAGAAATTCGGCTATTTGCTTTTTGGGATATTCAAGATAACCTTCGCCTGCATTTGTAGAATTGCTTATTAATAAAAGTTTCATGATGTATGCGTATTTTATTTGTTATAAGTATATTAATATTATCATTTGCGACTTATTCTATCAGTTTTCTTATGTTTTGCTTAAGGCTTTCAAATTCTTCTTCATCATAAAGGCGAGTCATGAAATGTATGTTGCCATCCTTGTCTATCAGGACATTTCGGGTAACTCCTGCGTCCTTGTCGGCATAAAGTTCAAATATTTTTCCATCTTCATCAAGCACAATTGGATATGTTATGCCTGTTGATTCTGTAAATTTTTCAACAGTTTCGACATCTTCTTTCAGGTCGATGCCAATTAAAACGAAATTTTCGCTGTTTCTGTATTTCTGCCAAATGTCGGATTCGATAAAAGGCATTTCTTTGCGACAAACTCCGCACCAGCTTGCCGTAAATTGCAGCATTACGGTTTTTCCTTTCAAGTCGCTGAGGTGCGCAGTTTTTCCATCAATATATTTTATTGTGAAATCGGGCGCCTTATCGCCGACTTTTACAATATATCCCCTTTCATCAATCCGGTTCATTGTGGAATCCGGCATTTGGTCAACGGTTTTTACAGTGTTTTTGCGATTATCTTTTTTATTTGGCGAGCAAAATGAAAAAGAAACTAAAGCAATTACCGAGAATATTAAAATTTTTTTCATATCTTATTATTTATTAGTTAATATATTTACTGTTTCAATATCTGTATTTAGAGTCATCGTCATTAAGAATTTTCAGATAATTATTATATCGCGAAGCTGCAATATCGCCGCTTTCGACAGCAAGTTTAACTCCGCAATGTGGCTCGCACGTATGCGAACAGGGATTATACCTGCAATTTTTTGAAAACTTAAATATTTCGGGAAAAAAATGATAAAGATCGCCATTTTCAAATTCGTCTATCAGTCCGAAGCCTTTAAGTCCCGGCGTATCAATAATATATCCGCCAAAATCGAGATTAAACATTTCGTAAAACGTTGTTGTATGCATTCCGGATTTGTGAGCATCCGAAATTTTTCCCGTCCGTGCATTTTGCGAACAGTCCAAACTGTTTATCAGCGTTGATTTTCCCACGCCCGAATTGCCGAGAAATACGGAAACCTTATTTTTCATCCTGTCTTTCAGTTTGTCTATATTAATCATTTCGGTTGCCGATATTTCCAGTATTTCGTAACCTGCTTTGCTGTAAATATCCTTAAATTCATCAATTTTCCGTTTCAAACTTTCTGTTTTATACAGGTCTGTTTTATTGATAATGATTACTGTATGCACATGATAAGCCTCGGCTGTAAGTAAAAACCTGTCGATAAATTCAAGTTTGGTTTCAGGCATTGTAACGGTAACAACAAGAAAAGCCGTATCAATATTTGCCGCAACAATATGCGCCTGTTTCGACAGGTTCGAAGGCTTGCGGATAATATAATTTTTGCGCGGATGAACATTTACGACTACTCCCAAATTTTCATTGCCATCTAACTCAATATCAACAATATCGCCTACTGCAACAGGATTGGTCGTCTTGCCGTCTTTTAAACGCAGTTTCCCGCGCAGCGTACAGTTTACGCGTTTGCCGCTTTCGTACAGCTGAGCCGTATATTGGATACCTGTATGTTTTACAACCAGTCCTTTCATTTTATGTTTGCTGTTTTTCTGCAAAGATAGCAAATATTCATTGATTTTTTAAATTTACTAATTTAACAATCGTTGATTTGTTATGACAAAGCTCTTTTGAGGATTTCAAAAAAATGTTTAATTTTGCGCTGTTTTAGATTTTTTATAAATAAGCCATGGCTTTTTCGGAGTCGGTAAATGGCTTTTTTAGGACAAAGGATAATATTAACTGCAAAATTTTATTATTAATTAAATATATTTATTAACTTTAAAATCGAATGAAACATAATGCTTTTTAATTCTTTTGTTTTTGCAATATTTTTGCCTTTGGTATTCACTTTGTACTGGGTGCTTTTTAACAAAAAAAATATTACATTGCGTAATTTGTTCCTGCTGACTGTCAGTTATGTATTTTATGGCTGGTGGGATTGGCGTTTTCTTTCACTTATTATAATCAGCTCATTAACTGACTTTTTATTGGGAAGCAAAATCTATTCGTGCAATAAGCAGGAACTCGAAGCATCTGTTGAAAAGCATATTTCGTTGAAACGAAAAAAACGTTTATTATTGATAATTAGCATTGTTACAAATATTGCATTTTTAGGATTCTTCAAATATTTTAACTTTTTCGCTGACAATCTTGCTTCGTTGATGTCATTATTCGGGATAAGCTTATCATCTGTTACACTGGATATAGTTTTGCCTGTTGGAATAAGTTTCTACACTTTCCAAACGTTGAGTTATACCATTGATATTTACAAAGGAAAAGCCGAACCTGCAAAAAACTGGATCCAGTTTTTTGCGTTTGTTGGTTTTTTCCCGCAATTGGTAGCAGGACCTATCGAAAGAGCAAAAAATTTCTTACCTCAATTTGCACGTTTGGCTAAACCCGATTATAAAACCTTTCGCAGTGCAATGCTGCTTATAGCGTGGGGATTTTTCAAAAAAATAATGATTGCCGACAGATTGTCGATATTTGTTGACACTGTTTTCAACGATATTCCCGGCGCACAGGGGCTTCCACTGCTGCTTGGAAGCATATTTTTTGCATTTCAGCTGTACCTTGATTTTTCTGCATATTCAGATATTGCCACAGGTACTGCTAAACTGTTCGGTTTTGATTTAACAACAAACTTTAAACGTCCTTATCTCAGCGCCTCGTTTGGAAATTTCTGGAAACGCTGGCATATATCGCTTTCATCATGGTTTCATGATTATGTGTATATTCCGCTGGGCGGCAATCGAAAAGGCAGTTTCAGAACACAGATAAATGTATTGATAATATTTGCCGTCAGCGGATTATGGCACGGGGCATCGTGGAATTTTGTAATTTGGGGAGCGCTCAACGCAATGTTTCTTATGTTGCTCGACCCGCTTTTGTCATTAAACAAAAAAAATGCAAACAAATTGAAGCGTGACGGTTTTACAGCTCATTTTATAAAATCTGTTTTCATTTTTGCATGCTGGACGCTTTCTCTTGTATTTTTCCGTGCGCAGGGACTTGAGTCTGCGCTGGATTGTTTTCATTATTCAGGTTTTTCTAATGGCGCAAATATTCTAAATTTTGGCTTGACAGGTGCAGAACTGAAATTTTCATTAATTCTGATAGCTGTCTTGCTGATTAAAGAAATGATTTGGGAAAGAAATGAAAATACTGTACAGCAATACTTTTTCAAAATACCGGCGCTGTTGCGCTGGGTATTTTATGTTATTCTTGTTCTTTCCTTAATCTATCTGGGACATTACGGCAATGGCAACGAACATTCATTCATTTATTTTCAATTTTAAATATGAAAAAGAAAAAAACACATCAATACGCCAAGAGGCAAGCAAAAAGCAATACGGTGCAGCCAGCCGGAAGCAATATTGCCGTTTCGAAAAAACCATTTAAGTGGAGAAAATTTTCAGTTAAGGTATTATTACTTTTCATCATAATTATATCTGTGGTAATTTTTACAGACTCAAAAGGCTATTTTACAGCAGATCAAAGCAACAATCACATAAACAGGAAATGGAAATCATTTTACAATTTTACAAAAACCAAAGAAGTTGACATATTGTTATTGGGCAATTCTCACATTATAACAGGAATAGACCCGTTTACCCTATCGGTGGCAACCAGCTGTAACGGCTTTATTCTTGGCAATGCGGGAACAAGCATTGCAGATGCATGGTTCCATTTGGGCGAAGCATTAAAGCATACAAATCCTAAAACAGTTGTTTTGGAAACATACTGCATAGGCAATACTGAAAAGATTAAAAATGATGATATTTCTCAAATACAAAGTTTTGAGGCGCAAAGCGATGTCTTTTACAAGCTGAAAACCATGCCTGGGCTATTGTACAGCGACAGCTGGATAAAGGCTTGGTCGCCAAGCATTCGCAATCATTCTTTTTTATTGAAAGATATGAACAGAATAAAATATAATATTAAAAACCCCAATCCGTCTCAACCAGAAAGATTGGATTTAGGCAGATTTGCCCGCTTCCCTTCGGGATTGGAAGACAGTACAATTGCCAAATACGATCGGTTAGGCGCACCTGTAAAGGGCGGAGAATATAAAGTATCGGATCACAGCAGAAAATATCTAAAAAAAATAATGGCTTTATGTAAAGCTAAAAATATTCCTGTGGTATTTCTTACCGTGCCAATGTATTATAAACACATCGACAGTTATCCCCAATGGAAAGCAACGCTGAATGAGGAATTACAAAAATATCCCGAGGCGCAATGGTTGGATTTGCAATTACCATATGACTCTCTTTCTTACACAAAAGAGGCTTTTGAAAATACTTACGATAAAAATCAGCATTTATCCAATACGGGGATGTATATTACAGCATATAAATTAGCTGATTTCTTATTTCAAAATAATTATTCATTACCGGACAGATCTAAAGAAAATGTTTGGATTGCAGACTTCAAATCGCAGTATCAATTTGTATATAATCAGGATGCAGTGGCAGGAATGGCAGGTTGCACTTCTGTTTTGAAAGACAAATATATCGGGAATTTACATATAAAAGAATTATTGGAAATTCAAGGTGATAAAACAAAGACTGCCGTACTTAAAATTGAAAATAATCAGGAATTACTATCCTCGATTGCCGTTACGCTTTTATTGCAACAGAACAATAATGTTTTTAACCGGTCAATAACAATGTACTCTTACAGCAGCGTTAATCCGCCATTACACAAAGTGTATTTTGTAAATCTACCTAACGACGTTAAAGTGTTGGGAATAAAAGAATAACCGGTTATATTGTGCGCGGTGTAAATCCGTGCATCGCAATTGCGAGCGTAACGAAACAACAGTAGCAATTAACAATGAATAACTAACCATATTTGTAAATCAAAATCATCGCTTTCATTTGGGCTTATGATTTTAATATTATACATAAAGTATAAATAGAAACTTGAGTTAATTCTCATTTCTTTTTTTTCGTTGTATAAACTCAACAGCACACGGAAGCTAAACTTCTATTCATCGAATGATATTTTTTATATCTGCAAAATATAAAAGTTTCATCCACTTCCTGAACTGCGTAATTGACTATTTAAAAACAAATATTCACAGCTCATTAATTTATATTATCTTTACCGCCAAAATTATAAATAATGAGATTATTTACAGCGCTTACGGGAATTTTAATTTTTTCACAATCCTTTATACAGGCTCAAACATACAGCACTTCGCAAAAGATTTACAGTCATATTTCGGATGCCGAAAAGTATTCTGTAAAAATAAATAAAAATGATTTGGAAGAAATTGTAACAGCGCTTTGTTCGCCTGAATTTGAAGGCAGACGGTTCGGTTCGGTCGGAAATCAAAAAGCAATGGAATATATTGCATCGGAATTTAAAAAACGTAATATTTCAAAATCAAACGGCAACTTGTACGAACAGTTTTTTAAGGACGATAATAAATATGGAATAAACGTAATGGGAATTGTAGAAGGATATTTGTATCCCGACGAAAATATAATCGTTACATGCCATTATGATGGTCTTGGAATGGCTGACAGCACGCTGTTTCCGGGCGCCGACGACAATGCTACGGGCGTTGCCGCTCTCATCGAAATTGCCGAAGCGTTTTCTGCCGCTGCAATCAGCAATGTGCGCCCAAAACGTTCTGTAATTTTTATTGCCTTTGATGCAGGCAAACACCAAATGACTGGATCAAAAATATATTCAAAATATCCGGTTAAGCCTGTCGAAAAAACTCAAATATTGCTTAATATGGATATGCTCGGACGCGATGACTGCGGATTGACAGAAGATGAAAGCAATTATGTTTTTTTGCTCTGCCATGAACAGGTATCTCCTTTTTTGCAGCAAATAAACGACAGTATAAATTCAGTTCATACTCATCTTAAAACGGAATATGACTTTTACAGGAATCAGCAGATTTTTGATCTGTTTTATCCGACATCCGACCATTATAATTTCACGGGCAAGGTTCCTGCAGTATTTTATACCGGAGGAATAAACGCCGATGTTCATTCGCCAAACGATACTCCCGACAAAATATCCTATACAACTCTTCGTAACAGAGCGTTGCTGGTTTTTTATACTGCATGGATATATGCAAATCAGTAAAAAATGTAATGCGGCAGATTTACCTCTATCGTATATTTCTGCTGTTCAGGGCTTGCCGGTAAGCGCGGGCATTTTGATTGTGCTGCGCAAGCGTTTTTGCAAATGCATGTTTACCTGAAAAATCATTTTTTGCGCAAAAATAATAATAGTCATGATGCTCATAGTTTAAAACGGCATCTATTGCAGCTATTGACGGCATGCAAATCGGCGATGGCGGCAATCCTTTATATTTGTAAGTATTGTAAGGCGAATCGTAATACGTATGTTTATTCAATACTCTGCGAATGGAAAAATCGCCTATTGCAAATTTTACGGTAGGGTCGGCTTGCAGTAACATTCCCGAATTTATGCGATTTATATAAATTCCGGCAATTACAGGCATTTCGTCAACAGCATTTGTTTCTTCGGCAACTATTGAGGCTATTATGCTTACTTCGCCCTGCGTCAAACATGTTTGCCGAAGTTTTGACTTTCGCTTGTCGTTCCAAAATTTTTCATATTCCCTGTACATTCGCTCGATTAGGGCATCAGCGCCGGTATTCCAATATATTTCGTAGGTATTTGGAATAAACATTCCTATAACCGTTCGGCTGTCGAAACCGAATTTGCCAAGCAAATCATTATCGTTTAATGCCTGAAACACTGATACTGAATCGGCTTCAAGATATCGGGCTGCAATGGATGCAATTTTTTCGTTACTGCGTATATTTCCCGAAAATGTTATTTTTACTGCGGCTTGATTACCTGAACGCAACATGTTTATAAATGCTTTGTTGCCCATTTGCTTTGTAATTTTGTAACGTCCGGGCTTTGCCCTGTTGAATTTCAAAAAACCTGCGGCACGCTTAAAAGAGCTCATATCGGCAACAATGTTTTGATTTTCCAGCATATTGAAAACATCATCAATATTGGAACCTGTTGGAATGTAAAGAAAATCGGCTATGCCTGCATTTATGTTTGAAGCGTAAAAATATTTATAAAATTTATATCCCGTAAAAACGCCGATACAAAGCAGCAGACCAAATGCAATCAATATTAATTTTTTACTTTTCGGTTTCATGATAATTTATTTTAAACTGCAAATATATTAATGTTTGCAAAATTTTCATATATTTGTACTGTAATCTGTTTATTAAAATTAAGAATTATGAATGATTTTACTCAACTGGCGTTTTTTATTTCTCCTGCCTTGCTTGTTGCAATAAGCGTTTATATTGTTTTGCAAAAGATGTTGAAAAACGATGAAGCGCAACGAAATTTCGTATTAATGAAAACATCCCGACAGGCAACGGTTACAATACGTCTGCAAGCCTGCGAACGGCTAATTCTTTTCCTGGAACGCATATCTCCGGCTTCGCTTGTTTTGCGCGCTCACAGCCAGAATATGAGCAATCAGGATTTTCATGTATTGCTGCTTTCGACTGTACGCGAGGAATTTGAACATAATCTTTCGCAGCAGCTTTATATCAGTGGCGATGCATGGGAAACGGTAAAGGCGGCAAAAGAAAGCATCATAATGCACATCAACGAATCGGCAGCAAAAACAAATGCCGAAAATTCTTCGCTTGAACTTGCCCGACTGATTGTTGAAAGTTATGCCGGTGATGGCAAAAGCAATTTAATTCAGACGGCAATCGGCACAGTCAAAAATGAAGCGAAAAAAATATTTTAGCAATGATTAATCTGCTGTTATGAAACGCATGTTTTTGACTGTCTGTATTTGCGGCATCTGTGCATGTCGTTTGTTTTGTAGCGATACGTTACGGCTTGTTTTCATTGGCGATGTAATGCAGCACATGCCTCAAATAAATGCAGCAAGGATGCCTGACGGAATGTACAGTTACGATTCGTGTTTTTCACTTGTTGCAGGCGAAATCGGCTATGCTGACTTTAAAGTTGCCAATCTCGAACTGACCCTTGCAGGCGCTCCTTACAGCGGTTATCCGTGTTTCAGCGCGCCGGATGCAATAGCGGAAGCATTAAAAAAAGCAGGGATAAATTTACTGTCAACAGCAAACAATCACAGTTGCGACAGAGGCTCAAAAGGAATAGAACGCACGCTTGACGTTATCGACAGGCTCGGAATGTATCATGCAGGAACATACAGAAATATTTCCGAAAAAACATTTTCGTATCCGCAAATAGTTGACATAAAGGGATTTCGCATGGCTTTTCTGTCATATACATATGGAACAAACGGATTGCCTGCCGTATATCCCAATATTGTGAATCTAATAGATACGGCAGAAATGGCAAATGACATTAAGCTTGCAAAAAATTACACTCCCGACATGATAATCTGCCTTATACACTGGGGATTGGAATATCAGCTTAAACATAATAACGAACAAAAAGCGCTTGCCGAATTTATGATTTCACATGGAATAAATTTAATCATAGGCTCGCATCCTCACGTTGTTCAGCCTATGGAAACACAGACAGACACGGCAGGAAATATCAGTTCGGCAATTGTTTATTCGCTCGGAAACGCAGTGTCGAATCAAAATTACGAACATACCGATATTGGCGCAATAGCTCACGTGGCAATAATCAAAAACGATACAGCCGCAAAAATTATAGATTGCAGGTATTCGCTTATTTTGCGTCATCGTCCTGTAGAAAAAGGGAAAACAAACTTTTACATCATACCGGCAAGCAAGCTTCATAGCAGCAGGCAACATTTTACCGAAACAGAATACGCAGCATTATGCAAAACTCTCGAAAATACTCGAAAACGCTTAAATATTGACAATATAAACTTTGTAGAGAAAACAGATTCAAAATAAAAACATTAAATATTATTATATAGAACAGATTATTATATGCTTAAAACTAAGCTATTTATTGCATCGTCATTGCGAACCGCTTGCGGTGAAGCAATCCGGTTGCCATGTTCTTTTATGGATTACTTCGTCGTTACGCTCCCCGTAATGATGTTTCTTTAATTAAACAATTAAACGAAAGTGTTTTTGCAATACGGTGATATTGATGTTGCAAGATAAGGTTCTTGACGCTGCGAGATGCCGATGTCTGAGAAAAAGTGATTAGTTGAAAGTTAGAAAACTTGATAACTTTTCACTTACCAGCTATACCCATTATCCTGCAGCCATTCTTGTACAACTTTATGCCCCAGCCGCGCCGCTTTCTGGTAACATCGAATAGCTTCGTGGTAGTCCTCTAAATCAGCGTATGCATATCCCATGTTATAGTACGCATCTGCATGGTTTGGGTCAATAGCTATGGCTTTTTGGTAACAGCGAATAGCCTCATTGTAGTTCTTTAAAGCATAATAAACATATCCCATGCCAAAATATGCATCTGCATAGTTCGGGTCAATGTCTATGGCTTTTTGGTAACAGCGAATAGTTTCGTGGTAGTCCTCTAAATCAACGTATGCATATCCCATGTTATAGTACGCATCTGCATGGTTTGGGTCAATAGCTATGGCTTTTTTGTGACAGCGAATAGCCTCATTGTAGTTCTTTAAAGCATAATAAACATTTCCCATGACAAAATATGCATTTGCAATGTTTGGCTCAATGTCTATGGCTTTTTGGTAACATCGAATAGCCTCATTGTAGTCCTCTAAATCAGCGTATGCATATCCCATGCCAAAATATGCCCCTGCTTTGTTTGGGTCAATGGCTATGGCTTTTTGGTAGCAGCGAATAGCCTCATTGTAGTTCTTTAAAGCATAGTAAGCATTTCCCATGCTATAATATGCATCTGCATAGTTTGGATCAATGGCTACGGCTTTTTGATAGCAGCGTATAGCTTCGTGGTAGTCCTCTAAATAAGCGTAGGCATTTCCCATGTTATTGTATGCTTCTGCACGATTTGGATCAATGGCTACGGCTTTTTGATAGCAGCGTATAGCTTCATTGTAGTTTTTTGAATCAGAGTATGCATTTCCCATTTGAATGTATACATCTGCATAGTTTGGATCAATGGCTACGGCTTTTTGCAAGCAGTATATTGCCTCGCTGTAGTTATTTAGAAGAGCGTATACAAGTCCCATTTGAAAGTATGCATCTGCATAGTTTGGGTCAATGATTATGGCTTTTTGGCAGTAGCGTATTGCTTCGCTATAGTTATTTAGAATAGCGTATGCAAGTCCCATTTGAAAGTATGCATCTGCATAGTTTAGGTCAATGTCTACGGCTTTTTGGTAACAGAGTATTGCCTCGCTGTAGTCATTTAAATTCCTGTAGGCAATTCCCATGTTATAATATGCCTCTGCATCGTTCGGGTCAATGTCTATGGCTTTTTGGTAACAGCGTATTGCCTCGCTGTAGTTATTTAGAAGAGCGTATGCATTTCCCATTTGAATGTATGCATCTGCTTTGTTTGGGTCAATGTCTATGGCTTTTTGGTAACAGCATATTGCCTCGCTGTAGTTATTTAGAAGAGCGTAAGCAATTCCCATGATAATGTATGTCGATGCATCGTTCGGGTCAATGTCTATGGCTTTTTTGTAACAGCTAATAGCTTCGTGGTAGTTCTCTAAATAATAGTAAGCAATTCCCATGATATTGTATGCCTTTGTATTGTTCGGATCAATGGCAAGGGCTTTTTGGAAATATTCAATAGCAAGTCTGTAAGAACCGTCATCGTATGCTTTTTTGCCTTTTTCAAAATATTCTTCGGCAGTTTGCGCTGTGCCGCGTATAGCAGTTACTGCGGCGAGTAATGTTAATAATAGTATTTTTTTCATATTTTTATTTATTTGTTTTGTAGTTTGTAAACCTGACAGGTTTTTTAAACCTGTCAGGTTTTGTTTCTTCTTCTACCAACATTGCGTCCCGCTACGTAGAACGAAGACAAATATTATCCACTTAATTAATCATAACCTAAATATGTCATTAAAGAGCCAATATCTACATTTTCATCATAATCACCATACATTCCATCTGTTAAAGCATCGAAAGTTTCTCTTCTCCAATCAGAATCATCTGAATAATAATTATGTTTATCATATTTGTCTAACTGTTTTTCGTTCCTTGCATCATATTTATTATTTAACTCTTGTAACTCTTCTTCGGATAATGCAAATTCCGGTTTGATTGATTTGATTTCATCGATTACATCTTCTGAAATGTAGAAATGGTCTAAATTAATAATGCACCAATTAATATAAGAAGGTCGTATTTCAAGCACTTCCTGTAATGTTTTTCCAGCATATTTGCCAAAATCAAATTTCGTGTCAATATGGTAAAATTTCATAATTTTTTATTTATAAATAATTGTTAAACAAATAGTTATCTATTAAATTTTGTAATTTATTATTTTCGCTGTCAAAAATTAAATTTGTAAAAGTTTTTGGCATATTCGCAAAGCCGATATATGCGCCATAAAGCATAAAAGCGATTTCTTTGTGAACTATGTTTTTGGAAACAAGCATTTTGTTGATTTGCTCGTGTCCTGCGAGTTTCATAAGAAACACGATAAGATTTGCTAAAACTGCATTTTCAGGGAAATTAAATGTGTCATTTTTTCCGATACGGTATAAATAATAATCACGCAAAGTGTCCTGATACTCGCCTTTGGGCAAATGTTTGCCAATGTTTTCAATGATTTCTAAAATGCTTTGTTCCGAAAAATTGCCAAGTCGTCCCTGCGGTTGTGCAAAAATAGCATTGATTGTAATTGCAAGCAAATTTTGTTCGCTTTCAGACAAATTTTCCGTTAATGATTTTGAAAATTTAACTCCAAAATCAAAATATTCAATTTTTCTGTTGAAATAATAATCGGCTAATTTCTGAGTATCAAAATCAAACGAAATATCGGGCGAATTGCTTGCCTTGTTGTTTTTGCTCAAAAAGTAAGTTGTTGATTTCTTTGTGATTTCGTGCAGATATTCAGAAATTCGACTAAACTGTTCAGAAATGGAAGTATCAAATTGTGTTACACCGAATTGGAAATTGCGTACTTCGTCTCTTAAATCTTTCACTTCATTTTTTAGTTTTTCATATTCTTTATTGTCTTTTTCGAAGTTAGAAATTAATTTTTCTATTTCTTTTCTTCGTTCATATTCATAAGAACCTTTTTTATAAACTGCCTTTTTCTTACCTTCTGCTTTACTTTTTGCTCTTTGATTTGTTTCGATTTCTTCTAATTCCTTTTTCAATTGCGTGATTTCGTGCTGACATTCGTATTTATAGAGTTCGCGTTTTGCCTTTTCTAAATCTTCCAAAGCAGCATAATATTGCTCTTTATATTCTGGTTCCTTTTGTTCTGCTAATGTTTCGCAACGCATTTTATTGAGTTTGTCAATTTCTTCCAACCTCAAAAGTAACGTATCAAATACGTCTGGTTGCTTTCCAAAATTTTCAAAATATATTTTATGACAATCTTTTATTTGCTTGCGAATATTTATCAACCAATAATTGGAGTATGTTTCCGACAATGCAATTTCTGTATGAACACCGCCAACAGTATTCTTCAATTTTGTCAATTCTGTTAAAAGTTCCTGCTCTTTATCGCTCAAAGTGCCAAGCAAACCAATAACATAACCGTAAATCAGCCCTTTGATTTGATTAAAGGCTTTATCAAAATGTGGCTCCTTTTCGTTTTTGTTTGAAAGAATTTGCGATTGATAAAATGTCTTGTTCTTTATAACATTTTCATTTACAATAAATTCTGACTTATATTTATTGATGGCTTTTACTTCCAAAAGCATAAAAGTACTGTTCAAAAACTCGTTCAAGTTTGCCTGCGAATTGAAAATCACTTTGAAAAATCCTGTTTTCAGATAAATTGTCTTGGAATACTCAAAACTTTTTAATTTTTCTTTTTTGCTTGATTTGGTTTCTGTTAAGCAATTCAAATCCAACAAATCAGGTATGATCTTGAGCAAAATTTTACTTTGAACTTCATTGTCAAATAAAATCAGGTTGTTTATATCTTCCGTTTTTTCCTGATTTCGATTTACAGGATTTCCAAAATTACGTTCTCGGTAAAACGAAACAGGCGAAATACTTTCGGTGGTAAATATCTCGTTCAAATTCCAGACATTGACTGGAATGTAAAAACTCTTTTCTGTTGATTTTTTCTTTGCCATGGTTTAAATTTTCAAAATAATAATAGAATCCTGTGTCGAGAAAATAATGTCTTTATCATTTTGATTACATTTTTCTATCGGCTTTTTGCTAATATGTTCAACATTTTCATCTATTTCAATAAAATGAGTCAATTCACGTGAATATGTGACGAATAACCGAGAACTGGATCTCGTTACTGCGACATAAAACGCATTTCTATCTATTCCATTGTCGTCATCTGCAAAAGGAATAAACACATTATCAAATTCGGTTCCTTTTGCACTGTGATAAGTCAAAATGCTTGGCAAATCAAGATTTGTGAAGTCCAAAGTGTCTATTCGGTGAAATTTGCGATTGCCCAATGGAGTTTCTCCTATGTCAATGGCAATACGAACCTGTGTACCAATGTTATTTTGTGAGAAAAACTCTTGGATTTCTTTTATTTTTTCCTCTTTTGGTAGCAAAATAGCCACATCGTCCAACCCCTCTGTTTGTATTCTATTGAGAATGTATTGCAATTCGTCTTTTTCTGAATCGCATTTTTTGATTATCGGTTTTGGAAAAGACGGATAATCACTGTTTCCATTGTTCTTTTTGTTGTTTGCAATCAGGTCTATTTGCGGATTTGGGATTGTTTGTGCAACTTTTGCAATCGTTTTGGGAACTCTGTAATTGAAATTCAGATTTAACATCGGGTAATTGAAACGAGTTGCAATATCTTCAATGTTACAATTTCTGTCAGAATAAATTTTCTGGTTAGTGTCGCCAAAAATTGAAATTGATTTTGTTGCTTGCGGAATGAAGTTTTGAGAATAATTTGACAATGTAAAATCCTGTCCTTCATCTACTATTATATAATTTACAATTCCCTTATCTTTAAATAAATATCCTGCGGGTATGAAAACTATATTTTCAGCATTTTGGTCAAAATGAAAATTTGAAACTTCTATTTCCGTAAACCAGTGAGAACGGCGATAAAAATTGTAATAAAATCGGTCGTGTACCCAGTCATCAAAGTCGATAGATATTTCAAGTGGGATTGTTTTTTTTCTTATTGTTAGTTCTTGCCCATATGAACTCATGTATTTTCCATCATTAACTATTTTATTGTAAATCCCGGCATCAATTTTTTTCTTTTCTCCAAGAATATATTTTCCTTCCATTGTTCTTGGGGTCTCGTATTTATGTGAATAGGCAAAATATCGAATTGTGTTACCAACTTTCAAAATTAGAATATTTTCATCTGCACAACTCCTTGATTGTAAATCGCATTTATGAAAATCAGGATTATATTGACATTTATTTGTTAGACACTCTTCTTCGCAAGGGTGCTTTTTTATCCTTTCATACTGAACATGGTTTGTTCTCTCAATTGTCTTATTTTCTATTGCTTCTTCTTCACAAAATTGGCATTCGTAATTACATCGTTTGCCAAAACAAAACACATCTCCTGAAATCTCAATGCCTCTATTAATCCACGACCATTCGTGAACTACACGGTCTTTGTCAAGCCCTAATTCGCTTAAACCGTAACGCACCATCTTTTTCAGTGCAACTGTATAAACGACAATTACAAAAGTATTATCGCCCGCTTGATTGGCACGATAAATTGCCATATTCGTTTTGCCGCTTCCCGCAGCGCCTTTCACTATCAAATTCTCGTTGATAGGAACTTTCAGCACCTCTTGCTGTGAGGTGTCCGGATTTGTAATGAACCAATTGTCTAATCTCATAATTTTATATTTATATTTCTGATTATAAATCTAATCCAAATTTTTTCCTGCCTACTCTTAGCGTTTTTCGGCTTTCACGCGCGCCAAATAAAAAAGGCATGACGCTTTACCTTATTATCGTAGAGGTACCGCCATACCCAATCACAGAATAAAGAAAGCCCATGCCTATAAAATAGAACAAGCACTCATTTATAACTGCTGTGATTATCTTGAAAACTGGCGGTTTTCTACGGATATCCGCAATAAATAAACGCTTCATCAAAAAACACATTATATCATGCTTTCACAAGCAAAGTGTTTTTACAATCAAACTATTTACAAAAGTATATCTTTTTTATTTAATTGCAAAATTTACAAATGTTGACATTTTTTAAATGTGCCTTACAGTCATGGACTTAATTTAAAAATTCATTTTAAAATCAATGCAAATATAATCATAATTTGAATTTATCATATAAATCTCTAATATATCGAAGCCGCAGATTCAATCAGTAAACGAACTTACGATTTCTTGCCGGTTCTTTTTATCTTTGTGCTTTGGCAATGGAGGCAAGAAAGCTCTATCTTTATTTTCATTTACAAAAATACAAATTTATTCACTGATTGCCAAATATTTACAGCAGCATACTTTTACATCACCATCTAAAAATTGTTTGTAATATATTTCTTTTTTGTAATTTTACAGTTTAAAAATTTATTTACTGAAATGAATAACAAAACAGAAGCCGGCGAAATTGAGGCTAAAACACTTAATTTTATTGAAGAAATTGTAGAAAATGATTTGCAGTCGGGCAGGCATAAATGTATTCTTACCCGCTTTCCGCCCGAACCGAACGGATATTTACACATAGGTCATGCAAAGTCTATTTGCCTCAATTTTGGCATTGCTCAAAAATACGGCGGCAGAACCAATCTTCGTTTCGACGATACAAATCCCGTTAAGGAAGATACCGAATATGTAGATTCAATCAAGGAAGATGTTAACTGGCTCGGATTTAGCTGGGCAAATGAATTTTATGCGTCCGACTATTTCGAGCAGTTGTACGAATGGGCTTTGATTCTTATAAAAAAAGGCTTGGCTTATGTTGACGATCAAACGCAGGAAGAAATTCGTCAAACGCGGGGAACTGTAAGCACTGCAGGAACAGACAGCCCGTATCGCAACCGCAGTACGGATGAAAATCTTGATTTATTCGTGCGTATGCGTGCAGGCGAATTTGCCGATGGAGCAAAAGTTTTGCGTGCAAAAATCGACATGTCGCATAATAACATGCTGCTGCGCGATCCTGTTCTGTACCGTATAATTCACGCCGGGCATCATCGCACAGGCAATAAATGGTGCATTTATCCAATGTACGATTATGCTCACGGGCAATGCGATTCAATCGAAAACATAACTCATTCCATCTGCACGCTTGAATTTGATGTGCACCGTCCGCTTTATGACTGGTTTATAGAAAAACTTGAAATATTTCCATCGCATCAGTATGAATTTGCACGATTAAATCTTACATATACGATAATGAGCAAGCGCAAGTTGCTGGAACTGGTAAAAAACGGCTATGTTTCGGGCTGGGACGACCCGCGAATGCCTACAATCTGTGGAATCCGCCGTCGAGGTTATACTCCGGAAAGCATTCGCATGTTTGCCGAAAAAGTAGGCGTTGCAAAGCGCGACAATGTCATTGATCTGTCATTGCTCGAATGGTGCTTGCGCGAGGATTTGAACAGGCGTGCAAACCGTTATATGGCTGTGCTGAATCCCGTAAAGGTTGTAATTACAAACTATCCCGACAATGAGGTCGAAACACTGAAGGCAATAAATAATCCGGAAGAGGAAAATGCGGGAACGCGTGAAGTGCCGTTTTCAAAAGTCATTTATATAGAGAGGGATGATTTTATGGAAAATCCGCCGAAAAAATATTTTCGCCTTTCGCCCGGAAATGAAGTGCGCCTGCGTTATGCATATTTTATAAAATGTACGAATGCGATAAAAGATGAAAACGGCGCAATAACAGAAATTCACTGTACTTACGATCCTGCCTCGCGCGGAGGCAATTCGCCTGACGGACGCAAGGTACAGGGAACTGTTCACTGGGTTTCGGCGCAACATGCCGTGCAGGCAGAAGTGCGCCTGTTCGACCGGCTGTTTACCGAACCTTTTATGGATAATATTCCCGAAGATAAGGATTATAAGGATTTTTTAAATCCCGATTCGCTAAAAAAAATAACTGCCTTTATTGAGCCTGCATTGAAAAATCTGAAAGTTCTTGATAAGGTACAGTTTGAGCGCGTAGGATATTTTTGCGTGGACAAGGATTCAACTGCCGAAAAACCTGTATTCAACCGCACGGCAACGCTCAAAGATACCTGGGCTAAAATAAACAGATAATAAATATATTACATAAAACAACAGACCTAACAAAAGAATATTTTTGCCGAGGATGAAAATAAATATCTCCGTTTGCTCTTGATGGGTTGGCAAATCCGGTGTAATGTTCAAAAATGAGGATAAAAAGTATCAGTATCTTTGACACCGTGCCAAAGATACTGATACTTTTTATTTGCTCAAATAATAGTCAATAAAGATTTTCCGGTGCGTTTTCGAGAGCCCGTTATGGTTCCTCAATTTACTTTTCAAGTCGGTAAACTGCCCCTCCAAGCCGTTGTTTGTGTTCGGTGTGCCAGGCGCAATATGGTCGTACCAAGTCCATAAATACGGCATATTGCGCCGCAAACTCAAACAGACACTTCGAAACCTTTTATGCACATAACAACTATTTCCTGCCGCATTTTTTTGCGCTCATTGACAAAACTTTCACAACGCTTTTCCCGTACTTCAAACAACCTGAAGAAACTCTCCTTATCCGTGTGTGCCAACCATTTAATAATATCAAGCAACTCCTTTGAAGCAGCAAGTTCAGGGCGCTTGGTCAGGTTGCGTTCAACGATTTTATACTGATGAGAAACGCACAACAGAACACGATATTTAGACAGTTTTTTAATCAGTCCGTAAAACCCGTCACAAACAATGCCTTCTATAATAAAACCATTGTATTTCAGACACTTAACTCCTTATAAATAATTCGCAACCGTTTCTTTACGCTCAATATATTTGCGCCACAAAATCTTATTACTGCGGTTGTCTTTGAACACGATTACACCAAAATTTCTACCCCAATAAATTGTGTCCATGAAAACAATAACACGTTTATATTCAATATTTTGACAAAATTCATAACGATAAGTATTCAACCTGCGGCGTATC
>JAISDB010000024.1 GCA_031265155.1 Prevotellaceae bacterium | reverse complement strand
ATTGTTAATTATCAAACAATGCTGATAGAGACAACCGAACAGATAAGCCGAATGCTCGACAGCGAACTTGCAAGGCTTCAGCAGGGCATTATTACAGCCCACGAGCAGGCGGGGCAGGTAGCCACCGGCAGGACAAAGGCAATGCTCGAACATAACGTTTCGGGCATGAGCGGCGTTCTGCTCGGCGCACCGTGGACGTTTACGCTCGAACGCGGACGCGGTCCCGCTCACGGCGGCAATTCCAAGGGAGCGTTTTTGGAAAACTTAAAGCAGTGGATAGTAGCAAAGGGTATCCCTTATAAAGATAACGCGGATTTGGAGCGCTTGGCGAATTTTTTCAGGTGGCATATAAACAAATTCGGTACAAGATTGTGGCAAAGCGGCGGACGGCAGGATATTTTTACGCCTGCAATAAACGAGTTTAGCGACAACGTGGCTAATGGAGTAGCAAGTATTTATGTGGAAGAGATAATATCAAACCTGTGATTTGTGTTGCTGCCTTTTTCTTTTATATTTTACTTGATTAAGGAGATGATCACAGTAACAAATCGCAACAAGCCCTAAAAAACAATAAAAAATTCCTAACATTATATTAAACTTTTAAAATTTTTACAAAAATAAAAAAAACAAATAGAATAACAAAATAAAAATTAAAAAAATGGCAGAAAACACAGAAAAAAAAGTATTGATAACGGCAAACGTAGTATCAAACTTTGTAGAGACAAAAAGGCAGCTTGACTCGGTAAAGCAAGGATATAAGGACCTTGAAAAAGAATTGCTTAAAATAGAAAAAGAACAGGGCAAAAATTCAGAAGCATATCAAAAAGCCAATGCGCAATTGGGTGAACAGGCTAAACTTTTGGCAACGGCAAATAATAAATATCGCGATGCCAAAAAAGAACTCGAAGGAGCAGCACGTTCGCAGAATTTAATTAATAGCGCCACGCAAAATGCGGATAATTCTCTTCGCGCCCTTGAGCGTGATTTAAACGCTCTGCGAAATATCGACCTCAGTCAGGTAAGCGAAGAGGATTTCCCGAAAATCAGCGAAGCCATTGCACAAACGAGTAAAAAAATACAGACGGCAAGGCTTCAAATTGATTTGCTGGATACAAGTACGCATAAATCATTAGCAAGAATTGCAGAAGGATTTCAAGCTGTATCGGCTTCGGCTACTTCGGTTATAAGCATTCTGAGTTTTGCGGGTGTTAATACAGAAGTCGCAGAAAAATTAAACAAATCAATAGTAACATTAATAGGCGCAACGCAGGCTCTTGGCATTGTTTCGGAATACCTGTCAAAACAGAAATATAAACTTTTTTTAGCAAGCGTAAAAAACATAGCCTCACTGGTTGTCGAAAAAGCAATTACATTAGGTACCGCCGCCGCAACTTTAATAATGGGCAAGGCGGCAGACACAGCCTCGAAAAGTTTTAAAGCCCTGCGCATAGCTTTAATTTCTACAGGTATAGGAGCATTGGTTATCGGCGTTATGGCGCTGGCTGGAGCGTTTGGGTCGCTCTTTGGCGCAAGTTCAAAAGCCACAAAGGCACTGAAAGAATACGAGAAGCAGGCAAAGAAAACAGAAACGGCAGTAAAAAATATCAATACCGATGAAGCTCCGGAAGTTGAACGCCGCAAGCTTCAATACGAAGAGGAAATACTGGCAATGCAAAAAGCGGGCGCATCGGAACAGGAAATCGCAAAAAAGCGGCTGGAACAGCAACGCGCCCTTACAGCCTTTATTGTAAGTAATTCAAACAAGCGGACAAAAGAATACGAAAAAGAAGTCAAAAGCCAAACCAAGGCGGTAGAGGCGCAGCAAAAAGTAGTCGATACGTATCAGCAAAAGATACAAGCCGTACAGAACAGCGGGCGAGATACTGGAAATAGCAAATTGCAGCAGGGAAAACTCGCGCGGCGAAAAAACAGGCAGAACATCATACATAACGGCAAAAACATACCATTTCGGCAATCATGTCGAGGGGTATGTTTTTATATTTATTAGCTCATTTTACGCAAGACATCAAAGTAGCAGCATTATTGCCTTTCAGGATAGCGAGACTCTGACCTGTGATGCTTAACATCAGTGACTAATGAATATTTGCTGTTTTGTAGAAACTGTTTTGAATCTTTAAATTCAAAAAATCAGTGAATATATGCTACCTTTGCATAACAGTGCGAATGCGGACACGAAAATTTACCGTCTCAAACGCTTTTGTATTTTTATTGACTTGTTAACAATTTTAAATTACATATTCATGAAAAAATCAATTTTAACAGCATTAATACTTGCTGTTTTTGCCTGTTGCCTTTTTGCGCAGCCAAAGGTAAAAACAGGCATTGAAGTTTTACGCGAACGCAATTTCGACATACTCAAGGGAAAACGCGTGGGACTGATAACAAATCCCACAGGAGTTGACGGAAGTCTGAAGTCGACAGCAGATATTCTGTTCGAAGCGGACGAAGTGGATTTAGTTGCTCTTTATGCGCCCGAACACGGAATACGCGGAAATTTTACCGCCGGTCATCACATTGAAAACGAACGCGACGAAAAGACAAACCTTCCCGTTTACAGCCTTCACGGAAAACTACGGAAACCAGTACCGGAAATACTTGCGGGAGTTGATGTTCTGGTTTATGACATTCAGGATATAGGCTCGCGCTCTTATACATATATCAGCACTCTTGGACTGGCAATTGAAGCCGCCGCCGAAAACGGCATTGAATTTGTCGTGCTTGATCGCCCAAATCCTCTTGGAGGGGAAAAAATGGAAGGCGTCATTACCCGCAGCGGATTCTTTTCGTTTGTAAGCCAGTTTGCAATACCTTATGTTCACGGGCTTACGGCAGGCGAACTTGCAAAATTTCTGAACGGCGAAAAAATGCTGTCAAAAGGAGTGCAGTGCAAGCTTCATGTTGTCGAGATGCAGGGCTGGATTCGCAGTATGAACTTTGTTGATACGCAACTTCCGTGGGTGATGTCATCGCCGCACATTCCGCATGCCGAATCCGCATTTTTTTATCCAATGTCTGGAATACTCGGCGAACTCTACGGATACAGCATCGGCATTGGATACACACTGCCGTTTGAAGTATTTGCAGGCAGCAGCATCGATGCCGAAAAGCTGGCAAGCGACATGAATGCTCTCAATCTGCCCGGACTGATTTTCCGACCGATACATTTTCGTCCGTATTACAGTCATGCAAAGGATATTGAGCAGCACGGCGTACAAATTCATATCACCGATTACAAAAAAGCTCCGCTTTCGCTTGTACAGTTTTATTTTCTGCAGGAAGTTCGCCGTCAGGAACCCGACAGGGATGTCTTTGCCGAAAATGCTAATCGAATAGACATGTTTGACAAGGTATGCGGCAGCGATGAAATCAGAATTAAATTTTCAAAAAACTGCAAAGTCGAGGATATCGAGGATATTTGGAACAGGGATATTCCCGAATACCAAAAGCGAATAGAACCCTATCTTATATACAGATGATCGTTGCTAAGCTTTGCTCCGACTGTTTTCAAGAAAATACTTTTGCGATTTCAGCAAGTTGCGCGACTGCAGAACAAGCGTTTTGGTTTCGTTCAAAACAGTAAGATACAGCATGCTTGTTTTGGTTTTGGATTTGCCTGCCTGCACCCGCTTCAGTTCATCCTTGACCGCATCTGCAATGACTGCAAACAAATCGTCGCGCATTTCCAGAACCGAATCCAGTTCGGTAAAGTTTTTTGTATGCGCCATTTCGTTTATTTTCCGGTAAATTGTTTCGACCGAATTATTGATATTCATCAGGGCAACAACCTGTTCTCTGTTAAATCCTTCGTGGCTGTTGTTTATATGGTCGAAGCACGGGCGCGTAATATGCAATACCGCCTTTGTAATTTCCGACAGGTAATCGACTATCTGAACATAAAAATATCCGTAGTTGATATCCGATGACCGGAAATATTTTAATGAAGGCAGGATTTCGTATTTGCGATGCCGCGACTGGCTAAACAGCCTGTCGGACTCGACAACCATTTCGTTCAAAACTTTTCTGTTTTCCTTAAAGGTAGCCACAAGCGTTCTGTTGTATATTTTTGTAATGTCGGTCAGGGCGCTGTACGTTTCATTGATGCAGTCATCCAGTATGTTGCTTGCATTTTCGGCGTCTTCCTGCCTGTCATCCGATTTTTTACCATGATTTTTATTTCTGCTTTTTTTAGAAATAAAATTATTGTGAACGAGCATGTAAAAACACGCCAGACATACAAGCACAACAGCTACATTTCCGCCCCAGATCAAAATGCTTGCAACCGTAAATGCAATTATAAATCCGCCGAAAGCGGTAATAAACCAGCCCGAAATAACCGTCATTACTCCCGTAATGCGATATACGGCGCTTTCGCGTCCCCAGGCGCGGTCGGCAAGCGAACTTCCCATTGCAACCATAAATATCACATAGGTTGTTGAAAGAGGAAGCTTTAGCGCCGTTGCCGACGATATGAGAATGGATGCAGCCGTAAGATTGACCGTTCCTCTTATTAAATCGTAAAAAGCGTTTCCCCGTTCCACTTCGGGCAACTGTTCAAACCGTCCTGCTATTTTTCTGTGCAGCGATTTTGGAATTATTCTGTTGTAGAGATTATTCATATTCAGCGCAAACCGTACAAGAAAACGCGATACAGCCGTAGAACCGAACTTTTCGTCGCCTTCGTTTTGCGATGCCAGTTTCAGTTCGGTTTCGGCAACGTACATTGCTTTTTTTGAAAAGAACAGTGTCAATACCATTACTATGCCAGAAGCAAAAAGAACAAAGAAATTTGCATTTGCAGGCTGCATGAGGCTTTCCATTGTAATGTCGACAGTTCCTTCATTCATCGCCGTATTGAACGAATCGATGCCTGCAAGAGGAACTCCTATAAAGTTAACAAGGTCGTTTCCTGCAAATGCCAGCGCAAGCGAAAATGTGCCGGCGAGGATTGTTACTTTCAAAATATTTATTTTCATTTTCTGAATGGCAAAAAGCGCGAGACTGCATATTGCCCACGTGACTGTCAGAACAAAATAAATATTGCCTGTTACAAAATCAAGAACTCCGGCAGGTATCAGTCCCGAAGTTTTTAATCCTTTGAAAACGGCAAAATAAATAATTACCGCAATAGATATTCCGCACCATGCCGCGCCGAATCTGGCAAACATTTTATGATAACGAAACGAAAAGATAAGCCGCGAAACATACATTATTACTATTCCGCCAACAAAAGCGACAACGACAGAAACAAGTATCGCCGAAATTATTACCATTGCCCGCCCAGAATTGATGAAATGCGAAATATCGGAAATGAACAGACCCGGATCGGCGCTGATATGATGCAATGCAACGGCAACAGCGGCTCCCAAAAGCCCAAATACCATCGAAACTGTTGTAGATGTTGGCAAGCCAAGCGAATTGAACACGTTCAACAGTATTACATCGCTCAGCATCATTCCGAGAAACAGCAGCATTACTTCGTGAAATGTAAATTGCGCAGGATAAAATACTCCGCTGCGCGCAACTTCCATCATTCCGCTTGAGGTAAGCGTTCCAATCAAAAGCCCGACAGCAGCAACAGACAGGATAATCCTGCGCGGAGCTACTTTCGAACCGAGAGCCGAATTCAGAAAATTAACCGCATCGTTTGTAACGCCGACAATTATGTCGGAAACCGCAAGCACAGCAAGCGCTATAACTATAAAAATATAAATGTCGCTCATTATTTACCTGTTTTATAATATTCGGCAAAGTAAGCGATGACATGTTACAACCGTATTACGTTTGCGTTACAAAACGGTTATATTGATTCCGGCATCGAAAAAAAACAGCACGAAACCGCTTATTTAGTCGTTCCTTAAAAAGTATATTTTTCAGAGATAAAATATAATAAAGATGTTTTTCTGTTACTTTTGCCTTGACGCAAAAGTAACCAACCGAAGCGTAAGCGAAGCTCGCGAACACCAATAAAAAATAAAAACAGCGTGAGCAAAAGGTCAAGAGCAGC
This sequence comes from Prevotellaceae bacterium, assembly GCA_031265155.1. Lineage (GTDB taxonomy): Bacteria > Bacteroidota > Bacteroidia > Bacteroidales > UBA932 > JAIRKV01. Next base: position 25,124 of record JAISDB010000024.1, on the reverse strand, counting down.
CGACGCTATACGCCAACTCCGATTTACGGCTGTGACCCGCAGGAACGCCGCCTGCTCAACGTTCTATTAATTTTTCTGCATGTTGATTAATTGAAAAATTTACCTGTATGTGAGAACAAAAGTTGATTGGCAAGTAAAAACGGCATAGACTTCGCAGGCGGGGAACCCGCTCGGCGAAGAGGGCGTTAAAACGGAATTCCGTCAAGCGCAGCGAGACATTAATTCCGTTAGCCGTCGAGACGTTAGCGGGTCGTCGAGAAGGCTCGCCTTGATTTTTTGCTTCTTTTGTATCAAGACAAAAGAAGAGAAAATAAGATTTTATTTGCATGGTTTTATGTCTGTATTGATTAAAATCCTGCAATTTTTTCATCTGATTTTCATTTATAATTATTTATTAATAATTTGTTCCATTTTGGAGGAGCAACTAAATTTGGGATATTTCTTTACGGCTTCCACCCGTAACGGCAGAATTACGTATGTGCTTAGCTCTAACAATCTCTTCAAAATAACAAATCACAGGTAGAATATCACACGCTCCGTAAAAACAAAGCGCTCCCGAAATGCATTGCGCATTTCGGGAGCGCTTTGTTTCGCATGGTAAGCCCGTTTTTTTCTTTTCCTATATGGATATAAATTTCTGCACGGATGCGCGTAAATTTCTTTCTAAATGAAAATAAATTTCTTTCTAAGTAAAAATAAATTTTCTCCTAAGCGAAAATTTTTCTCCATGCAGATAGAAATTTATTCGCTTCAATTCAAAAAATAAAATTTGACCGTCACAATGCAAATTACATGAAAATTTATGCAAAGGCGGATAAGAATTAAATTCGGTACGTAATTCTAAAAAGCGCTACAAATTTAGCATTATAAATTCATATTAAGCATTACAGTCAAATTTTCTTACCTTTGTAAAATATAAAATTGATTTTATGATATTATCAGCTCAAACGATAGCCGGTCATTTAGGCGGAACGGTCGAAGGAAATCCCGATGCGGAAGTATCGTCCGCAGCCCGAATAGAATATGGAAAACCGGGAACACTGTGTTTTCTGGCAAATCCCAAATACGAGAAGTTCCTTTATACAACCCGTGCAAGCATTATTCTAATCAATAAAGGTTTTGAACTTAAGCAGCCTGTTGAAGCAACGCTTGTCAGAGTTGATAATGCCTATCAGGCGATAGCAGCAATGCTTGATTTATTGAATACGGTAAAAATGCAAAACAAGCGCGGACATTCGTGGCGCAGTAAAATATCGTGGAAGGCAAAACTCGGCAAGAATGTTTATGTAGGAGCATTTGCGTACATAGCAAAAGGAGCAAAAATAGGAAATAACGTAAAAATATATCCTCAGGTTTACATAGGCGAAAATGTTTGCATCGGCGATAATACCGTATTGTATGCGGGAGCTAAGGTTTATGCGGGATGTAAAATAGGCGCCGACTGTATTGTCCATTCGGGCGCGGTGATTGGCGCTGATGGCTTTGGCTTTGCGCCGCAAAACGATGGTTCGTACAAAAAAATCGCTCAAACCGGAATTGTCGTCATTGAAGATAATGTTGAAATAGGCTCAAATACATCTGTCGATCGTGCAACTATGGAAGCAACCATAATTCACAGCGGCGTCAAGATCGACAATCTGGTGCAGATTGCACATAATGTTGAAATAGGTGAAAATACGGTAATTGCAGCGCAAGCAGGAATTGCAGGCTCGGCGAAAACAGGAAAACGATGCGTAGTTGGCGGGCAGGTCGGAATTGTAGGACATATTAATATTGCCGATGGCACGCAGATAGGAGCGCAGTCGGGAGTGTCCAAAAACACTGTCGAAAATGCGGCAATAGCAGGTTCGCCTGCGATTGACTATGCAAAAAACCAGCGCAACATTGCCGCATATCGCACCTTGCCGCAAATGCGCGATGAAATTCAAACACTGAAAAAAGAAATTGAAAAATTAAGGAAAAAATTAACCGAATGAGTGTTTTTACCTGAAAAATAAAGCCTTGAATTTTATATTTCCTTGTTATTTTATCTCAGTTATTTTGTTTTCCGGTAACAGTTGTTTAAGCCAGTATATTTTACAGGCAAGTATGAGTTCAATAAAAACTGTTGCCAAAATTATAATTTTACATTAATATATATTTGGTTTTTAGACAAATAACCGTATTCCGGTATGTATTGACATAAGAATTATGATGACAACTGCAATATTGTGAAAATTATTTTCTACTTTTGTGCGTAAATTAAAATCCGTGTTAATCGGATTGGCAAAAAATATTCAATTTAAATTAATTACTTTATACGGTGAAAAATAAATATATTGACTTAATTGGACAAACTTTTGAATTTCCGTCTGCGGAATTTAAAGTCGAAGATAATGAACTGTACTTTAACGATATTCCTCTGATGGACATTATCAAGCAATACGGAACTCCGCTTAAAATTACATATCTTCCTAAAATAAGCCAGCAAATACAAAAAGCAAAGCGACTGTTCAATGTAGCTATGGCAAAAGTTGATTACGACGGCGATTATCATTACTGCTATTGCACAAAAAGTTCACATTTCTCATTTGTACTCGAAGAAGCTCTGAAAAACGAAATAAACCTCGAAACATCATCGGCTTTTGACATAAACATAATAGAAGAACTGTATAATCAGGGCATTGTAAATAAGGACATATTTGTAGTATGCAACGGATTCAAGAAGCAGCAATATATCGAAAATATTGCAAACATGGTAAATACTGGATGGAAAAACTGTATTCCCGTTCTCGACAACATGCTTGAATTTGATTCGCTCAGCGAACTTGTTACGGCTAAATGCAAATTGGGTATGCGCATTGCCGCCGAGGAAGAGCCCAAGTTTGAATTTTACACTTCGCGACTGGGAATACGTTACAGCGACGTTGTGCCGTTTTATGAAAACCATATCAAAAAAAATCCGAATTTTGAAATGAAAATGCTTCATTTCTTTATCAATACCGGAGTAAAAGATGATTCGTACTATTGGAATGAATTGGCTAAATGCGTGAAAGTTTACTGCGAGTTGAAAAAAATATGCCCTTCCCTCGATTCGCTTAATATTGGCGGAGGCTTTCCTATAAAATCATCCATGCAATTCGATTACGATTATGAATATATGACGGAAGAAATTATTGCACAGATAAAAAATATATGCACTCAGTACGATACTCCCGAACCTAACATATTCAGTGAATTTGGTTCGTATACTGTTGGAGAAAGCGGAGCTGTTATTTATTCAATTCTCGGACAGAAGCAGCAAAACGACCGCGAACGCTGGTATATGATTGATGGCTCGTTCATAACAAATCTTCCGGATACATGGGGACTTAAACAGCGCTTTATAATGCTTGCCATTAATAATTGGGATCATGAATATTCTCGCGTTATTCTTGGCGGGTTAACATGCGACAGTCAGGATTATTACAACTCCGAAGCGCATTCAAATGCAATATTTTTACCCCAGTACGACAGGGAGGAAATGCTGTACATAGGATTTTTTCATACGGGAGCATATCAGGAATCGCTGGGCGGATACGGCGGAATACAGCATTGCCTGCTGCCTGCGCCAAAGCACATAATTATTGATCGCAACGAAAAGGGCGAATATTATACGCGACTTTTCAGCAAGGAACAGTCATTTCGCTCGATGTTGAAAATTCTTGGATATTAATCATTTACGCTAATGAAAATGCAACTGTATTGAAAAGCGCAGAATAAATCTCATAAAATAATTGATATTATGAATACCATTAAACAAATTGCATTTATTTTAACATTTATTGCTTTGCCTAACGGTTGTAAAATCAATTTTAAATTACGGATTAATGCTTGGCAAGGCAAAAATTAAACAGATAAAATCGCTCGAATATAAAAAGTTTCGCGACGAATTTGGCTTGTTTGTTGCCGAAGGCGAAAAACTGGTAAGCGAAATTTTGCAGTCAAACCTTCAAATCGACAGTTTGTTTTGCCTGCCCGGCACGATATTGCCAAATCATAATATACAGGCAAACGTAATCTCGGAAAGCGAAATGAAACGTATCAGTTTTCTTAAAACGCCTTCTGCGGCATTTGTTACAGCTAAAATTCCGGACAGAAAAATAAATATCAGCCACATAGGCGATTCGCTGAGTCTTGTTCTCGACGGCGTTCAGGATCCGGGAAACCTGGGTACAATAATACGCCTGTGCGACTGGTTTGGAATACAAAATATTGTCTGTTCGCTCAAAACTGCCGACTGTTTTTCGCCAAAAGCCGTGCAGGCAACAATGGGAGCAATATGCCGAATAAATGTTTTTTATGTCGAACCGGATGATTTTTTTAATAATATTGACAAAAATATCAGCATTTACGGTACGTTTCTTGATGGTGAAAACATTTACGATGCAAAGCTTTCGCAGCAGGGATTAATAATCATGGGCAGCGAAGGCAAGGGAATTTCGCCCGAAACAGAAAAACATGTAAATCAAAAACTCTGCATACCATGCTTTTCCGACAGCGCCACAAAATCCGAATCTCTTAATGTTTCGGTAGCAACGGCAATAGTCTGCTCCGAATTTAAACGAAGGAAATTTTTATAATTTGCCGGTAAGTTCAATCGGCAAATGCAGCTTTTCATCAATAAATAATTGCACATAAATGGTGATATGATAATTATAATGTGCTGTTAAAATGGGAAATTGCCCAAAGCAATGCCCCGCTTTGCAGCAAGTCGGGGTACTTGCTTATATATAGCGACGTAGCGGGACGCTACGCCCGGCAAGCGGATATTCGTACTGTGCTGCCATTTTGTCGCTTTTAGCGAGGCGCTTGTCAGTAAAAGCGAGGATGTTCTCGCTCGGAGCGAGGAATTTGTCAGTAAAAGCGAGAATGTCTTCACTCGGAACGAGGAATTTGTCAGTAAAAGCGAGAACGTCTTCACTCGGAGCGAGGAATTTGTCGCTAAAAGCGAGAACGTCTTCACTCTGAACGAAGAATTTGATGCTACGAGCATGGAATTCGATGTTATGAGGATGTATTTCTTTCTGCCGCGAGCCGGCTATCCTTCGCGTTTTTACATGGAATTTATTTTTAAATAGTCGCTCCTTAAAGATGGAATAAATCATTTATTAACAAATAATTATAAATAAAAATCAGAGGAAAAAATTGCAGGGTTTTAATCAATACAGACATAAAACCTTGCAAATATTAAAAAATCTTATTTCCTCTTCTTTTGTCTTGATACAAAAGAAGCAAAAAATCAAGGCGAGCCTTCTCGTCGACCCGCTAACGGCTCGACGGCTAACGGAATTAATGTCTCGCTACGCTTGACGGAATTCCGTTTTAACGCCGTCTTCACCGAGCGGGTTCCCCGCCTGCGAAGTCTATGCCGGTTTTACTTGCTAATCAACTTTTGTTTTTGCATGTCGGTAAATCTTTCAACTGACCAACATGCAAAAAAATTAATAGAATGTTGAGCAGGCGGCGTTCCTACAGGTCACAGCCGTAAATCGAAGCTACCGTATAGCGTCGGCTGCTCTTGACCTTTTGCTCACGCTGTTTTTATTTTTTATTGGTGTTCGCGAGCTTCGCTTACGCTTCGGTTGGTTACTTTTGTGTCAAGACAAAAGTAACACAAAAAATATCTTTATTATCTTTTATCTCTGAAAAATATACTTGTTAAGGAACAACTATTTATGATTTTGTATTGACGCAAATCATCATTATTCATGCAATAAGCTCTGCCCGTAAGGGGCTGCTGTACATTGTCGTTGTTATCAGCATAATCCGTTATATCAAAAAACAAAAACTGCCCGAAATTTCAGGCAGTTTCACGCTTAAACTCTAAAAGCTATCATTTAAGGCGATAAGTTGCACCTACTACTATCCCAATCGTTGAAAGATCTACTCCTTCAGGTTTTCCATAGCAATACATTGCACTTGCCGACAATGAAAACTTTCTCCAGCAGTTCCAGCGAACGGCTGCTCCTCCACCGTAAGTGAAAGTGAGTTTACTTGAAGAACTATCATCATTGCCAAGATATAAAACACCCTGCGCACAACCTAACATTGGCTTGAAGTCAAATTCAAAAGCTCCGGAAGGAACTGAAAATAACGGGCCTGCCATTAATCCCGTCAAGCCAACGGAATTTTTATTTTGCCATTTTGATGCCATACTTGTTCCAAACGCCGAAGCAGCTACTCCAATGTTTTTCGAGAATAGATAGCCAAAATCGATATTAAACTGGAATCCTACCTCACAATTGTCTTTGACAAAACTGCCAATCGGTATTGTCGGTCCGAGACCTATTCCTATGAAACCCTTTCTGGTTTCAACATCCTGAGCATGAATCACAGTGTTGTTAACAAAACCTATAAATGCAATTAGCAATAAGGCTTTTTTCAGGTTTGACATTGTTGACAAACCTTTCGTTTTTACGCCATAATCGGCGTTGCTGTTTGTTCTTTTCATAATAATGTTACATTTATTTTAATTTTTCCTACTCTGTTTTGGCTTTTCGGAAACCGCCATTATATAATCTTGTTAAACTTTTTATTTATCATTCTTCACTTTTCTAATGCGCCACCTCAACGATTATTCCTATCAAAACAAATATCATCAGAATAAGCGATATTACAGCGGCTATGATGTTCAATATCCTTATGGCTTGGCTGCAGGAATATCTTTTTACCAGATAAACAAATCCGACAATCCACATAAATAAACTTATCATAAGCAATATGCAGCCGACAATGGCATCCGCAGACCGTTGAACAAGCACAATGACGCTTGAGAACAGAAATATCACTCCCACAACGATGTTGATGATGGCAAATATGAAATGCATTTTGCCGTGCGGCACATTTTCGGTTTGCGTGTGAACGGGCATTTTCATGTCGGTGTCGGCATCGTCGGTAACGATTGTTTCGGACGGCAATGTGTCGTGAGGCAGCAGCAGGTATCTTGCAAGTACCAAAAAGGCTACCGGTTCTAAAATATTAAACATATCAGCAACAAGCAAATTCGTATCTGTCATAAAATTGTAAACTATGCGCACTATCACTAATGACTGTACTATAATCAAAGCGATGGCGGCGGTTTGTGCGTTTATGTTTATTATCTGCCTTTTGATGCCCTGCTGTATAAGTACCGTTCCTGCCATCAGCAGAGCGACATCCGTTAATAAATTCAAAACAGAGTTCAGCATATACACAGTACGGATTTCATCGGAAATATTGCTGCCCGACAAAATATAACTTAAAATAAGAAGGATAAGGCTTATAACTGCCGCTGACGACAGCAAAATCCCGACTTCTTTCGTTCTGTCTTTTTTCAATAACAGTAAAATGCCCGCAGCAATTATCAGAAAAATACCCAAATTATTAATTAGAAAATACGGATTGAAGAAATTATTGAGCGGCGCGTAAAATTTCAATAACGGAATAAGAACAGCAACGGCAAAAATTACCGCCATTGCTATTACAAGCGCAAGTCCCGTGCTTTTTTCAAACACTCGTTTGCCATAAGCTGTAATGTTGTCGGGATTTGCTCCGTACCGGTTTTTGCCTTTGATGCCTGGCAGGAGCATAAATATTAGAATGCAAATTCCCGCCGCTATTGCAAGTATCGCAACAAATATTTTCAAGCCGTTTTCGACATCCCGCATATTGCGGACAATTGAATTTAATACCTGAAACAGAGCGAGCAGCATCCACCAGCCGCTTTTGCCCGAATCGTGCAGCCGCCGCACCGAAATTGCCAAAAACGGAACGGTAACGGCAAAAATATACATCATCAAAAGCAGTGTCGCATAAGCCTGCGGTACATATTTGTTGATGGTTGTTCCAATAAGTACGCCCACAAGCGCCACTGCAAAAACAGAAACTGCGTAGAACAAAAAGAACATCCAGTATTCTTTTCGCGAAGCGCGTCCGCTGAAATCGGCATAATGCCGTAATGCTTTAAAATAGTATTCCATAACTTTTTATTTTTTTATTTACTGTTTTTCTTTATAAGCTTATAATTTTTGACTTTCTACACATTTTCTCATTTACCTAATGGTACTTCTCTGACATAGTTGCCTGTTTTGCCATCAAAGATGAAATTCTTTTGTGATATTTCAGATAAAACGGCAACAGAATCGGGTTGAGATGTGGTTCTGATAAAATAAAAATTCAAAGTGTTTGTTTCATTGTTCATAATACGAAATGAAGGTTCAAAAATCGTATCGCCCACTAATATCATGGCTTTGTAAGATGCTTCATTTTTGAGTAGCCCCTTTGATTCAATATTTAATGAAACTCCCGAAGTATCAGCAGTGACGACAAAATTCTTAATTTTATGTCCGTCGATATATCCGAAAGGCGTTTCCGAGTTTCCGCAGCCTGCAAAAGCCGCTGCAAATGCAATCACACAGACTGCAAGGGATGATTTTAAAATGTTTCTTTTCATCTTTTTATTTTTTTTTGCTCCTTTCGGAGCGGTTAATATGTTTCTTCTTCTTATCATCGTTTTTGATTTTTTTTCAAACCTAACAGGTTGTCGAAACCTGTTAGGTTATCTTTACAAACTTTCTAGCTTTCATACTTTATAAACTCTCTAACTTTTCACTCTTACCTTTCGCGGCTTTTTCATGTGCAAGTATGTTTTTGAAGCGTTCGATGACGGCGTTCATTTCCCCGATAACTGCCTCAAGCGCCGTAACGCCTGTCAGCCATTGGTTTTCCAGCTGATTTACTATTGCATGGTAATACCTGTCGGTTTCGATGCGCGTTTCCTTCATTCTGAACGGCGTTTGCTCTGCGGCTTCGACGTAGCGTTCGGTCATCAATTCGGCAAACAGCGTATTTTCTTCAGCAAGTTTATTGCTCCACGATGTCAATCCAAGCAGCGTAACAGCCTGTGCGGCTGTCGGCAGGCTGAGTTCGCGCAGAAGGTCGTTGATGGCTGCCGTTTCGTCGTCGAGCGTTTTGCGTGCAATATTGCCATAGTGCCTGAAAATATCGTAAAGCGTTTCGGCTGCCTGCGCGCATGCAGGGTCGAAATGGTTCATTGCGCCTTTTACGGTGTCGGCAAATCCGCGATAGATTGAGTCGCGCCTGTTGTCCTGTTCGGTGATTTTGGCGGTCAATTCGCTTTTGCGGATAATGTCAAGCGCTGCCGTTTCGTTGTCGAATGCGCTTTTGTACAGGTCGTACAGAGCCTTGATGCCCAAAGTCTGCGGACTGTACTTTATGAAAATGCCATTAATGTTTTCGTTAAACTGAACGTGTGTTTCGTTCTTCAACAGGTGCAGGTTAATGCTGATAATAATTTTTTTCATAACTTTTTATTTTATTAATTAGATTATAATATTTTAAAAATATAAATTTCGATATTTTATGCCTTATTTAAAAACATTCAATACGGGGCAAACAGACGTGCAAATCCAGTTCGAAAGGTTTCGCTCGGGCAAAACAGACGTGCAAATCCAGTTCGAAAGGTTTCGCTCGGGCAAAACAGACGTGCAAATCCAGTTCGAAAGGTTTCGCTCGGGCAAAACAGATGTGCAAATCCCATTCGAAATGTTTCGCTCGATGTATTCCGTAATCTGTATTCCGTGTATTTTCATCTCTTAATTATTAATTGTTAATTATTAATTGTTTACGATTGAATTATTAAATTTGCTTCATGCGTTTTTTAGCAGTCCAAACGGCATTTCTGACATCTTTACCGTTTATGCCGAGCCGTCGCTGAAAGCGTTTTCTTTTGTTCTGCTTGGGCATCGCTATTCCCAAACCTATGAACGCCAATATAAAAAACAGTCCTACGCCCACCAAGCCTCCAAGCAGCAACAGCGCGGCAAAACCTGTAAAATACAGAATCATCATTACTGTGGCTGCCTGCTCGTGTTCGTTCACAATTTGTTTCCACTTGTGGAATGTTTCCATGTCAAAAGATTTTCCAAAATCTTCGGGCAATAATTTGTCTATAATTTTACTCATAACTTTTTGTATTTAATTGTTAATTATTAATTGTTAATTATTAATTAGTAACCGTGTTTTCAGGAATTTATTTCGTCGCAGCTGTATTTTTGAATACGGCATATACCGATTGAGTTCCGCAACCTTGAAACTCAACTTTAACATTTCCGTAAATACGCTCGTTTGTTACAGTAAGGTCGAGAATCAAGGGCGCTGCATCAAGAGACAGTTTCCCGCCATTCAGTTCAACAGGGCTGTCGGACATGAAACCGCCTTTAAGCATTATTTCTTTTACTGCGGGATTGCCCTGCGAGTCGGTTGCCATAACATTATAACCGCTTTCTTCGTCCTGTTTTGTGGCAAGACTTGTTTGCGCCGTTGTGTTTTCCAAAAAGACAAATGTGATTTCCGCACTGTCTCCGGTTTGCTTTTTATCCTGCCTGTCGCCTGCATTTTCTGGCGTGAGAGGCAACTCGCCAGCTGTCAGTTTGATTTCTGTGATTTGCTTTGCATCCGCCGAAAGGATAAAGCGCAATTCCACATTTTTCGAGTTTTCAAACGATACGCTGCCTGCATATTCCTGCGGTTCGGCAAAGGGCGTCAATTTGCCGCCTTTCCCCGAGCATGCCGCCAAAAGGCATATTGACGCAATGACTGTTAATAGTTTTGTTTTTTTCATATTAATGTGATTTTTACTGTTTCCCTACTCTATTTTGGCTTTTCGGGTTGCGCCGTTATTTTGTTTATCTCTTAATTATTAATTTTCGAGTGCGGTTGAACTTACTTGCCTGTCCATGATTTTGCGGCAATGTCGTAATACAATATTGTGTCGCCTGTATCAAATTTGATTTGCTTTGCCTTGAAATCGACCGGAATTTTAAATTCCGTTGTAGTGAATATTGTCTGGTCGGTACAGTACATTTCATCGTTATACATGCGCATATTCCCTTTAACAGACGTTTCTCCCGTGAAACCCTGATCTCCGGAAACAAGGGATACGCCAATCCATTGTATTTCATTTCCCTGCGTCAATGTAAATACAATGCTGTCGGGAACATCGGCTTTAATAATTCGTAACAGTGTTTCAGGAGTTTGGTTTTGTTGCTGTTCGTTTTGGGCATTTTTATTGTTTTTACAATTTGTGCCGAAAACTAAAATTACAGTCAGCAATACTGTGCTTAAAATTATTTTTTTCATATTCTTTTTTATTTTTTATGCCCCATCCGGAGCGGTTAATAATTTATTTTTAATTTTTCTTTAAGATTAGCTACGTCGAACGGAGTCTTATTTTATTATTGAATGTTATAATTTCCTCCAACTGCTTTTTCTAATGTAACCGTAATATTTTGATTTTTAATATTTATATTATCACCTTTACGTAACTTGGTTTTATCGTTATAATAGACAAAATACATTTCATATTTACCGTTGGGCGCAAGACATAACCCGGAACCTTTGGGTTTTAATAAATGAAAAAACTTATATTTTTCACCGTAAATTCCTACTGCTACATAATAATTAAATTTATTTTGAATATAGATTTCATTGGAAAAAGGACCTTCACTCTCGCCGTCATAGCCGTTAGGTAATATTTCAAACGGATTAAATGAAAGAACCTTATTATAATTTGCAAGAAGAACAGGATCGGTTAATATTTGCAAATTACTCTTCAGTTCTTTTTTTCCCCATTCCGTTAACATGGTTCCTTTACCATAAATAATACTATCATCTTCAAGAGTCCCCTTATAACGATATGATGATATCGAAAATGATATTTCATTATTTATTATCGTGTATTTTTTATACACTGAAATAAAATTTGGTTCTTTAAAATCCGATTTAGGATTAAAATCAAATATAATCATATGCCCATCCTTAAAAAACTTAATTAAATATGAACCTTGATATGATTCTGAATTTCTTGAATCAATAAACCAAATATTATTTGTTAATATGTCATTTACCATATTCTCATTTCCATGTACGTTCATTAGGGAAGCAACATAACATAATATGAAGCCCAAAACATAACGCTTATTCATAATTATTCTTTTCATATTTTTTATTTTTTTATGTCCCTTTCTGAACGGTTTATAATTTATTTTTAATTTTTCTTTAAGCGTTTTGAACTTGACAGATTTTTACACTTCATTTATTCATTTTCTTGCGGCTTGTCAATAGCTTGCGGACTGCCGTTTAATATGACCTGCGCAGCGCCCTTGCCAAATGATTCGGCGTTATCGTATATAAGCGGAATAACGACTTCTCCCTTAGTATTAATGAAACCCCATTTGCCGCCTTTAAAAGAGACATATCCCTGCAAAGCGTTCCCGAACACTGCGCTAAATTCAGGGTCAATAGAAGACCATTGTCCGCCAATATTGACTGCTGCCAGTCCTTCCGAAAAACTTCGGGCAAAATCATATTCTAAAGGAATAGATTCATTGCCTGTTTTATCAACAAACCCGTATTTGCCGTTTAAACTTACAAGCGCCAAGCCTTCCGAAAAATCGTTAGCGCCATTGTATTTCAAAGGAATAATTTCATTTCCTGTTTCATTTATATATCCATACAATTTTTTCGATTTGACCCATGCACGGTTATCGCAGAATGTTCCTGCATCGTCGTATTTCAAAGGGCAGATTTCATTTCCCGTTTCATCTATAAACCCATACAGCTTTCTTGATTTTACCAATGCGCGATTATTTGAAAAATTATCGACATACTCATATTTACATGGAGCAATTTCTTTGCCCGTTACATCGACAAATCCCCATTTACCGCCTGTAATCTTTTTTGTGTACATCGCAGGAAAACTCCCGAAAGCATCGCTGACTTTTACGTTTCGTAGCTTTCCACCCGTATTTACCGCAGCATAGCCTTCCGAAAATTCTCTTACGTCGGTGTATATTGCAGGTATTACTATATTTTCATTCGCATCTTTAAAGCCGTATTTTTTATTGTCGGAGTAAATCTTGAGGCTTTTGCCATCGCCGATGCTGTCTTGCGCCGCCGACATTTCGTGCGCCGAGAAAATAGCGGACGCAAAAAAAATCATTGCCATAGCGCATTTAAAAGTTACGTTTCTTGCATTTTTTGAATACGTTTTCATTACTGCTAATTTTTTATTCCACTTTCGGAGCGGTTTTTCTTAATCAATTCCTGCATATAAAGGTCATATTCTTTAGACGACATAATTTCCTTCGTTTTTGCATTGAAATAAACCACGGCTTCATCTTTTGTATCCGTAAAAACTTCTATTATGTCAGGCGCTTCCTCTACTTTGAACGTAAAAATTCCATCTTCACTTGATATATTTTCATAGGGGAATATCCTTCGCGCTTTCACCATTAATGCCACTTTTACAAGTTGAGATGATGATGTGTGTATCATTTCCTGTTCTCCTATATTTCTTGTTGTCATCCGGTATTGTGTAATATTTGGCATGGGGTTTCCGTCTGCAAGCACTTCTATAGTTATTAAAGAAGTTTCTGCATCATAATTTATCTCACCCAAATTTATCGTGTATGTTTTATCCTCAATTTTCAATTTGTCATTTGGTTCTTTATTTCCACAACTAAACAGCATTATCATACCAATACATGCTGCAACAGCAATTAAAATTTTATTTTTCATATCTTTTTCTGTTTTTATGCTCCATTAGGAGCGGTTAATATTATTTTTTAATCTGTTTCACAGGAACCTCCTGTTTGCCAAGTACAAATTTGACGGATTCCATCTTAACTGTATTAGGCATAAAAACTGTCAAGGATACAGTGCCATTTTTGTTTGTTTTCATTTCTTCCTCGTTCGCAGCGTCAAATACTATCCCATTAGCCTTATACTTCTTTTTGCCTGCAACAAACTGTCCTTTATCAAGCAGTGCTGTCAGAGCCGTCATGGTAGCGTTTTCGTCCAAAGTATATTTAAAATCAACTCTGACATATCTGCCCATCGTTCCGCCCGTTGTTTCAACTACCGTATCCGGCATACAATACCCTCCCTGAAACTGTATCGTTTGTGCCGATAAACCATGCGCTGTTGCAAAAAGGCAAATTGCGCATATCATCCCGATAACTGCGCCCTTGAAGACGCTTTTGTTTTTAATTTTTGCTTTTTCCATATCTTTTTTAATTTTTATGCTCCGTTTCGGAACGATTAATATTTTTTTAATTGATAATTGTTCATTGTAGCTGTGAATTTATTCTATGACTTTACAGTAGGCAGTGTCGTAAATAATTTTTGCACGACCTTCGGGCGATAATACATATTTAAGCTTCATGCCCGGTTCGAGTTTTACTTCGCAGGTTTTATCGTCGAAAATAACCTTGTATAGCAGATGACTGCCTTCCTGCAATCCTGCGTGAACCGACATATCTTTAGTGTGCACTATAACAGACAATGCTTGTCCTTCGGGCATGGTTACAGATGAATATGTACCATCAAACCATTCCTTAATATCGGATGCTGTTTCTACAGTCTTGCCATCATCGGTTGTTCCTTCTATAAGATTATCGTTAGGATTACCAATATTGGGAGCGAAACCGTTTACATATACATTTGTTACGGTCATTTCGGGTATTACGGGTTCGGTTATCGTTTGCTCTGTGTCAGCTGATTTCTGTTTTCCGCTGCCGCAAGCCGAAACCATTGCAATCGTCATAACTGACATGATCGCCGTTAAGAAATATAGATTTTTCATACTCTTTTATTTTGATTATTGATTAAATATTTAAATTATTAATTATTCAACTGTATTTCCTGTTTTGTCTATTTTAAATGAAGCGGATAAATTCTGCACAACAGCCTTGCCATTATGGAAATTTTCAACCACTTTTCTGTACTGGTGCGGAATGATCAGATTACCGGAAGTATCGATGAAGCCCCATCTTCCTCCTACCATCATACTCCAATTCGCACTCCATTCTCCTCCTTTATTGACAGCAGCCAAACCTTCGGAAAAACTGTACCCGTAGTCGTATTGCAGAGGAATGACTGTCTGTCCTTCCATGTTAATAAAGCCATATTTATTGTTTATTGATAATTCTCAGTTATCTTTTTTGTTCCGTATATAGCCATCTTTTAATTGTTCATTATTTTTCTATTGTAAGTTTTGCGTTAAGATATTGTAATGTAATATTCACATTACTGCCGGGGCTTGCGTCAAATCTGACTGTGTTGGTTTTGTCGTCGGCATTATATTTTACTACAAGGACGTTATGCAAAAGTTCGGTTTGCATAATAATTGTCTTGCCGTTTTTCAATACTCCCTGTTCTGCTCCGTTCAGAAAAACACGTATGCCTACAGCGCAGCCTATTATGTTCTTTTTGCGCGTCAATGAAACGGTACACGGATTTTCGATTTTGACGGATTCATTGGCAAGGCTCTCTTCTTCTGCTTTCTGAATATCAGAACGAGCCTTTTTATACGCGTAGATAGAATATATATCGTATATTAGCCATATACAGCCAAATACTACCAGCAATCCGCTGCTGTCTGTGCCTCTGAGAACAAATTCTCCCGATAATCCTCCGATTATCAACCCTATGCTTATTAGCAATTGAATAATTTTCCAAGTCATAATTGTAATTTTTAATTTTTTTTTTAATTTGATTGTCAAATCAACATCTCTTAATTGTTAACCACTAACCACTTTTTGTTTTAACTGTTACTTTGTTATTTAGCCTTATTTTGCGCTTCTTTAAAACCCTGACAGGATTGTAAAATGCCTGTCAGAGCTTTTACGCCGGAATTTTATTTTTTGGTTAAAACAAGCTCGAAGTCTTCCACAATGAGTGTGAGTTTATTTCCCTTGACAGTGCCGTGTATTTCTTCTGCATCATCGCCAATGCTTAACTTCAATATCAGATTGGGTTTCGAGTAAGTATAAAATCCCATACCCGACAGTTCGTCAAGGCCGGGACCTGAAGCAGACATTTCGTACAGAATCTCGGTTACAAAAGAAAGCGTAAGCGAATTGCCTCCGGAGCTTATACCCCAAACAGTTCCCGAAAGGGAATCCGGTACAGCGGGTTCGTCATCCTTGCTGCATGATGTGAGCGCAACATTCATGGCTAATAACGCAGCAACAGCCAAATAAAATAATTTTTTTTTCATAATAAATTCTCCTTTTATTTAATTAATATATGTTAAATTTATCACAAAAATACATCGCCGTTTTTTAAAAAAATACCCCACAAATGGGAGTTTTTGATTTTCACACTAAAATACCCCACAAATAGGGTATTGCCGGGAATGTCGTCTGCTTGATGTTTTACTGATTGATGCTACGCATCGGTTAATTTATATTTTTCAGTACGAAAACTGCTGAAACCCATAAATTCGCGCAGTACAGATGTCGGCGGAATTTGTTATTTTTAAGATTAAAATGAAGTAATATCAGAATCGATGAAATCCTATAATTTTTTTCATTTCGCGCAATGTCTTGCCTGCGCTTTCGCGAGCTTTTTCGGCGCCGAGCTTTGCAATTTTATTTAAATATTCGCTATTTTCTCTTATATCAAGAATTTGTTTACGAATGGGTAATGTAATTTTGCATATATCCTGAGCAAGCTGCTTTTTCAGTTCGCCGTAACGAATCTGGCACGAATTGTATTTTTCGGTAAAATACTGTACGGTATCTGATGAAGAAACGACTTTGAGCAGAGTAAAAAGGTTTTTTATTACTTCCGGCATTTCCGAATTAGGAACTACAGGCCCGCTGTCGGTCAATGCCCGCATGACTTTTTTAGTAACAGTCTGCTCGTCGTCAATCAGAAATATTCCGTTATTTTCGCTTTTACCCATTTTCCCGCTTCCATCAAGTCCGGGTATTTTTATCAAATCGCTTCCGAAGTTGTATGCATCAGGCTCGGGAAAAAATTCTACGCCGTAAAGATTGTTAAAACGGCGTGCATATACTCGAGTCATTTCCAAATGCTGCTCCTGATCTTTGCCGACAGGCACCTTGCCCGGGCGATGTATCAAAATATCCACAGCCATAAGCACGGGATACGTCAGCAATCCTGCATTGACGTTATCCTGCTGCCTGCGCACTTTTTCCTTGAACGAAACTGTACGTTCCAGTTCGCCAACGTATGCAAGCATATTCATAAAAACGTACATCTCCGAAACTTCGGGAACATCGCTTTGTATAAACAGCGTAACTTTTTCGGGATCAAGCCCAGACGCTATATATTCCGAAAGAATTTGCTTTACATTGCCTGCAAGGTCATCCGGTTTTGGATGCGTGGTTAACGAATGTAAGTCGGCAACAAAAAAGAAACATCGGTTTTGTTCCTGCATTTTTATAAAATTGCGCAGGGCGCCGAAATAATTACCCAAATGCAGATTTCCGGTAGGTCTGATTCCACTTACAACTGTTTCCATTTTCTTTACTTTAATTAAAATTTTTGCAAATTTACACGAAAATTTTTACTTTACACGCATACCGGCAAAAATCTGCTGCAAAGCTTACAGAGGAAAATTGCAATTTTCTTTTGATTTTCAAAAGATTTCAAAAGGGCTTTTGGATTTTATCAGTACTATTTCATGCTGTTTAAATTTTTCAAATACGGACTTATCCTCAACGGTTACAATAACCATCTCACCAATAACGGTAAAATACGGCATTTTGAAAACAACGCTGCTGAGCATGTTGATAATGAGAAGCATTAGCCTTTCCTGAAAACTTGTTGATTTTAGGATTGTACTGCTATTGTCGAAATATGTATGGACAATTTTAAGGCATTTAATAGTTTAACGCAGCAAAACAAATCAATAAATAAAATCACAGAAGTTATAATGTAGCAAACTTCGACTGTTGATAACTTTTTCAGGACAAATTTTGTCAGTTCAAAAAAAGTCAGTACCCTTGCGGTATAAAAACAATTTAGTATGGAAACTTTTGGCGAGTATATCAGACAGTTACGAATAAATGCGGGTTTGCCGATACGAAAAATTGCCGCGCAGTTAGATATTGATTCCTCTCTTTTAGGCAGAATAGAACGAAATGAGAGGCAGGCAAACAAAGATATTATTGTAGGTATAGCACAAATATTCAATCAAAACGAGCAAGATTTGTTCCAACGCTTTTTAAGCGACCAAATTGCTTACAAAATTCTTGACGAAGATGCTGACATTGGAGTGTTAAAAGTGGCAGAGCAAAAGGTAGAATACTTAAAATCCAAAGCGAAATAATCATGCCAATAAAAGACAAAAATATTACGCCAAGCGTAACTCAAAAATTACAGTCATTGGGTTATAATGTTGCTGATTGGGATGATAGTCGGAGCGAAAGCAAATTGACTGCCGAAATTACCGCAGTTTTGGCTTCTGCTTCAAAGAAAAGCAATGGTAGACAAGGGTTTCCGGACAGGATTTATGTAAATACACACGAAAAATTGCTCATTTTGGTTGAGGAAAAACCTGTTGTAAAAGACCACGATAATCCTGATATTGAAAAAGGGGCAATCAGTGGTGTAAAGTGGTATTTAAGCCGTTTTTTGAATATAAATTTATCTACGCAACTTAAAAAAGTTTTCGATAATTGGAAAATTCTCGGTATTGCCGTCAGTGGCGATTTGTCGCTTGATTATCAACACAAATTCAACTGTTATATAATTAGTTTAAAAGAAGAAAAAATAATATCGCTCAATCAGGTTACTAACTTTATGACCGAAGAGCAGTTTTTGGCACTATTCAATTCATTGGATGAAGAAAAAGCAGTTGCAGTAATTAGTAGTTCAAGTAAGAAAATCAATAATTTGCTGCGTAGTGTTGATTCTCAAAAACGCCCTGTATTACTTTCTGCTCTTATGATTTACCTGCATAGAGTAAGGCAAAATTCTGAAAATTACACAAATGATTTCCCCGACCATTACAAAACTTATCAGCCTGCAACAATAATTACCAATATTCTTGACACAGTAAAAAAAGTTCTTAAAGTAGAAGGCATTCCGGATGAAAAGTTACAGACACTAAGTACAGAATTGGCATTTTTATCTACCGACCAAACATTGAATAGTACAAGTATTCTAAAAGATATTTTAATAGAATTGGAAACTGCCGTTATACCATTGTTTAATAATCAATTTGCAACAAATTCAAACTACGATATTATAGGAAAATTCTATGAAGAATTTTTGAAATATGCAGGTGTATCAAATGTAAAAAAAGGCATTGTACTTACACCTCGCCATATCACAACACTTTTTACAAAGCTAATTGACTTAAAAGATAACGACAAAATTGTAGATATTTGTTGCGGAACAGGGGCGTTTCTTATCGCGGGAATGAATGCTTTAACCAACAAAATCGGCAATAGCAGTCGTTCGGATAAAGATGATGCGATTAAAAAAGTGAAAGAAGAACAATTGCTTGGCTTTGAATTAAATCCAACAATGTATATTTGCGCAATTTCAAATATGTTATTTCGTGGCGATGGTAAATCTTCAATTTTCAATTATGACTCAATAAGCAACCCGAAAGCACAGGAAGAATTAAACAGATTTCAGGCAACAGTCGGATTTATCAATCCGCCTTACAGTGGAAAAGAAAACAAAGATGACCCAACGCCAAAGGAAATCACCTTTTTGGTTAAGTTATTAGATAATTGTTCGAGATACGGAGTAATAATTGCGCCTTTATCTACCTATTTTAAAGACGATAATATTCGTACAGCAATTCTTGAAAGACACACGTTGAAATATGTAATTAATATGCCGGGTGATTTATTTCAACCTAATGCTTCTACACATACCGCCATTGCCGTTTTTGAAACTCATAGAAAATTTGATTATGCAAATGATGAAATTACTTTTTATGATTTACGGGACGATGGTTTTGTTCTTGCAAAAAATAAAGGCCGTACCGACATTTATGGCCGATGGAGTAATATTGAAAAACAATTATTGAATGCATTAAAACCAACTTCTGTACCTGACGACATTACGCTTGTACGGACAAATATAAATAAAAAAGACGAATGGACTATTTATGCCCATAGTAAAACCGATTATTCCACGCTTTGCGAAGAAGATTTTATTAAATCCATTTCAGATTACATGATTTTCCAAGCCAAAAGGGATTTGGATATTTTAGATGTGGATTTAACAGAAACAGAATTATTAGGTGCAATAAGTTCATATTACGAAAATAATAGCGATGAATAAAGAATATAAGTATTTTGATTTTTGTCGGATTTTTGACTATCAGCGTGGAAGAAGATTGATTACTCAAAATCAAATTCCGGGTGATATTGCTTATATATCTTCGACCGCACTGAATAATGGGTTGGATAATCTTATCACGCCGCCTGATTATATGCTTATTCATAAAAACAAAATGACATTATCAAATAGCGGTAGCGTTGGTTATTTGTTTTATCACGATTACAAATTTGTCGCCTCAGACCATATTACTGTTATCTGGTTAAAAGATGGAGAACTAAACAAATACATTGCAATGTTTCTTAAGCCAATTTTTGAGAAAATAAAATACAGATACAACTTTGGAAGAGAAATAAGCAATGATAGAATAATAAAAGAAAAACTCTATTTGCCTATTGGTAGCAACGGTAATCCCGATTGGAGATATATGGAGGAATATGTAAAATCGTTAGAGAGCAAAGTAAAATTCAAGAAAATATATACGAAAAATGAGAGAAAACATCAGCCAATAGATATAGCCAATTGGAAAGAATATGCATTAAATTCTCTTTTTGATATTTATGGCATAGGTTCTATTAATGTTGAAACTTTAACAACAAAATATAGCTTTGGGGATTATCCTTATGTAACTCGTACCGAACAAAATAATGGAGTATCAGGGTTTTATGATTATAAAATGGCTCCAGCTAATGTTCTAACAATAGAAACCTCTCTTTCGGGACTTTGTTTTTTCCATGACTATGAATTTTCAACAGGTGATCATATAGCCATATTAAGGCCTAAAAATTTTGAATTAAATAAATATCGTGCCATGTTCATTAAGAGCGTTTGGCGAAAAAATGCTTATAAATACGACTATGGAAGACCTGCAATAATAAAGAATATTAAAAATACAAATATACCATTACCCTCTACGCTTAATGGCTCGCCTGATTGGCAATTTATGGAAAACTATATAAAATCACTTCCTTATAGCGACAATATTTAATATGCCAACAATATGATAACAAAAAATCTTTGCAAAGCGGCGTAACAATGGCTGATAACAACAAAATAAAAACAACTATCAAGTGCCAAAACATTGCGCCACTTGAAAACTTGAACAAAGAAATTCAATCAAGTTCTTTGAAAATTGCAGTATTTGCCAATAATGGTTGCGGAAAAACTTTCATTAGCCGTCTATTCAGAATTTTAGAAAATCAAAAAGAAATGGTTTTAAAAGAAGACGGCACAAGTCCTACCGATAAATTATTGAGTTTCGGAAAAACGGCAGGAAATTTTTCTTTCAAAATTACTAACAAAAACGGTGTTGTACAAGAAGATGTAACCATTTCATTTACAGAGAAAAAAATCCCAACAATCCCAACAACAAATTATTTGTATCACACTTTCAATCAGGATTACGTGGAGGAAAATATTCGGGCTTTGGACTACGAAAAAGAAAGTGATATTGAAGGCTTTATTTTAGGTAAAGCAAATATTGATTTAACTGATGATGAGCATAAACTTACTCAATTAGAAACAGATGGCAAAAATCTAAGATCACAAATTGAAAGTGAAATCAATAAATATCTTGAAGAAAATATCAATAATATTCGAGATATTAAACGATTAACTGAATATAAATTGTTGGACGCAAATGACATTTTTGAAAGTGTCAATAAAGAGAAACAATCTGTTTCAAAAACATTTAGTCTGTTACTTGACGATTATAACAAAATAAAATCCGTTCCCGAAAATTTATTTGATATTCAATTAATTAAAAAATTAACGATTGATATTAATTTTCTCAATGAAATCAAAGAAAATGCGGCTAAAGAGTATTCTTTAAGTTCTTTGGCGGAGGATTTTAAACAGAAAATTAAAGATAAGCAAGCATTTGTCGAAATAGGTATTGAATTATTAAAATCCAACAATAAGAAATGTCCTTTCTGTGAACAGGAACTCAAATCAGATGCACTTTCTTTAATAGACCATTATACTGAATATCTGAATAATACAGAGGCGCAAACGATAAAACTGTTCCAAAACTATTCAAAATCACTATTTGATATTATAAATAGTCTTAAAGGATTGGAAAACGAGATTATAAAAACAATAAACACATTTAATGATTATAAGACAAAATATATTCCATCTTGTGAAAATGTTGAACTTACTAAAATTGAAAAGGAGCAATTAATATCTGCTATTTACTGTATAATTGATAATATAAATGAAAAGTTGAAAAACATTAACGTTCAGGTTGTTTTTGATGACAATGTAATATCTGAAGTAGAAAAATATTATACTTTGATAAACAAAAATATTGATGATAATAATAAGGAAATAAACAATATAAATGCCAAAAAAAATAAAATAGGCGAAGAAGACAAATCCATACGAAAAGAAATTTGTAAATGTGCTTATAATTATTTAGTTGATACCCATTTAACTAATATAAAAAATATCATTAAACTTCGAGATGATTATAAAAAACTTAAAGAGGGAATAAACAAAAAGAAAGAGGCAGAAAAAATCAGCAAAAAATCAATCGTTGCAACAACGATAAAGACAGTTCTAAATTGCTTTTTTTCAGATAAATATACTCTTAATGAGGAAAGTTTTCGCCTTATTTTTAATAAAACTACTCTTGAAAAAGGACAAGTAAAAAATGTTTTGAGTGAAGGAGAGAAAAATATCATTGCATTTGCTTATTACATAGGTGATACACACTTAAAAGTTGAAAAAGAAGATGATTATGAAAAACTGTTTTTTGTCATTGATGATCCTATTTCAAGTATGGATTTTACACACGTTTATACTTTATGCGGGGTTATTAGAGATATTAAGCAAATTATTAACAAGTTAAACCGAGAACGATTTATCATCCTTACCCATAACAACGATTTTATGAGAATTATTTCAGCCAATAATATAGTTGAGAAAAAATTAATATTAAAAAATGGTGAAATTACTGAATTTAATAATAATCTAACCGTTCCATATATCAGCCATTTACTTGATATTCATAAAATTGCAAGAAGGAAAGAAAAAGCAAATCATACCACTGCGAATTCTATCAGGCATATTATTGAAACATTGACAAAATTCCAAAATATCGAAACTTCAAGTGATAGTATTGCCGAATATATAAAGGAAAATATTCCTAACGACACAAAATCCTATACGCTAATCCAAGATTTGTCACACGGCGGTTGGCGAAGTGAGCAGCAACCAATTACTGATGATGATTACAAAGATGTTTGCGAAACAATAATAGCACATATTGAAAAGAAATTTACCAAACAGATAGAATATTGCGAAAAAGTTACTTCTTGAGAATTGTGAAATGAATCCTGCCACACGTGAAACGGGCGTCAAAAATCGGGTTATGAGTTTCGAAAACCGATTTTTGAGTTTCATCTCTCGTGTGATTTTTTCTATCACATGTGTGGATTCCGGCGTCTGTATATTCATTTTTTTCTCTGTTTTTAAAAGTGCAAAATTACCGGGTATTTATGTCATGGAATAACACGAATCAAGGAATGTTAAACACATTTCCCTGATTTGAAAAAAAAGGCGTAATTTTACCGGATAAAAAAATGAAATATGGACAGGATAAAGACATACGATTCGATGGGCGAATTTGCCGGAGAGTCCGGAATAGAACTGCTTCACCCGCTGATTCATATCGTGGACATGGCACGGTCAAAATCTGCGGAACTTGAAGGCGCTTACTGTTTTAACTATTATAACATTTCCCTGAAAGACGCACATAACCGGAATGTAAAATATGGACGCAACTATTACGACTATCAGGACGGAACGCTGGTATTTATGGCGCCCATGCAGGTGATAGACGTGGAGAACTGTAACCTGAATGCGCTCAAGGGATGGGGGCTGGCGTTTCATCCCGACCTGTTGCGCGGCACGCCGCTGGGACGTAACCTGAAAAAATATACATTCTTTTCATACGCCGTGAACGAGGCGCTGCACGTTTCGGAGCATGAGCGGGACATTGTGCTGGAGTGTTTCCGCGGCATCGAAGATGAATTGAGGCGCAGCATGGATAATAACAGCAGGGATATTATTGTTTCACGTCTTGAACTGTTCCTTAACTACTGCAAACGTTTCTATGAAAGGCAGTTCATCACCCGCTCGCATGTCGCCAGCGATACGCTTGCCCGCTTTGAACAGTTGCTCGACGATTATTTTTCCTCCGTACATCCCGAACAGCCGGGACTTCCGACGGTAAAGTATTTTGCCGACAGGATGCACTTTTCCGCGAATTATCTCAGCGACCTGCTGCGAAAAGATACCGGGAAAAGCGCTATCGAACATATCCAGCTGCGCCTGGTAGAAGCGGCAAAGGAAAAACTTTTTGACAGAAACAGGTCAGTAAGCGAAATAGCCTACGAACTTGGCTTTGAATATCCGCATTATTTTAGCCGAATGTTTAAACGGTATGTCGGCGCGACGCCGAATGAGTACCGGATTGTAAATTGAAGAATCGTTCTTTCATCGTCGTCAAAATTCCAGATTCTGTTTCAGATTTTCCACATACCGGTTGATGCGGCGCATTTCTTCGGGGATATTGCCTGTTGCAATTCCCCTGCTGTCGAAATTCAATATGGAATCGTTCATAAATTTTTGACTTTTATTTCCCGGCCGCATCATCACCCTGTCCATCAAATTACAGCGAAAAAGCTTGCACAAACGCTGAATATTTACCCGAATGATGATTCGGAGGGCTGAAATGCGGGATGGAGACGCTCAGATACAAAATACAGCATACAGCGGTACGGATTTGATACGGTTTTCAAAACCAAAATTCTTCTTTGAAATACGGATTGCATATTCCATTTTATATTTTTCCATGAAAACGCCCAAACTTTTTGAACGGTTGCGCCTGCCTTTTTTAACTTCAACCGGCACTACCTTTCCGTCAAGCTGCAGCACAAAATCCACTTCCGCCTTTCCTTCGCTTTGCCAGTATGCCAAACGGTAAT
>JAISDB010000205.1 GCA_031265155.1 Prevotellaceae bacterium | reverse complement strand
ACACACACAGTTGCCAGACCAATACTTTTTTAATTACACGTGCGCGACAATATAAAAATTATTTTTTAAATAACATACATATTTCAAACTCAAACGGCGGAAAATCAGCAATATTTTTTCGCCGTATTTATTATTATTTTTCCAAACAATTAAAAAATTTTTATTATGCCTTTATTTTACAAGAAAGTACAGAGAGGAAACCCGTCTAATCAGTCGGCTCCCAAATTATGGTATCCAATCCTCAAAAGCATAGGAATGGTGAAAGAAAAACAGCTTGCCAAACTGCTGGCGGACGAAACAACGTTAAACCCGAAAGAAGCGGAAATGGCAATGTATCAATTATTGAAAGTGGTGGTCAATTTGCTGCTCGAAGGACATACGGTTCAACTGGGCGAGCTGGGCAGTTTTCGTTTGACAGCCCGCAGCGAAGGCGCAGAAACCGAAGCGGAAGTAAATGCAAACAGGATTAAGAGCGTGCAGGTACATTTTACCTCGTCCGAAGCCTTGCGCGAGCAAATCAAAAAAGCCGTATTCAAAGATGCTACGAGTTTGCAATAGCATGAATTAATATTATTTACGGTTTTAATATTTACTGCTTGGCATAAATTGCTTCACGGCGATAACGATGATAACGTTTCGGTAATAACGATGACAGCGACACGGTGATGACAATGATAACGCTTCGGTAATAACGATAACTGCGACACAGTGATGACGATAATAACGTTTCGGTAATAACGATGATAGCGACATGGTGATGACGATGATAACGTTTCGGTAATAACGATGACAGCGAGACGGTAATAACGATGACAGCGAGACGATAAATCTTTAAATTAAAAATAATAAAAAAACGGAGCAACCCGAAAAGCCGGAAACAGAGTAGGGGAAAAAGTTATATAATAAGAATAGAAAACATGAAAACAGAATTAAACCATCAGTCAGAACCTATTGTTGATAGGTCAATATCCGAAGATTATTACAATTCGGACATGTATGTTAAAATGGCGCATGTAGTTACCAATCGTGTATATTGGTCATTTACAGTTATGACTATTGTCTGTATAATGACTCTTGTTGTTTTATTCAATCATTACTGGTCGTATGAAGAGCATTTGTATAAAAAAATGAATGTGTATTTGAGATTAAATGACAGGCAAGATAAAACAAACACAGCAAATATCACAAAAGACACTATTCTGTTCGGAAATATTACACAAGACGAATTAATTAATAAATTAAATGCAGGAAAAATATTGCCGATAGATTCTCTCGGACTTATTAAAGAAGAAAATATTATTTCTGAAAAAATAAGAGAAAGCTATATTGATAATCACATAGAATCATCTTATATTGCGATACCTATTTTGGGTATAAAAGTCGGCGTTAATGATATTTTGATTGTAATGGGTATCACCTTTTTGATACTGTCGTTATGGCTGTTTGTTTGCATTCGTGCCGAAAACTTTACAATAGGAAAGATATTGTCGCTGAATCAGACAAAAAACATAAATATTCGCAGATATATATTCTATGGTATATGTTTCAACAATATGTTTTTTCCTACCACTCAGCGAAGAAAAGAATACAGCGCCCTATCGAACATATCAAAGTCGTTGATGGATGAATTGAAAGACATTCCTGGTAAGGCAAAAAGATCAAAATGGAGAAACAGCTGGGTCTGTTTAATTTTTTTCATTCCGGTTGCTATCATGGCTTTTAACCTGTGTATCCATATTAATGATGTATC
The DNA here is from genome assembly GCA_031265155.1 of Prevotellaceae bacterium. GTDB lineage: Bacteria > Bacteroidota > Bacteroidia > Bacteroidales > UBA932 > JAIRKV01. Next base: position 37,872 of record JAISDB010000205.1, on the reverse strand, counting down.
AAGCCTAACAAGTGATAATAAGAACTATAAAACTATTGAATATAAAGCACAAAAATATTATATTAATGATTCTAAAATGGCGCGGATGGATTTCAAGGATGTGAATGTAAAAACGGAAAATGATCCTTACGATAAATATTTATGGTGGATTTTGGGGGTTTCGACATGTTTTGTCTTTTCACTTTTTTACTTTTGCAAGGCAACATATAAGTATCAAATAGGTACAAGCAAAGTTTTGTATCATTTCAAACAGAGATTCAAACATGATGATGATTGTATGAAAGGCATTGAGCGTTACAAATTAAAAGAATCAAAAGCAACTATTCAGGTAGTATCAATAGATTCAAAAACAATTTTTTCTAATAAAAACAAATATAACGAGTGTAAAAATGAATTTAAACGGAAGTATAGTATTGAAAACGGTTTTTATTTATTAACTCATTCTGGCTACATAAATGAAGTGGACAGACTGAGAAGCGAATTGTCTAAAAAAGAAGAGTATAATTACGAGAATAACCCTGGTGTAGTACATTTTGGGCAAGAAACAAATAAAAAAGAATATTTTATTTTCTTAAAAAAGACTGTTTAAATGATTAAATTATAATATTGTTGGAACAAAAGTCATGAATTTGTAAACATGAAAGCAACGTCATTGCGAGAAGCAAAGCGGCGAAGCAATCCGGGAAAATACAGATAAAACTCTTTATGGATTGCTTCGCTTTGCTCGCAATGACGAACAAAACAATTAAACAAACGGCGCAACCCGAAAAGCCGGAAACAGAGTAGGGGAAATTTAATAAATATAATGTCTGAACAAGCCGAAATGAGACTATAAATTAAGGAGTAGGCACATATTATTTACAAAAAACAAAATATGAGAAAAATTTTATTTTTATCAATTGCTTTAATTAGCATGATTAATGGAGTGTCTGTGATGGCACAGGAAAAAATTGTAGTTGGAATTCCAACGTTTGGTTATGTAGAAGGCAAGGCTGATCCGAAAGATGTCGTTGCCGTACGCGAAGAGGTTATAAATGCTTTTGTTAAAACAAAACGTTTTGAAATTGTTGACAGGGATCAACTCAGTATGGAATTGATGAATCAGGAAATTGAAGTTCAAAAGGGGGAAAATTTTATTGATGGATCTGCAATAGCGCAGGTAAAAAGCCTTGGCGCTCAGTATTTAATTATCGGCAGTATTTCTACCATATCCATAACTGAAGGTTTTTCTGCGAATAATCAGGGAGGCCAAAACTCGACAGGCTGGACGGCAAGATTGCTTTTATCATTAAAAGTTCTGGATTTGGAAACAGGAAAAATTATCAGCAGTGAAACTATCGAGCCCAAATCGGGAGGAATAGCTTTTATAGGTGCATTCGCAAATCCTCAATCAAGAGAATCTGCTTTAAATAAAGCCCTAAAAGACATAGAAGGTCAGGTAGATAAATTTGTTCTAAAAAATTTTCCTGTAACATTGAAAATTGTTGAATTTCAGGGTAAGCAGGTTTTAATTTCGGGAGGTTCGGAAAAAGGAATCAAAAAAGGGTTGAAATTTATTGTTGCCGAACCTGTAGTTGTTGAGGTTGATGGTAAACAAATGGAACGCAACAAAGAAATAGGACAGTTGGAAGTTGCAAAAGTTGAAGATGAAAATTTCTCGTTATGCAAGATAAAATCAGGCGAAAAAGAAATAAGAGCAAAATTTGAGTCTAATCCGAATTTGAAAATTATTTTAAAAGCCGACTAAATATAAATATTGATGTATAGCAGTATTGAAAGTATCGTTGTCAAAAAATGATACTTTCAATATTTAAATTTGAATATTATGAGAAAATTATTAATGTTTTCAATAGCGATAATGCTGTTTACAGGCTGCAAAACAGCTTATTATCAAACGGCAAAAGTCGTTTATCTGTCGGGCGGCAACGAAACCGTTTCAATGCGTTCGGTAGGTATTGGCGATAATGAACAAAAGGCGCAAATCGATGCCGAAATGAATGCAATAGACGTATTATTCTTCAGGGGATTACCGAGTTCAAAGCAAAACAGTCCGTTAATATCAATAGACGAAGCAAGCGCAAAGGCAAAACACGCCGATTATTTTCGCGAATTTTATAACAACAGCAGATATAAAACGTTTATCATATCGTCGCATCCTGTAACTAAACTGGAAAAGAACGCTGATAAAACCAGAAGTATGGCGGTTGATGTTACAGTAAATTTAAAAGCTTTGCGATTGGACTTGGAAAATCGCGGTGTTATTAGAAAATTTGGTTATTAATTTATAAAAAATATATGAAAAATTTATTTTTACTGTCAATATTAATTTTGTGCACAATAACAGGTCGTGCACAGATAGCTGCAACAAACAGCGGCGGCGAAGTGCAGACAGTGCAACCGAAAATAATGGTAATTCCTTATGTCAAAGAAGGTGAAGATATTAGAACCGTGCTGGAAGAAGATGTAAACAAACGCATAACCATAACAAAAATAAAAGAAGCATTTGATTCGCGCGGATTTACAACAGTTGACTTTGCCGCCCGATTAAGAGCGTCTCAAAGTAATTCTGTATTTTCGTCGGCAAACAAAACCGATATAAAAGCACAGTTCATCCAAATGTCGGGAGCGGATATTTATGTCGAAACCGAGGTAAACGTGTTACTGTCAAGCACAGGCAATTCAGTAAAGGTTATAGTTACCGCTTATGAAATATCAACAGGCAATTCACTGTCGAATAAAGTTGGAGAAAGCGGCAAATTTTATACGGATGATATAGGGAAATTAGCATCCAAAGCCTTTGAAACTGTTGCCACCGACTTTCTGACTGTGATGCAGGAAAAATTTACGGATATTGTGAATAACGGAAAATCACTTATCATAGAATTTGGTTTTGCTGAAGATTCTCAATATAACATGTTTTCGGAAGTCGGTACGCAAGGCTTATTACTGTCAGACGAACTGGACATGTGGATGGAACAAAATGCCTATAAAAACAATTATCATATTCAGGGAACATCCGATAATCTAATGATTTTTGATGATGTCAAAATTCCGCTTAAAGACCAAAGCACAGGCAACAACTATAATCCCAACAAATTTGCATTGGAGATATTTAAGTTTCTGAAAACTCTTGGTCTGGAAGGGAAAAGAGATATTAAAAGTAATACAATATTTATCACTATAAAATAGAACATTATGAAAAAAATATGTTTAATTATTTTCTGTTTAGTACATACCATATCGCTATATTCACAGGATACAAACGATCTGGGTAAAATATTATTAAATGTTTATACACCAGACAATATTCCCGATTTGTCAACATCTGAAACGGCAAAACTTGATACCAAAATAAAGCAGATACTTAGCTATAATGATATCGGATACAGTTTTTCGCTAAATAGCTTTGTCATTTATCCTGTATTCGAAATATACGATGTTAAACAGGTTGAAGGAGGAATGAAAAATCTTGTTATTGTTACAGCAGATATAACTTTGTTTGTGAAACAAATTATCAATGATAATGTCATTTCTTCTATTTCGACGACATTAAAGGGCAGCGGCTTTTCGAAAAAAGAAGCAATTACAAATTTACTTTCGAATATAAACACAAAAGATTCTAAATATAAAGATTTTATAAACGAAAGTAAAAACAGAATATTGCAATTATATGCAAATTACTGTCCTGTATTTATAAGTAAATCTGAAGAATTGAAAAGCAAACAGCAATATGCAGATGCTTTATATTTATTGGCAACAATTCCCGAAGAACTGCCGTGTTATGCAGAAATAAGGAAAAAAACTCTTGATATATACAAACTTTATCAAGACATAGAATGTAAACAGCAAATACAAAAGGCAAAATCGCATATGGCAATATTCCAATATGCACAGGCTGCCTATATATTAGCCAGTATCGATCCATATTCACAATGTCATAAAGATGCGGAAACTTTGATTTTTCAACTAAAAGATAAATTAGAATTAAAAGAACAACAGGCTCTGGATATAGCATTGGAAGGATACAGAAGTTCGGTGGATTTGGAAAAAAAACGAATAGATGCCGTTAAAGAAGTTGCAAGATCTTATTATTCAAGCAATGCTGATAAAACTGTTAATCATTATAACATCATGCGTTAGCATGAGCGAAATATTATATGTATGTGCAAACAGAAATGATGTGTTATTTTTATTACTCCGTTCGGAGCAAGTTTTGCCTGCGCTGTATTTTTACATAACGGTTAACTTCATTCTCATTGCGAGAAGCAAAGCGGCGAAGCAATCCATTCTTATCGGAACTGCTTCGCTTGCCGTTGTGCTGTATTGTTAAACGGCTTGCAAGCTTTTTTATTTGATGTTTTGAGACGTGGTATGGATACAGCCGAACAGAAATATGGGCATTTTAGCTGATTTTCCTGCAATGATTAGAGTTTATATTTAATAAAGCATTATATGCCTTATCTGCCATATATTATTCTCCCGTCATTGCGAGGCGGAACGCCGAAGCAATCCAGAAAAGCACATTGCAACCGGATTGCTTCACCGCAAGCGGTTCGCAATGACGTTTCAATAAACAGATGAATTTTAAGCATATAATAATCTGTTCTATATCATATTTATTGAATACAATTTCACCTAAATCATATCGGGAAATATTTTTCTTATAAGCTGTTTTATTTTATAATGCAACATGGCAAAAAAACGGGAATTGGTGCATAATTTTGCATCAATTTTATACAGTAGCGAGTTCGGCTTCCTTAACCACGAAGCATTGCATAAATGCAAGGCATAAGAGTTAACGGTTGCGCCTGTATATGCGGAAGCAAAAACCTTTTGAGGATAAATAACAATGCCGTCTTTCAATTCCTGTTTGCTGTTGTAGTGTTTATCGTATTTGAAACCGTAATGTTTGTGTGCATAGTAAGCAAATATGTCGGGACTGGTATCAACGTTTACACTGCCATCTTCGCGCAAGTTAAAATCTATCGAATGATAATACTCCATGCACATTTTTATCCAGCCATTTCCCTTTTCCGCTCCGATTACTGCTGCCTGTATGGCATTATAAGCCCGACCGTATTTTTTACTGTTTGTCCACGCTTTTGTACCTACATGATGCTCTATGCCGCTAAATGCCGAATGTTGCAAAAATTTATCGAACCGTCTAAATACCTTTACATCGGAATCGAGGTAAATTCCTCCTTCCGTGTACAGGGCATACAGCCGTACATAATCGGCTGCAAAAGCCCATTTGCGCGCAGCATAAGCATCAGCTACAAATTTCACACTGTTAATATCAAATCTTTGCTTATCCCAAAGAATAATTTCATAATCGGGCATAACTCGCTTCCATGAATTTATGCATTTTTGTAATTTTTTGGGTACGGGATCATCACCCAGCCAGCACCAGTGTATTTTTTTTGGTATTGCCATTGTATTAATTTTTATTGATATATGTTTTTAATATAAGCTTCCAGCAATTTATTTTTTTTTTGTTTCTTAAAACTGCAAACAGTATCAGCCTTGAAATAATGGTTATCAGCAAAATACAGTGTACCACTGTTTGATATATCCGTCCATGTGTTTTCCTGTAATATGTTTTGCAGCTTTTGAAAATCATTCCTAACCTGATCTCGTTATCGGAAAATGATTTTTGTTCCAAGTGTATAATTTGAGCTTGAGGAACGCAATAAACCTTATAGCCTTCTCTTTTTACCCGATAAGTCAGTTCGGATTCTTCATAATACATGAAAAAATCAGAATCAAAGCCACTTTGGCGGTTAAAAACACCTGACCTGATCATCAAATCGGCTCCAGTAACATATCCGACTTTTTGGGGCTTGCGAGTATTATTGAAACAGTCGGTATCGGGAATCAACAGCAATCTTTTTAATTCCTGTATAATTCCCGGTAATCGTGAATATGAATGTATTGGCTTTTTATCTTCATTATATAAATTTCCTCCGCATATTCCGGCTTCGGGGTTATTGTCCATAAAATCAGAAAGTATTTTTATGGCATTGTTAAGTAAAACGGTATCCGGATTGAGTAAGAACAGGTATTTGCCCGTTGCCGATTTTGCTCCCAGATTATTTGCCCGTCCGAAACCCAAATTTTCGGGACTCTCAACAAGCATTATATTAGGAAATTCATCTTTCAGCATTTGCCGAGAACCATCCGTAGAAAAGTTATCAACAACAATAACTTCAAAAGTAATATCTTTCGTTTTTTCGAATATCGACTTCAAACACTGTTTCAGCAGTTTTCCGGTATTGTAGCTTACTATAATAATTGAGACATCCATATATTTTCCCTAATTAATAATTGATTGAAAATATTGTGTTTATATTAAGTGTCATTTTCCGTTAGCAAATAAATAAAATCGAATAATATTAATTATACGTATGAACAGTATTATTGGAGTCAGGCAAAAATTTCCGAACCGGTACTTCCATGAGCGGTAAGGATGAGCAATAATAATGCGAGTTGCATGTTGATCTGCTCCTTGCAGTCCACGCCTTTTATATGCCTCGCATATCAGAATAATATGCCAAAACAGCGCTTTACCAAAGCTATTGCTGCTGTTTGATATGCCATTATTATGTACTCTGTATTTATATAATATTTTATTTAAAAATAAAACCTGCCCGACTTCATCCAATTTAAAATATAAATCCTGATCGACTGCGTGAGTAACATTGGCGGATATTCCTTCTGTTTTATCATATAATTGCTTTTTGAACGTGGCATAATGATATGGTGCGTGGCAGTCAAAAGTGAGATAAGATTGTCCTTTGGGAATCATTTTATATTTAGTTACTCCATACGGTTGCAAGTTGGCATTACACCTGTAACTTCGCGAACCTATTAAGCTACATTCTGGATGCTGTATATGCGCCTGCACCATTACCTCAAGAGCATTGGGCAGAAGTTCATCATCCGAATCAAGAAATCCGCAAAGCAAACCGCCGGCAAGTTCTGCACATCTGCGTTTTGTATAGCCGCATCCTTTATTTTTATCATTTTTTGCGATTTTAATATTGTCATGATTTTTGTATTGTTCTATTATTCGTAACGAATTGTCCGCAGAACAATCATCTACTATAATAATTTCCCAATTTGTGTACGTTTGAGCAATTACGCTGTTTATGGCAGATGATATATATTTGCCATTATTGTAATTTGCTATCAATACTGAAAATAAAGGTGTTGTTTCCATCATAATAAAATATTATTTTTTACAAAAATAAATAATTCCATCGTTTCTGTCAAGTCCAAATCTCTTTTGGTTTTCTTCCGAAAAAGATCTGCAAAAATCAATACATTCTACTTTAAATCCCGCCCGCATTAACCGTTGCGGATAGTCCCGACCATATAAGCGCAAATGGTCATGCTGTCCGAAGTATTTTTCCCGCTCTTCGGGTGCAGTAATGTTTTTATCTTCAAAAGTATCGGCTCTGTTATAATCTATAGGCACCTGCAAAATTGCCCATCCGCCGGATTTAAGTACGCGGTAAAATTCTTTTATGGCTTGCATGTCGTTATCTACATGTTCCAATACATGACAACACAATATGGAATCAAAAAAGTCATCGGGATATGTGATATTTAAAATATCTATTTTCTTTGTTTTTCGCGGATAATGATGTCCGGTCGTAAATTTATCGGCAGGGAAATACTGCATTTGTTTTTCCCGTATGAATTTTTTAAAAAATACTTTTTCCGGTGCAATGTGCAGCAACTTTGTACTTGTTGTTATTAATTTGTTTTCTCCGAAAAGAAATAGCCAAATCAATCTGTGCCGTTCCAAAGAATTGCAAGCCGGACACTGTGCATTGAAGCGTATTGGTTTGCCAAAGAACCAAAATGCAAAAAAATGTTTTCCGCAGCAGGGACAGTATACATTATTGCCTCGCAGCAGCCATTTACGTAAAGTTCGTTGTATTCCTAATTTCATGTTCCTGGTTTTACTGTAATTTATTTAATATAAAAAACAGGTGATACGGGTTGTATGGCGCAAGATACCACTTATTGACCGTAAAAAACTTTGCCATGCTTTTTAATACGCTCCGTCTGGTATGTCCGCGTGTTCCTATTTCCCAATAATGTTCACCGTCAAATTTATGTTTCTTAAAAAAATTGTGAATGTACATATTAATTTTTATGGTTTTAACAACAGGCAATTTTATTTCAAATTTATATTTTATTGCCGAATCAGGCAAACTTATAATAACGTTGCCTGCGTGTTGCGACAATTGCCGTAAAACATCTTCAAACCTGTCACGCGGCAAATGTTCCAGTACTTGACAACACAAAATAACGTCAAATCTTTTGTCGCCAAGTATTGTATCTATATTTGTCACATCGCCTTCAAAGTCGGGATGTAAATTTTTATCGAAGTCGAACGTATAAACCCGTATGCCCTGAGCAGTCAATAACGTTCCGATAATATTATCTCCAACGCCGATAACCAAAACTGTTTTGGGCGCAAATGCAAGCGTTTCCTTAATCTGATGCCAATATGAAGTCCATCGCGGAAGATCCGTGTAGGATTGAAAATTATAGTGATTCTCTTCTACCTGTACAGCGCCGGTATGATTTTCTTTATACATAAAGTTTTTGTTTTTAATTGATAAATCAGATTCAACATAAAAAAGCTGCCGCACGAATTGCAGGAACGCTCAACTGGTGAAATAATAAGAATGTTCATGAGCTATCTTTTATTCAATTCGCGTTTTAATTCCATTAACAGTTGCTTCTCCGAAGGCAAGTAAAGCTGATATTTGCTTGTCATGATGGTTGTGTTGTTTTCGGGAAGCGTGTATTTGACTACCGCATCGTTTTTGTCTGCGCAAAGCAATATTCCTATAGTCGGATTTTCGTCGGGAAGTTTTTCATTTCTGTCGTAATAGTTTACATACATTTGCAATTGTCCTATATCTTCGTGCGTGAGTTTGCGTGTCTTGATTTCGATGATAACAAAACAGTGTAATAACCGATTGTAAAAAACCAAATCCAAGAAAAACTCATCATCTTCAAGCAATATCCGTTTTTGTCGAGCAACGAACGAAAAACCGTTACCCAACTCAAGAAGAAAATCTTGCAAATTGGTAATCAAAGCGCTCTCCAAATCTTTCTCATAATATGATGCATTGCGTTTCAAGCCAAGAAATTCCAATACCATAGGGTCTTTGATAATTTCCGCAGAATTTTCCGGTATTCGTTCTCTGCGAGCTACTTCAAGAACAGACTGTTTATCGTTGCAAAGCAATAACCGCTCATAAAGCCCCGAATTGATTTGCCGTTCCAGTTCTCTTCCCGTCCATCCGCTGTGAAAGGCTTCCTGTTCGTAATATTCCCGTTTTTCACTGTCATCTATTTGAAAAAGAAGTCGATATTGCATCCAGTTGAATTGCGTCCGCAGTGCAGACGCAATTGGATATGTTTTATAAAATTGTCTCGCTCGCTCCAATTGTCGATAAGAAAATCCGCTACCGAACTCGGGCTCTATTGATGCGGCAAGATTCCGTATCAGATAACTACCATATTCAGCTCTTTCCGCGCCTTGCTGTTCTTCAACAAAAATTCGTTCTCCGAGTTTCCAATACATCTGTACCCGCTCAAAATTAATGCTTCTTACAGCGGCATGCTTTGATGTTGTGATAATGTTGCGTACATCTGATACAAATTTGCTGTTTAGTAATGTTTCTTTGCTGTTTTTCATACGATTGTAAAATTTATTGATAAATCCGTTCAACATAAAAAAGCTGCCGCGTGTATTGCAGTTATATTGTCATTTAAGGAATAATACCGCACATCGTTTGATAAAATGAATGAATGTCGTATGGGTTTGTCTAAAATACTTTGCAAATTTCGCAAATGACGGGCATCTGTATGATTTATATGCTCGGACATTTTTATTTCTATGGCAATATAATAATTTTCCGCTTCGAGAAGCAGGTCTATCTCGCGTCCGTCCTGCGTGCGAAAGTGATAACAGGTAAGCGGTAATTTGTATATTTTAATCTGTTTGTATATTTCGGCAACTATGGCGCTTTCAAATTCATTGCCTGTCAATGCTCCTTTTTTTTGCAGTATCGCACGCAACACTCCGTTGTCCAGAAAATGTACCTTTGGCGCTTTTACCAATTTTTTAAGCGAATTGGCAGCCCACGCGGGCAATTCCACGATTTGATAGCTCATTTCCATATATCGTAAATATCTCTGCACTGTTGGTACGCTAACTCCTGTTTCTTTTGCGATGGAAGAATAATTTGTCAATGCTCCGGTAGTATGCGCCAGATATTTTTGCAATTTCATAAACGGCGTCAAATCGCGGAACGAAGCCAAGTCGCGGATATCGCGCTCCAGAAAAGTGCGGACGTACATTTTCAGCCATTCGTCGCGTTCTTCGCCTGTCAGTTCTTCGTCGGTCAATGCAGGATAACCGCCATAATTCAGATAAAAATCGTAAGCCTTTTTTTTTGCTGTATATTGAGCATCCAAAGAGAATGATGGACAGATTGCATCTGTATCCCGTTTTCTTGTTACATATTGCGCAAAAAACGACTGTTCAAGCATATCGTCAAAACGTTTTGTCATTAATTCAGGCAAAGCAAGCGGATATATTTCCATAATAATACACCGTCCGGCTAAACTCTCCTTTACTTTTTCCATCAGTAGAAATTGGCTTGAACCCAGCAACAGATAACGAGTATCAATAAACCGGTCGTGCGTCGCTTTGATGCTGTCTATCAGCGCCGGTTCTTTTTGTACTTCGTCAAGCACGGCATTAGGATAAAACGTATGCCATTGCGGCGATGTGAGCTTTAAAAAGTCGTTCCTCTGCACGGGATCATCTATTGCCAAATAGTTATAATCGGCGAAACAGTGATGCGCAACAGTTGTTTTACCTGTTTGCCGAGCGCCGGTGAGAACTATAATCCGTCCTTGTTTCGACAGTCGTTTTACCTGCAGGTCGTCAAATATAATTCTTCGTTTCATGTCAGATAATTTTAAATTATAACGCAAAAGTAAATATTTTATTTTAAATATTGGCGCAAATTTTAAAATATGATTTTAAATATCGCTCCCGATATATGCCTTTATCTTTTCCCTGTTTTCGTCAATTATACTGGTTATATGTATTTATGATCATAATATAAGCATTGTATTTTACTGCGCAATATAAATAAATTTCCTGAAAACCACACCAAAACCAACTATTCGGAAATTTCATTAATGGTCGATGCTAATATTCTATTAATCATTATTATATAAATATTTTCGTGCAATTATACATTCGACCGCAAAATTATACGAAATCTCTGAAAAAAATAAAAATTTTGAATTTATTTTAAATCGGTCTTAAATGAAAATTTTTATTGGATTCTGTATAAGGAGCGAAAATATTTATCATTCTGTTTTTCTTAATATTAAGCAATAATTCCAATTGGGACTGCCATTATTTTTTCTGATAACGGCAATGGCGAATTTTTTAAACATACAATAACGCCTTTTCCAATCGGTTTTTTCAATTTTTGCAAAATTGCAAAATTTTTTGCATCTTTCAGGGTCGGTGTTGCTGTTTTCTTTACCTCAATCGGAAAAATCATCCCATCCTGTTCAATCAAAAAATCAATTTCTTTCTGATCTCCATCTCGATAAAAATATATATTCGGCTCTTTTCCGTTATGCAGATAACTCATGCAAATCTGTATAAAAGCGTATGTTTCCAAAATCGAACCTGTGAGATAACCTGCTTCAAGCGTTTCCGGGCTGTCCATTCCTGCAAGATATGCACAAAGTCCTGTATCCATAAAATAAACTTTGGGCGTTTTGATGATGCGTTTTGTGAAATTTTGATAATAAGGATAAAGCAAGCGAACAAGCCCCGAACGTTCCAAAATGTCAAGCCAAACTTTTGCTGTACGAATATCAATCTCTATATCGCGAGATAAATCACTGTAATTAAGCAAATTGCCTGTCCTTACGGCAATTGCACGCACAAAATTATAAAACTTTAAATTATTGTTAATGCCATTATAATCACGTACATCGCGCTCAATATAGGTTTGCAGGTATGATTTGAAAAAAATATCACGCCCTTTTCCTTTGTTTACAGTCATTTGTGGAAATGATCCGTTAAAAATTGTTTTATAAACCTGTTTCAAATCCAATTCCGATTTGTCATAGCCATCTAATTTTATAGTTTTTAAAGTTTCCAAAAATGGTTTGACTTCATTTGCTTTTTCGTTGGCTTCGCTTTCCGAAAAGCCAAGCATTTCCAAAATGGCAACTCGTCCCGCAAGTGATTCCTGAACGCCTTTCATCAACGAAAATTTTTGTGAGCCGGTAAGCCAAAATTGTCCGTTTTTCCTGTTTTTATCTACATTGATTTTTATAAAAGTAAACAGTTCGGGGACATATTGGATTTCGTCAATAATTACAGGCGGTTCATAACGTTGAATGAAAAGCGCCGGGCTTGTTTTGGCTAATTCGCGGTCGTCAAAATTATCAAGCGACACGTATTTTCTATCGTCTGTTTTAAGCATTTCAAACAGCGTACTTTTTCCGACTTGCCTCATTCCTGTCAATAAAATCACAGGAAACAGTTCGGAAATTTCATTAATGGTCGATGCTAATGTTCTATTAATCATTATCATATAAATATTTTCGTGCAATTATACATTCGACCGCAAAATTATACGAAATCTCTGAGAAAAACAAAAATTTTGAATTTATTTTTTACTTGAACTTGCACAGTCTTTGTCTTTTCACGCTTTAATAAACGTTTTTATCTTTTCCCGACTTTTGTCAATTATACTGTTTATTGTTACCGATATTTTGAGTTTGTATAAAAATACAGCTGTAAGTATTCCGATAATAATGCTTCTGTATGCACTGTCGATAAAAGGATTATTGCTCCAATTCGGAAGCAGATAATTTATGCCGACCAGTATCAGTATCAGGGTGATTTGCTTTATTGTATTGATTGTGTATGGATTACCTTTGATTTTTTTCAAAACAATCCATTGTTGAACGCTGTAACTCAATATGCATGCCGTAAGAGTTGCCAGTGAAGCGCCTGTCATTCCGAGAACAGGTATCAGTAAAAGATTTGCAGCAACGCCTGCGCCGAAAATGAAAACCGAAAAAAACAAGCTCCAGTAGTAGTAACGTGAATATGCAATAAGGATGCCGCCGAAATTCAGCGTCATTGTTATTATTTTTGCGATGCCGAGAAATAAAACCACCCATTTGCCGGGCGCAAATGATTCGCCATTGGGAATAATTGCAAAAATATTATCAAGATTGATCCAGATAAACATGAAAATTATGCTGCCGCTAATCAGCTGATGTAATGAAACTTGCCTGTATAATTTGTTTGCTGTTTCAAAATCGTCGTTTTTTAGCGATTCTGCTGCCACAGGCGAAGATATTGCTGTTATGGCTCGCGAAGGCATGTCTATCATTGCCGCAATATATATGAGGATTGTGTAAACGCCGGTAGTATCAAGCCCTTTCAGCGATGCCAGCATAAAAATATCAAGCTGATTGATAATATTTCCGCTCACAGTTGCTAAAAATAAAAAACCAATATACTTTAATATTTTGTTTCGCAACGGTTTATCTATAAATTTTCTGTTATGTTTTAAGGTAATGGAATCAAATTTTCTAATATAAAAAAATGTTGCAATCATCGAAATTGCATATACGGTTATTGCGCAGGTTACCAATTCCGTAAGCGTCAGTAGCTTCAATCCGTACATGGTATATATTGCAAGCAATAAAATGCGCACGCCGATTTCACGAATTAACTTGGGTACGGCAATTCGCATTTTTACATTTGAATACGTTTCAAATGTAACCCAATATATTAGAAATAGTATCAGAGGAATAACCCAATTAAAATACTCAACATAAAGAGCCGATTTTTCCGCAAAAAAATCAATAATGACATCTTTGAGAAATATTACGAGCGGAATAAAGATTATTGCGCCAACAGTTGGAAGCACAAGTAAATAAAAGAAGAAACCGTTGTCTCTGTTTTTGCTGTTTTTGAAATACGGAAAAAATCTTATAGTCGATGATGTTGTTCCGAGCAAGGCAAATGAACAAATCAGAAGTCCCGATTCGTACAGCACTTTCATAAGTCCTATTTCTTCGGTTTTTAAAAATTTTGGCTGAATGTACAGCATTGTTATCATGCCGATAACAGCTCCAATCCAGTGAACTACAGTTCCTTTAATGCTTTGTCTGAATATTATTCCCATCATTTATAACTCAATTCCTTTTTCTATCGTTATTTTTGATTTCCAGTTGATTATACTGCTGTTTTTTTCTACCGGCGCAATTGCGTGCATCACATCCATTAGGCGATAGGGCAAGCCGCCCCATTCTATATTGCATTTTTTGTTTTCGACTTTTTCAATTAGTTTTGCCAAATCTCGAATTTTGGTGCCTGTACCCGTTCCGACATAAAAATTTTCTCCATTTGGCAGATTTTCTGTTATGCTTTGCACATTTTCTATTACTTTGATGAAAAAATTTACAACATCGCTGATATGTATGAAATCAAGAACCTGTTCGCCTTTTGTCATTTTTACAGGCGTTTTTGCTGCAAGGGATTCACGAATGTAATCCATAATTTTTTTTGCCGTATCATTACCTCCGTAAACAGTGTAGGGAATAGCCGTAATATATTTGAAATGAGACAAATTTGAATAATAATCTACAAAATTGCGAAATGCCGATTTTGTTGCGGCGTACAGATATGCATCATTTATTCTGTCTGTTCCCGTGCGGTATTCGGCAAACGAACCGACATTTACAAATAATTTCAGATTGCTGCATTCTGTCAGGGTTGATAACAGCTGCACGCCAAAATATATGTTAGCATCAAGCATCGGCTTTATTATCTCGGTATCGTTGCGGCTTGTTGATAATGTTGCCAAATGAATGACAATATCCGGATTAAACTTTGTAATATTTTTATAATCAGTTAATAATATATGTTCGCATTTTAATCCGCGAAATAAATTTTGCGCTTTTTCGACAGAACGGTTTACTGTTAAGATTTTAACCTTTTCGAATATACCGGCAATTTGCGGGATTAGATGTTTTCCCACAAATCCCGTTGCTCCGGTTATTAATATTTTATATCCATTTTCAGTCTGTATCATTCTGATACTGTTTTAATTTAATAATTGTCTATCGCTTTTATTATACAGATAAATATATGCCTGTTGCAGAGAAGCATAAAGTACAAACAGGTTTTTATATTACCGTTTTTTGCTACAAAAATAACTAATTATTTCGAATATGCAGGCTTATTTCTGTCAAACATGATAACGTCGACGATTTGCTGCAAATCAGGTTTTCATAAAAGCCGGCAACTTTGCATCTCTTTCCGAGATTATGGGATTTTCAATTCCCCAGTCAAAGCCGAAACTGTCGTATTTAATGCCCGTATCATCTTTTGCCGAATGTTCCTGTGTTGCCATATACATGACGATAGCATTATCGCTCAATACGCGGTACCCATGAGCGCAGCCGGTTGGAATGTAAAGCGCTTTCGGTGAACTTTCAGATAATTCAATATCAAATGTTTCTCCATAAGTTGTTGATTCTCTACGAATATCAAGAATTACATCATGAATTTTTCCGCTTATGATAGCAACAATTTTTTCACATGCATATTCACCTGTTTGCAAATGCATTGCCCGTATGACATTCAATTTTGATTTGGTAAACCAAACTTCCTTTATATTGATATTAATGTCATTACCAATGTTATTTAAATAAAAACTTGAAGTAAAGGGCTTAAATAATTGCCCACGCATGTCGTTAAAAGGATTAATTTCAACTAAATATAATCCGTTTATGCCGGTTTTTATAAAATTCATTTTTCTATGTATTTAAGTATTTGATTAACACATAAATCATGTACATCCAATGTCGCGTATTTCTTATACCATTCTACTGTAAATCCAACAGTTTCTTTTAACGTTAAACGCGGATTCCATCCCAGGCGCGATTGCGCTTTTTTGATGTCGAGAGTTAATAATTGCGCTTCATGTAAATTGTCGTTTGGCTTTATTTGATTCAGTTTGCCTTTACCGTAACTGTCAACTATCATAGTGGCTATTTCCCAGACATTTGCGATAGCATTTGGCAATGGACCAAAATTCCATCCCTCACAAAATCCTTTAGGATTTTCCCACATTTTTTGCGCTAAAAGTAAATACCCGCTTAACGGTTCAAGTACATGCTGCCACGGGCGAATTGCTTTCGGATTACGGATTTCAATAGCCGCGTCGGCTTCAAGCGCGCGAATGCAATCGGGAATTATTCTGTCTTTTGTCCAGTCGCCGCCGCCAATAACATTTCCCGCACGCACGCTTGCGATTGATTTTCTGTGATTTAAATAGTTTTGCGGATTCATAAATGAACGCCGCCATGATGAAATTGCAATTTCTGCAGCTCCTTTCGACGATGAGTAAGGATCGTAGCCGCCCATTGCATCTTCTTCAGTGTATGGAATTTGCCGTTCCCGATTTTCATAGCATTTGTCGCTTGTAACCATTATTGCAATTTTTGATGATGGGCATGTTCTGAATGCTTCCATTAAATTGATGCTTCCCATTACATTTGTCTCATACGTTTTAATAGCATACTTATACGACTGGCGAACAAGTGATTGAGCAGCTAAATGGAATACTATTTCGGGTTGATGAATTTTGAAAACCTTTTTTATTTTATTGATATCACAAATATCTCCCCGTAAATCTATAATTTTTTTCCCGATACCCGATAAAACAAAATTATCTTTTTCGCTGTATGGATTTTGCGCAAAACCAATAACTTGCGCTCCTAACAGATTTAGCCATATCGAAAGCCACGAACCTTTAAATCCCGTATGTCCGGTTACCAAAACGCTCCTGTTTTTATAAAATTCCATTATAGTTAATTATTTGTTATTCTTTTAATTAATCCTATTTTTATTTTGTTTTTTGCAAATCATCGCAAACGGTTTAATTAATTGTCATATAGATCATTACATGTTGTTATTTGCATATTTTATTTAAATAGCAAATTTGTGTTGATATTTAAGTGCATATTCCTTTTTGATCACCATACTTTCCAGGGCGCTTTTCCCAAATTCCAAAGCTCATTTAATTCATTATTATCGCGTAACGTATCCATTGGTTTCCAAAATCCGTCGTATTTATATGCATGCAGTTGTTTTTCGCTTATAATCCGCTGCATTGGCTCATGCTCAAGCATTTCATTATCACCGCTTATGTAGTCGAATAATTTGGCATCGCAAACAAAAAAACCCGCATTAATCCATGAACCGCTTTCTTTCGGTTTCTCTAAAAACGAACGTACATTTCCATTATCTTCAATATCAAGAACGCCTAAGCGTCCGCTTGGCTGATATGCTAAAAGCGAAAGAATTTTCCCCGATTTTTTATGCGCTTCAACGGTTTTTGATATGTTAACATCCGAAATCCCATCTCCGTAAGTAAGTAAAAATGATTCATTTCCGATGTATTTTTGAATACGTTTTACTCGCCCGCCGGTCAGTGTATTTATTCCCGTATCAATCATGGTCACATTCCACTGTTCCGAATGATTATCGAGAATATTCACACTGTTGTCCGCCAAATTGACTGTCATGTCGCAATTATGCCGAAAATAATTGGCAAAATATTCTTTTATAACATATTGCCTGTATCCGCAGCATATTATGAAATCGTTAAACCCGTAACTGCTGTATATTTTCATAATATGCCACAAAATAGGCTTTCCGCCGATTTCTACCATTGGCTTGGGAATTATTGAGGTTGCTTCGCTGAGCCTTGTTCCGAATCCACCTGCTAAAATAACAACTTTCATAATAATTTGATAATATGATTAATAACCTGATGTTTTTATACTTTTCATAATTTAATATACAATCTGTTTTTATATACTTGCTGTAAAGTTAAATAAAAAACCGGAATATTTTATAAAATAATTTCCAATCTGACAGTTATATTATCGTTATGGCTTCGCTTGCAACCCAGCCCTGCTCTCCGTTTGGGAGCTGAATTTTTGTCCATTCGCCGAAACTGTCGCGAACCAGAACTTTCGTTCCCTCATGCAGCAGAAACATATCTTTTCCGCTGTCATCGGGAGATGTTTTGGCTGTCAGCACAGGAACAAAAACAATAGCACTGTCGTATTTTCGCAGACTGTTTTCAATTAGCTTGCATGAAATCGAAAATATTAAAACAACGCAAGCAAGCCAAAACGACAGCCGACGAACAAATAACCGTCCTGCAAACAGAAACAGTAAAACCAGCATCAAAACCGATGTAAACGACAGCAGCGCAATCAGTCCCCATGTGTTTGCCGCAAACAGCGATTTTATTTTTCCGAATATTGTGAGAACAAAAAATTCTGGAATTTCGTTGAATTTGTCTGTAATTTGAGAACGTGCAATAGCCAAATTATGATTTATGTCTTCGTCGGAAGGATTGAGGCGATATGCCCGTTCATAGTTCAGGATTGCCGCCGCCAAAGAATTTTGCTTGAAATATACATTCCCAAGATTGTAGTATAAATATGATGATTCTTTGCCTGCATCCAAAACAGCTTCATACATATCAGCGGCATCTTCGTATTTTCCTTCATTATACAGTTTATTTGCGGCATAAAACATTGAGTCTGCATCCGTATATTTTTGCCGAATCGATTCTGCTTGAATGCTTTGATTGATAAGCATCGAATCGGTATCCTGTGCAAAATTATTGCCCGATGCCAGGATTATTGAAAGTATCGTAATATATTTTTTCATAACTGTCGCGTTTTTATTTAGTTTTCTGTTCCAGTTTACTCATTACTTCTATAGTATCGTCGTAAAGCAAATGCATTTGCGATGAATTTACTCCTGCTGATGCATATTGTGCAAATTCACATTCATCGACAATTCTTATTAACCTGTCAATATATTTTTGCTCTACGTTTTTACCTGTCAGCAGTTCGCTGACGTTATTACGCGAAAGCTCGGCAACAGGCAGCGAAAACTTATCGCCTATATAACCCCATACAGCTTTCATCAGTTCGGCGTAAAAATCAGATGCGTTGTTAAGTTTCATTGATTTTGCTGCGATTTTCAGCCGTTTTTTTGCAATTCCCTTTGCCTTGCGGTTGCGCATCAGAATGATGTTTTGTCTGTTTTTGTTGTGTTTATGTAAAAATAAATAAACTGCAATAAACAATAAAACAACGACAATGTATGAAACGTAAAAATTATTCATTCCAAGAAAACGCGAGCCTGTTGACTGCCATTTTCCGGCTTTGTTTTTTATAAACCGTATGTCGGATGCCAGTATTTGAACATCCCGCTGACCGGATGGATTTACAAACGTAACCTGCTGAGATGAATTTAAATCCTTTTCAACTTCAATTACCATTGGATTACTTGCCAGAGTAACATATTTTTCGTCGATCGGATTAAAGTACGAAAATACAACAGGTTCGATTGTAAACATGCCTGCCGAGCGAGGTATCAACTGATATTCAAAGTTTATGGAATTTGACGTTGCTGTTTTTTGTGAATCATAAGTATCAAAGTCGTAGGGGAAATTTATTTTTGGCGCTCCTATCAGGCTGAAATTGCCTGTTCCGCTTATTTTTACATTAAGTGAAGTCGCATCGTTTGCAGTCAGTTTATCTTTTGACAGTTTCGATGTCATGGTATAGTTTCCTACAGCGCCTGTAAACGAAGACGGCGCTCCCGACGGCAAATCCTTCACATTAACCGTAAGACCGGCTGTGCGTATTTTCTTATCTGTCTGATATGAATCGTCAAAGAAAAAATTGCGGCGTACCCGCTGATTTATAACGCACGTTATGTTTACTGGATTAATTCGCAGCGCTCCGCTTTTTTGCGGACTGAGCGTCCATATTCTCAAAACAATGGCATTGTATATTCGCCCATCAACATTTTCGCGCTGCCACTTCGGAGCGTCAGGACTGTTGCGGTCAGGCGTTATATCTTTTGCCCAAAAACCATCAAATTCAGGTACGCTGCTGTTTTTGATTCCGGCAAATTCGGTTTGCAGTCCGGCATAAAGTTTAAGCGTAAGCGTAAGATTATCGCCGCGATAAAGCGATGTTCTGGTCGGAATAAACCGCATGAAAACATCCGTTGACGCGCTGTTGTCGGCAGAAGAAGCGGGAACTTGCGAATTTTGCTGTTGCGGCACCTGCCCTTTTACAACTTCAACAGTAACAGGTTTTGTTTTATAGGTATTTCCGTTTTCGTCAACCATAGTTGCTTCGCCTATGGTGAATTTGCCTTCCTTGACGGCTTCCAGAGTAAAATTAAATAACAGTTGCTGATCAACCTTAGTATTTACTATGTTTACGGATCGTGTAGTGCTTGAGGCTCTTTCAATAAAATCAGGAGCAAATTCGGGTTTTGATGTTATTTTTCCTTCCGTATTTGATATTGTCAATACAAAGTTAAACAATTCTCCTTCCGAAACAATATTAGGCGCTTCTGCTTTAAATGTTACCTGTGATATTGCGGCATTAGGCAAAATAAAAAACAATACTAAAAATAAAATTACCTTATGCGCATTAAATTTCATATTTGTTTTCATATATTTTGATTTTACCAATTCTTTTCCGGATTAGTATGTCTGGCAGCAGCAGCTTTTTCTTTATCTACTTTTTCCTTTGTTTTTTCTTCCAGAGCGCGTACAGCATCCAACATTCGTTCAATGTCCTGCCTGCTCATGTCCTGCTGTCGGTTCTCGTTTTTATCACTGTTATTATTCTGCCTGTCGTCGTTTTGTTTGTCCTGACTGTCATCATTTTGCTTATTGTCGTCGTTCTGGTTTTCGTTTTTGTCCTGATTTTGCTGCTGCTGATTATTATTGCCGCCTCCACCGCCGCCATTTTTAGCCAGCAATTTTTGAGCGTAAGCCAGATTGGATTTAGTTTCCATATCATCGGGATTCAGTTTCAGCGCTTTTTTATATGCGTCAATGCTTTCTTTTAGCTGCTCCTGATTTGCGGCAACATGCTGTCCCTGTGTTTCCTTGTCTTTTATCGCCTGCTTCAGCATTGCATTTCCCAAATTATGATACGACTGAGGCGGCTGCACGGAATCAATTTGCGTTTTTGCAAGTTCCTTGTATCGTTTTGCCGCATCTTCATACCGTTCCTGCCTGTAAATTGCGTTAGCAAGATTGTATTTGGCATTTTTCGATTCCTGATTTTTTTGCAGTCCTCTGCGGTATGCGGTTTCCGCGTCGGCATAGTTATTTTGACTGTAAAGTTTATTGCCTTTACGAATATCGCTGCGTTCGGGAACTTTTTGCGAATATGTATTCGATATTGCAAATACCAGTAATAATATTGCAGATATTCTTTTCATTGCTTCTGTTTTTTCAATTTTTTTCTTCTAAAAATATCAATACTGTTAAGCCATTTGTTTTTCTGTTCAAGTACAAGTATTTCGCCTATGATAAAGATTAACGACAACAGCAGGAAATACACAAACCATTCGCGATATTCATCGTATGTGATTTTAGTTATTTCCGTTTTGTCCATCTCGTTAATATTTTCTATTATTCTTGTAAGTCCAATATCGGCATTTGTTGCTGCAAAATAAATTCCCTTTGTTTTTTGAGCCAGTGTTTTAAGAATGGCTTCATTAAGTCGCGTTATAACCATGTTTCCGCTCCTGTCTTTCAGGAAACTTCCATCGGGCAATAATATCGGAGAGCCTTTTGCCGAACCTATTCCCACAGTGTGTATTCTTACATTCCGGTCGGCAGCTTCGCCTGCGGCATTTATGGCTTCCTCGTCGTGGTCTTCACCATCGGATATTATTATTATTGAACGGCTTTTCTGTGAAGTTTCGCTAAACGAATTTAGTGCTAAATGTATTGCTTTTGATATGTTTGTCCCCTGTACGGGTACGATTCCCGGACTTATTGATTTCAAAAATATTTTTGCCGATATGTAATCGCTTGTAATCGGTAACTGTACAAAGGCATCGCCGGCAAAAACTATAAGCCCTATTCTGTCGTTTTTCAATCTGTCAACAAGATGCGATATTGCAAGTTTTGCCCGTTCAAGCCGCGTGGGTTTAAAATCCTGCGCCAGCATGCTATTCGATACATCGAGAACAAGCATTACTTCCGTTCCTCTTCCTGTTTCTTCCTTTTTTACTTTTGCTCCCGTTTGCGGTCGAGCCAATGCTATAACAATACAAAATATTGCAAAGCACAAAAGCGTCAGTTTAAACCATCCTCTTCGCGGTGAAGCATCGGGCATTAACTGCGACAGCAAAACAATATTGCCTATTTTTGAAAGCAACTGTCGCTTGCGCATTGTCCAAAAGACATAGATGATAATCAATGCAGGTATTATCAACAACAATAACAAATATTCTGACTGTGCAAATCTAAACATACTACGGTAACATTCTCAAAATAAATAAACGTAACAATATAACCAATAACAAAAGTCCGAGACCTGTCAATGCAAACGGCATATATTCCTCTTCGTAAACATTAAATGAGTCGATGGATGTTTTTGTCTTTTCCAAAACATTGATTTCCTGATATATTTCCTGCAATTTTGTATTGCTTGTTGCACGAAAATACTTTCCATCCGTCCTGTCTGATATATTTTTTAACAGTTCCTCATCAATCTCAACAGGCACATTCTGAATTTGAGTAACGCCAAACGATGTGGTTACGGGATATGGCGCCATTCCTTCCGTTCCCACTCCTATTGTGTAAACCCTGATTTGATACTGTTCTGCCATTTCGGCTGCCATTGTCGGCGAAATTTCGCCTGTGTTGTTTACTCCATCGGTAAGCAGAATTACCGTACGGCTTTTTGCATTGCTGTCTTTCAATCGTGCTACGGCTGTTGCAAGTCCGTTTCCTATGGCTGTGCCATCGTCAAGAATCATTCCGATATGAATTTCGTTTATCAGGTTTATCAACGTTGCCTTGTCGGTTGTGAGCGGACACTGAGTAAAACTTTCGCTTGCAAAAACGACTAAACCTATTCTGTCCGATATTCTTTCGGAAATGAACTGAATGGCAATTTTTTTTGCAGCTTCAATTCTGTCGGGCTTAAAGTCGCGTGCAAGCATACTTCCCGATATATCAAGAACAAGCACGATGTCGATGCCTTCGGTGTCGATGGTTTCCTGTTTTGTTGACGAACGCGGACGCGCCGATGCAACAATCAGTGCTGCTATGGCAATGCACGTTATTGCAAAAGGAAGATGCTGCAAATAATAGCGCAATCCTTTGTTTATGTGCGCAAATGCCAATGTTGTGGATATTTGCAGCGATGCCTTTTTACGCAAAACCTTAAAAACGTACCATGCAATCAGTGGCAGGATTAAAAACAGCAGATACAATATTTTCGGATATTCAAATTCAGACATCTGTTTCCTCCTTTATTTTTTCTTCAGTAGCAGGCTGCGTTTCTTTATCTTCTTCTTTCGGTTGCGTGCTTGTTACAAATTCGAATGCCGTCTTGAACGATTCTTCATTTTCGTCGGGACTTGGCTGATATTTTGCAAATTTTGCCAAATCGGAAGTATAAAACATTTCACGTAACTTGTCGAACGAATAAATTTCATCAATCCTGTTTTTCTTAATATCCGCAAGTATTTCATCGGATGTTTTTTCCATTGCAAGTATCGAAAACCTGCCTTCGATATATTTCCGTATTATGTCGGTAATGCGCGTGTAATATGGCTTTATCTTGCCCTGCTGCCACAATTTTTCAGTTTTCAGCAGGCTTAATTCTTTGAAAGCTATAATATGCGGCGGAACCTTAGGCTTGGGCTTTCCGAAAAGCGGCTGTTTGTTTTTCCATCTTATATATAAAATTATGCCGCCGGATAGAATAATTATCGCTCCGAGTATTATCAAAACCCAAAATAAAATTTCTTTCAGCGTAACAGGATACCTTATCTGACCTTTTATGTCGTACATTTTATATGTTAAAGTGTCAATCGGAATTGTATTTACGTGAAACTGAACCATATTTGACATAATGGTATCGGGACTGTCGATATTATCGGGATTTTCGACGACGATTGGAAACATTATGAAATAATGTCCGCTGTCGAAAGATGTTATTATGTATTTTTTTACGTATTCCGAAATTATATTCTGACTGATAACAGTATCAGTCGGCAATGCGCGAACAAGCTCTATTCCGGGTACAACCGTATCCTTAAATTCGGGAAAACTCGGAATAAGGTACGGATTGAACTTGTATTTCACGCTTAACGTTATGTGATCGCCGATAAGTATGGTGTCTTTGTTTACGGAAAGTTCAAAGCCTTTTACTTCCTGTGCGGGGCTTTTGTTTGCAAGAACAAACAGGCAAATCGGCAATACAATATATTTCAGTGATTTTATCATCGGTTTTTAAATAATTGCATTAAAGGTTTCACATAATCTTCGCCGGTGCTTATGCTTACACTGTCGATTCTGCATTTCGACAGCGTATGCTTCAGATTATCATTAATTTTCTCCATCCGGTCGAAATAGGTTCTTCGTACCGATTTCAGCGATGTGTCAACAACAATTAATTTTCCGGTTTCCGCATCTTTGAAGCGGATAATTCCTGCATTTGGGATTTTTTCTTCGCGTCTGTCATAAATTCTTATTGCGGCAATATCGTGCTTGTTGCCTGCTATTTTCAAAGCATCTTCAAAGTTCGGCTGCATGTTTTCGGCGTCAACATCCAGCATATCGGAAAGTATAAACGCCGTGCATGATTTTTTAATTGCATTTGTAAGAAACCGCAATGCTTCCGAAATATCCGTTCGACTGTTTTCGGGATTAAATTCAATAAGTTCGCGTATTATGCGCAGCGTATGCGCCCGTCCTTTTTTGGGCGGTATAAACTTTTCAACCCTGTCGCTAAAAAATATTACGCCAACCTTATCATTGTTAAAGCCTGCCGAAAATGAAAGAACAGCAGCTATTTCGGTTGCCAAATCCTTTTTCAGCTTATTTGCAGTTCCAAACATTCGCGAACCGCTTACATCCACAAGCAACATCACCGTAAGTTCCCGTTCTTCTTCGTAAATTTTTACAAATGGAGCATTAAATCGCGCAGTAACATTCCAGTCAATAGTCCGTATATCGTCGCCATACTGATATTCGCGGACCTCGCTGAACGTCATTCCGCGTCCCTTGAATGCGCTGTGATATTCGCCTGCAAAAATCTGATGCGACAGTCCGCGCGTCTTAATCTCTATTCGCCTTACCGTTTTTAACAGTTCTGTTGCTTCCATAACAAAATAAATTGTATATGAATAATTTTTATCAATACTTTATGGTACTTCAACTACGTTTAATATTTGTGTAATTATATCTTCTGATGTAATATTTTCGGCTTCGGCTTCGTATGTCAATCCGATACGGTGCCGCAAAACGTCGTAGCAAACGGCGCGCACATCTTCGGGTATGACGTATCCTCTGCGTTTTATAAAAGCGTAGGCTTTCGCCGCCATCGACAGGCAAATGCTTGCGCGTGGCGAACCTCCGTATGAAATCATATTTGTGAGATTTCCTATTCCGTAATCGTTAGGCGTTCGTGTAGCAAATACTATGTCAACAATGTAGCGTTCTATTTTTTCATCCATATAAACATCGCGAACAACGTTGCGTGCGCGCATAATGTCTTCGGGCTTCAAAGCCTGTGAAGGTTTTGGAAACTCACCGCTTATGTTTTGCCGAATTATAAGCTTTTCCTCATCTTTCTTTGGGTATGATATTACAGCTTTAAGCATAAAACGGTCAACCTGAGCTTCGGGAAGCGGATATGTTCCTTCCTGTTCGATAGGATTTTGCGTTGCCAGTACCAAAAAAGGTTCCGGTAATTTGTAAGTAGTATCGCCGATAGTAATCTGACGTTCCTGCATCGCTTCGAGCAAAGCGCTCTGTACCTTTGCCGGCGAGCGGTTGATTTCATCTGCAAGGATGAAGTTTGCAAAGACAGGACCTTTTCGCACTTGAAATGATTCGTTCTTTTGACTGTAAATCTGCGTACCTACAAGGTCGGCAGGCAACAGGTCGGGAGTAAACTGTATGCGATTGAATTTTGCATCAACAATATTTGCAAGAGTAGTTATTGCAAGCGTTTTTGCAAGTCCCGGCACGCCCTCCAAGAGGATGTGTCCGTTAGAAAGCAGTCCTATAAGAAGGCTTTCAGTCAAATGTTTCTGTCCAACAATAACCTTGTTCATTTCGATATTTATAATATCCACAAAGGCGCTTTCATGTTGAATCTTTTCGTTTAATTCTTTTATGTTTATTTCACTCATGCTGTGTAAAGTTTTTATTTTTTTTATTACGGTTTGCAAAGATTGTATTTTTTTGCTAAACACAATTTTAATAAATGTTAATATAGCAAAAATAGTTGTAATGCAAATTTAACAAGCCTTTATATGTATAACATTATGGGACGATTGTATAGATATTATTGAGTGTTTAACATAAAATAATATACATGCATTTACAAATCAGAGTTATATGCGTTTGAATGATTGCAAACATTAAAGCATTGCAACCGGTTTTAATATTGCCGAATACATTTAATCATCAACAGTCGTTTTTCATAAATGACGCCATTGTAAAACCATCATAAACCCGTCCATTTTTATTACATGAAAAAACGCAATGAAACAGTTTGAAAAAAATCAGGCGCTTTATAAAAATTGGCATGTGAATACCTGAATTTAATGCTGCTGTTAAAGTATTCTATTGATTACCGGTTACTTCCAAATCCAAATCTGTTTCATTCAGACGAAGATAAAGCAGCGCAACCGTAAGCACATCTTTTTCACAATACCGTGCAATTCGCTCAATGTCTTTTTGACTGTAATAAACATCGGCAACCATCGAACCGTCAATATCATCTTTTGGCGACTGAATATTAAACAGCGCCGCCATAAGATTCAGCGAAGTATAGTTTTTGTAATCGCCGAAGCGCCAAAGTTCCATTGTGTCCAGAAAAGGAACTTCCCATGGCTTTTTGCCGCCCACATTCAATACTTTCGGCAACTTTACCCTGTTTATCAACATTCGGCGCGCGATGTACGGAAAGTCAAATTCCTTGCCGTTATGAGCGCAAAGCCTGATATCGTGCCTGTTTATTTCCGAAAATTTCATCAAATTTTCATTAAATTCCGACAGCAACTTTTCTTCATCATCTCCGTAAAACGACTTTATTCTGAATATGTACTTATCATGTTTTTTGTGAATAAATCCTGCGGATATGCAAACTATTTTGCCAAATTCAGCCCAAATTCCCGCCCGCTGATAAGTTTGTTCCGCATCTTCGTCTGGCTTTATAACAGCTGACATTTTTTTTGTCCATAAATCCCGAATGTTTGCCGGAACATCATTAAGGCATTTATATTGCGGAACCGTTTCGATGTCAAGAAACAGGATATTTTCTGCATTTGTTCTCATTTTCTTTGCAATGCCTTTTCAATGGTTGTCTTCAAGATATCAATGGCAACTTCGTTGTGTCCGCCCTGCGGTATGATAATGTCGGCATAGCGTTTCGACGGTTCTATAAATTGCAGGTGCATTGGCTTCAACACTTTCTCGTACCGTTCTATCACTTTTTCGACTGTGCGCCCGCGTTCTGCAATATCGCGCGCTATAACTCGAATAAGCCTGTCGTCGGGATCGGCATCCACAAAAACCTTTATATTCATTTCCCTGCACAATTCGGGATTAGTATAAATCAAAATGCCTTCAATTATTATTACAGGCTGTGATTTTACATGAACCGTTTCTTTTGATCGCGTGCAGGTGAGATACGAATAAACGGGCTGTTCGATTGATTTTCCCTGCTTTAATACTTTCACATGTTTCACCAGCAAGTCGAAATCGAAAGCATTAGGATGGTCAAAATTGATATTTTGCCGTTCTTCCACAGGAATATGACTGCTGTCCTTATAATACGAATCCTGCGGAATTATAGAAACATCTCCCGGCGGAAAAAGTTCTGCAATTCGTCTTACTACTGTTGTTTTTCCGCTTCCTGTGCCTCCTGCTATACCTATTACCAACATAAAATTATGATTTTTTTACAAATTTAATTGTTTTTTACAGAACAGAAGCAATTCCCGCAGGAAAAAATCAAATATTTTTCAATATCGTAGAAGAAATACAAAAAACAGCCTGTTGGTTTATGTTATCCGTTTCGGTTTTAATATTTTTACAAGCAGTACGAAACTTGCCAGAAATATTAGCGCATGTACAATTATAATAATAATCTCGTTTGAACCGTAAATTTCCGATGGCGAAGTATTTAAATCGTAATCCGCGCTTGAGGAATAATAAAGATATGCGCACAGGGCAAGAGCATTGTTTGCAAAATGTATGAAAATGCAGGGAATTATCGAACGTGTTTTCCGGTAAATCCAGCCCATGAAACAGCCAATAACGAATGCCGAAAGTCCCTGCCACGGATTCAAATGCATCAGAGCAAAAATAAATGCCGACCATAAAATGCCTGCCCGTGGCGATATGTTTTTTATCAGTCCTTCGCAAATTATTCCGCGACAGATAATTTCCTCAAAAACAGGAGCGGCAACAACAGCAGTCAGTATTGAAAAAAAATTGGAACTCATGTTTTCTTCCAGAGATTTTTTGAGCGATTCGGGTATTTCGGGCAAAATCATTGTCGATATCGTGTCAACCAGGCCGCTTAAACCGATTATCGCAGGAATAACACAGACATAAACCCATGCCGAAACTTTGCTTTTGTAATGAATGAGCGGCTTGTCGCCGATTTTGCTTTTAACGGCAAATGCAGTCAATGTCAGAATGCCGAGCGCAATGACATATTCAACAAAAGTTATGATATTGCTGTCGAAACTCATGGCTTTCATCATTTCGCCCAAAGCATTGGCAAAAAGTAAAACCGGGAAAAAGCACAGAACCAGAATCCATGACTGTGCGAGGTTCGGATAAAAAACCCTTTTTGGAACTTCCTGTAAATTATTGCTGTCAAACATGATTTAAGAATTTTATAATTTTACATGATAGTCAAAATAAAAGTTACCATAAACGGCACAAGTATTGTCAGCACAACGCCGCTGAAAACCGAAATTACGGCATAATCTCTGCCGACCGCCGAAGTTATTATCGGCAGGCAGGTATCCATCGAAGTAGCGCCGGCGGCTGCAATGGGCGCAAGTTTGCCAAAATGTTTTGCAAATAAAGGCGTAAACAGAAGCGCTATGACTTCGCGTGCAATATTTGCAAGCAAAGCAATTGTTCCAAGCGTTTCGCCGCGTATTTCGGTAATGTAAATACTCGACAAACTGTAATATCCGAATCCCGAACCGGTAGCCAGCAAATCGGAAAGCGGCATGCCGTTTATAAATATCGAAAACAGAACCATTCCGAGCAAAGTTCCGACAATTGTTGTAAGCGGCGCCAGCAATATTATTGCATTCAGCGATTTTATCAGCATTATGCTTTTGTTTAATTCCGCACCCATGCATATTCCTACAAACAGCATTTGAAAACAGAGAACATACAAAGTCAAATCGCCGCCGGAAACAGTTTGCGGAACAAGTTGCAGTTTTGAACAGGCAATGCCTGCCGCAAAAAATATTATGGCAATAATACTGTTTTTCACTTGTCGGTTTTTATCTTTTTAAAAAATATCCTGTAAACAATCCACGCGCAAAATACGCTTCCCGCAACAGCCGCTACTGCAATGGCGAGCGACAGTAATCCCAGGCTTGAAACATTGTTCATCACCGTATCGTTTTTCCCTACAGACAGCCCCAGCGAAAACAGCAGTATAAAAAGTACAAAGCTGTAAATTTTCTCGGATAACCGTATAAATTTCACTTTTGACTTGAAAATATACCCGATTATTCCGCCTGCGATCATAATACCTATTATTTCGTACATAATAATTAGTTAAATATTAATAAATTTTGTATTTTTGCGACAAAATTAATTAAAAAATATTTGTCAAATGAAAAAAATTATATTTATGCTAACATTAGGATTAATGCTTGCCGCATGTAATAACAAAAAATCAAATTCATGCGAAAATCCGTTTTTATGCCGGTACGATACTCCTTTTGGCGTTCCTCCGTTTAATGAAATCAAACCTGCTCATTTTCTTCCTGCGCTTGATGAAGGAATAAAACAGCAGAATGCCGTCATTGATTCCATAATAAACAATAAAGCTCTGCCCGATTTTGAAAATACGGTAGTTGCCTTTGAATTTAGCAGCGAGCTTTTCGAGAGGGTTTACCTTACTTTTGAAAATTTAAGATCGTGCGATGCAACCGATTCTCTTGATGCAATTTCCGAAGATATTGTAAAAAAAGTGTCGAAACACAGCGACGATATCAGCCTGAATTCCGATTTATTCGGTAAAATCAAACAGGTTTATGAAAAAAGGGATGAACTTGCTTTGAATCGCGAGCAGTTGATGCTGCTTGAAAGAACATACAAAGATTTTGTACGCAGCGGCGCAAATCTCAGCGAAGAACAGAAAGCCGAAATACGGCAGATAAACGAACGCCTGTCGCTGCTTGAACTTGAATTTGAAACAAAAGTGCGAAACGAAACCAACGCATTTCAGCTTGTGGTTGACCGTATCGAAGACTGTGACGGCGTTCCGCAATCGCTTATTGATGTTGCATCCGAAACGGCAAAAGCAAACGGAATCGACGGAAAATACGTTTTCACTCTCGACCGCGCTTCCATATTTCCATTTCTGCAAACTGCAAAAAATCGTGATTTGCGCGAAAAGATATTTAAAGGCTACATTATGCGATGCGATAACGGCAATGCCGATGATACCAAGCAAAACATAGCCGAACAGGTTGTTTTAAGAACAAGGAAAGCTCAAATTTTCGGATATAAAAACTATGCCGAATATGCTCTCGAAAATAAGATGGCAAAAACTCCAGAAGCTGCCATACGGTTATTAATGCAAATATGGGAACCTGCACTGCAGCTTGCAAAACAGGAAGCCGGCGATATTCAAAAAATGATAACCGAAAGCGGTGAGAAATTCAAAATAGAACCGTGGGACTGGAATTATTATGCCGAAAAAATTCGCGTTGCAAAATACGACCTGAACGAAGAAATGCTGTTGCCGTATTTCAGTCTCGACAATGTTTTGCAGGGCGTTTTTGATGTTGCCCTCAAGCTTTATGGACTACAGTTTATAAAGCATAACGATATTCCGGTGTACCATGATGATGTTGTTGCATACGAAGTGCAGGAAGCCGATGGAAAACAGGCAGGTATTTTGTATCTCGACTTTTACGTTCGTCCAACGAAGGGAGTAGGAGCATGGATGACGGAATTTCGCACTCAGCATCGCATTTGTGTAAAAGATGAAAAGACATCCGAAGGCAAAACGGTTGATGTTCGTCCCGTTGTTTCGCTTGTTTACAATTTTGCCCGTCCGGCGGCTGATAAGCCGACACTGCTCAGCCTTGACGATGTTTCCACCGTTTTTCACGAATTTGGACACGCTCTTAACGGACTGCTTTCCGACTGTACATATCCAAGCGTTGCAGGCACAAATACGCCGACCGACTTTGTGGAATTGCCATCTCAGATAATGGAAAACTGGGCTTTGCTTCCGGAAGTATTGAACATGTATGCGAGCCATTACGAAACAGGCGAAAGCATTCCGAAAGAATTAACAGACAAAATTACCGAAAGCAAAAAGTTTAATCAGGGATTTAACAACGTGGAACTTCTTGCGGCATCCCTGCTTGATATGGCTTATCATACGCGCTCGGCTACAGAACCGATAGCCGATATTAATAAATTTGAAAGGGATGAAATGCAGAAGATAGGATTAATCCCGCAAATAGTTCCGCGTTATCGCAGCACATATTTCAAGCATATTTTTTCGGGCGGATATACGGCAGGATATTACAGTTATCGATGGTCGGCAGTGCTTGATGCGGATGCTTTTGAGGCATTTGTAGAAAATGGATATTTCGATAAGACCACAGCGACGTCATTCCGCAAAAATATTTTGGAGCGGGGCTATACGGACGATTTAATGAAACTTTATGTTGACTTCAGAGGACATTCGCCAAATGTTTATCCTCTGCTGAAACGCGAAGGACTGAAAGAATAAGTCATTAAAGCATATAGGGTGCGTTTTGCTCATTCATATTCTTTCGCACGGGGCAAACAGGTGTGTAAATCCCATTCGAAAGGTTACGTATGGATAAAACAGACGTGCAAATTCCGTTCGAAAGGTTTCGCTCGGGCAAAACAGATGTGTAAATTCAATTTGAAAGGTTTCGCTCGGATAAAACAGACGTGCAAATCCAATTCGAAAGGTTTCGCTCGGGCAAAACAGATGTGCAAATTCAATTCGAAAGGTTTCACTCGGGCAAAACAGATGTGCAAAGCTTGAGCGTAGCGCCGCGTCGCTGCCTTTGGTAATTTGATGTAAAATTGGCTAATAGTAATCTTTACATAATTCGTAAGGAACGGTTAAATAATAGAGTTTTATTTAATAACTCATGTTACGCAGGAAAGTGAAAGCCACATTGCCTGAAAGGCAAGACTTTCGTACGCTGCGTTTGTCCTGCCTTTCAGGCAGAAACAGTAGCGATGACCGTTATCCGCAGGTCGCCGACCTGTAGTTACGAAAATTAAATCCTTTCAGGATTTTGAAATACCAACACAAAACATTTATAGAACCGGAATTATTTATGTTTAATATCTGATTTGTGGTATTCGGGTGCAGGCGTAAATCCGTGCGCACGGAGCAAAATTTCTTTCCGCATCCGCCAAAACTTCCGTGCGCATGGAAATTTTGCCGCGTCCGCATGAAAATGCAGCTGCTCTGTTCGGCGCAGGTTTTGCCTGCGTCGTATTAAAAGCAAAGCTCCGATTTGCAGCAAGTCGGGATACTTGCTGCTATCTTCTACGTAGCGGGACGCCGAACTGAGGGCGTAACAACACTGCTTGAAAACGAATAAATATTTGACGATTTAATGTTGGTTTAATAATTTAATGATTAAAAGCGTATCATTGCGAGGAGCTAAGCTAAAAAATGAAGAACGAATAGTGATAACGTGGTTAGTGATGAATAAAGAGAAATATTCCGTCAGGAATTGCAGTTCGGTAGAAAATAATATTGATACGCAAGTACGCGGATTACCGACAATGACTTAAAATACTGTCACTGTTACACTCGTAACGTATTCGTGCCTGATGACATTCTACCGATCTTTAATCTCTACGAAGATTTAACAATTCAGCGTAGCGTTCCCGCTACGCTGAACAGGGTTTTGTGTAAAAATCCAAGATAATAAAATCAGCCTGAATTTTGTCCGTTAGATCCAATTTTATCATTCTACTTCCCAAGCGCCATGTGTTGTAGAGTGCTGCACTCTATAAACTTTGTATTGCACGCCATTTACTGTCTTTGTGCCAATATAATCTTTAGCTCTACAAATTTTTTGACATTCAGCATTTGCTTTAGATTTGGCATCCTGTTC
This sequence comes from Prevotellaceae bacterium, assembly GCA_031265155.1. GTDB lineage: Bacteria > Bacteroidota > Bacteroidia > Bacteroidales > UBA932 > JAIRKV01. The sequence continues at coordinate 4,286 of JAISDB010000205.1, read as the reverse complement.
ATTGTTAGCCGTTACTGAAATAGTCTGTGACTGACCTCCATTGGCTTCTGAAAATTGGAAGTTACCGTCTAAAGAAAAGTATTCATGATATTCCGATATATAAACGGATACTTTCCACTGACCTGCATTTGCAGCAAAAACAAAGCCGATAACGGCTACTAAAATAATTAATATTTTTTTCATAAATAATTTGTGTCGGTTATATACCATCGACCCGTCGGTTTTTAGTTAAAAATTTATTTTTTTCTGCTACTCGTATGGCTTTTCGCAGTAAATAATCCGCCCGTTTTTTAGAAAGTTTCTGCTCTTTCCTGCTATATGATTTAAGTGTTTTTGCAGCTTCACTCCGCATGTTTTCGGTAACAGTTGCAGTTCTGTTTTATATGCTGTGGCGGTCGAACCGTCGTCGGATTTTTCTCAATCTTATACAAATAAAAAAGCGGACTTACCAATCCGCTTCTGAGGTTTTGCACGACCTGTATTACTAGATAAATAAGTCCGCCAACTGCGAACGTTGTACTTATCCTTGTAATACTTTCTTGAAGTGTGCAATTTCAGAAGCAAGAATACAAGCAAAACGCTTTTATATATATCTTATTTTGTGCATTTTATGCACTTTTTGTTTTTTATTTCATAAGCAAAAAAATTATGTTTATAATCGAGTGCAAAATTATTAAATTATTTTGAATTAACAGTTTGTTTTTGACAAAAATATTATTTGCGACGAAGTTATCAAATATCTCAATAATCTTTCCGCCGACAATACGAATGGGCATTCCGAGCAGATTGAAGCAATAGAACGGTTTTTTGAAATTGCGTTGTATTTTTTTGACTTTCTAATGTTTGTAATGTTATAATAATTTATTAATTTTAAATTTTATTTTGTATTTTTAATATAAGCATACATGACATCAAAAACTACATACAGGCACACCGTACAGATATCGGAAATCGACTTTTCGCTGCGTGCGACTATTGTATCAATGATTGGCTACATTCTTGACATCGCAGGCGCTGATGCCGATAAAAAGGGATTCGGAATAAAAAAGCTCGGCAGCGAAAACCGTTCGTGGGTAATATCGCGCATGGCTTTGGACCTGTACAGGCTGCCGAATAGATACGAAACTGTCGAAATCGCAACATGGGTAAACGATTACGGCAGGCTGCTGACCACGCGAAACTTTACCGCTGCGGACGAAAACGGCAGTTCCATACTTGCCGCAGTAACACAATGGGCAATGATTGACCTGTCAACGCGCCGTCCTTTGGATTTGCGATATGTTGATGAGTACAACCGGCATTTATGTATTGAGCAAACGCCTATAAACAATCCCATTAAAATTGCGGCGATTAATTCGCAAGAAACTATAGTACATAAAATTACATACAGCGACATTGATTTTAACCGGCATGTAAATTCGTTACGATATTTCATGCTGATGATTGACACGCTGCCGATTGAATTTTTGTCGAATACAAATCCTGTTCACATTGAAGTTAATTTTTTGCACGAAGCGCAATACGGAGATACTCTTACGGCAGGCTATGAACAGCGCGGCACGAAATCGCTGTTTGAAATAAAAAACAGTAGCGGCACTGTAATCTGTCGCGCATCAATCGAATGGAAAGCAGAAACGACATGGAAGAATTAAAATTGTCGGCAACTGCCGATAAGACAGAGCGTTACAGATGCTTGACGGAACAGGTAAAATCTCTGGTGGGCGACGAAAAAAACATAATTGCAAACATGGCAAACGTTTCGGCGGCAATACGGCAGGCATTTGGATTTCTTTGGGCTGGATTTTATTTGTGCGATAATGATGATGAACTTGTACTTGGTCCTTTTCAGGGAACAGTAGCATGCACTCGAATAAAGTTCGGACGCGGAGTTTGCGGCACTGCGTGGAAACTGCAACGTTCTGTCATTGTTGACGATGTTGACAGATTTCCCGGACATATTGCCTGCAGCTCGTATTCAAAATCGGAAATAGTTGTTCCCGTTTTTAAGAATGGCAAAGTCATTGCAGTTCTTGATATCGACAGCGACAGACTTAATGCTTTTGACACTGTTGATAAAACAGCGCTGGAAAATATGGTAAGAATAATAGTAAACGAATGATGAAACTGCAAAACAGATCATTTATTTTTAAAATATTCTCATTATTTTTGCGGCGAATAACCTCAAAACATGATGCAGTAAACTCACTGTAAATACATTAAATAATAGCATTTCAAAAAAAACAGCAACAATTTAAGGTTGCTTTGCAAATTTAATAAAAAACATTAAATTTGCGGAAAATTTATAAACATCATTTTATGAAAAAATTAATTAAAATACTTATTATGCTTTTTGTTGTACCAACAACAATTAATGCGCAACTGCAAATTGGACGCGAACCTGATGTTCCATCTGCGCAAACCTGGGATTTCATCAAATACGGTAATGCAAATGCAAATTTGCATACGGGTATGGTAAATGTAAGTATTCCTTTTTATACCTATAAAGACAAGGATTTTGAAATACCTGTTTCATTTGATTATGCATCCGATGGATTTAAGCCTAATTCACTTTCGGGAATTTTAGGACATGACTGGGTTTTGAATGTGGGAGGCTGTATTACACGAGAGATGCGCGGCATGCCGGATGATGTAAACGAACATATTAGAATTCCGGCATTTTTACATGAGGATAATATTTGGTACTCTGATAATATCTGCAAAGGTTTTCATTATTTGCATGGATCGGGGATTTCGGAAAGCAGTATGGATTTAAACTTTGCACTTGATTACAAAGACGATGCTGTTTCTTATTACTCAATGGGAAACAGCCCTGTATATTATGATGTTGAACCTGATATATTCCATTTCAATTTTATGGGATATTCGGGAAGTTTTTATTTTTGGTATAATGGCAAGACCAAAGTGTATCATGCAAATACGTATAACGGTGAATTCAAAATAAAACTGACCATAAATGAATATTACAAATATTCATCATTTGAAATAACAACCGGAGATGGATATAAATATGTTTTTGGCAATTCCGACTATACCGGAGGCGAATATGCAGGCGGCGCTCCCAGTACAGGTCTGGATTTTATAAAAAAACAAGATCCGTTATATCCATCCGAAGATCCGGGTTATCCGATTATTAAAACATGGAAATTAATAAAGATAACAGCCCCAAATGGAAGAAATGCGGAATTTAATTATGTGACTACGGGAGCAACTGATAAAAACGGCAATCGTGCGGCAGATATTAAAGAATATAACCCTGTATCTACAACGCACAAGTATGTGCTGTATGGTACCAATCCTAATGAACAAACCTGCTCTTTCCCTGAATATCCAAGAAATCCAACCAAAATAGACAGTTGCAGATTATATACGGACTATTTATCATCAATAAGCATAGATGGATTTCCATATATTAATTTTTTCTACAAGGAAATCAAGGGAGAAAGAGTCAAGTATGTTGCCAATAACAGCTGGGAAACTAAAACAAAGCAAATAGACAGTTTATACCTTAAACTCGATTCGATTGGTACTCCATGGAAAAGCTGTTCGTTCAGATATAAATATCCAACATTTAACAACACCGGTTATCCGATAAACAAAATCCCTTTTCTTGATTCCATAAACATATCGGATGAAGGAGCTTATGCGTTTGAATATTATAACAGAGAAGACAGGCTGTTTCCATATATAGGAACATTCAGTCTGGATCACTGGGGATATTATAATGGAAATAATAAACTGATTTAAACTTTTTCTAAAAAAATAAATTGGTATAGGCGTTTAGACCGCCCGAAGATTTTTGTACCTTTGAGAAATGAATACAAGAGAAAAACATATAAGAGTGAACTCAATAGAATTTAATAGATATTTTCAGACAAGTAAAGGTAAAAACCTTCCACAACTACACATACATATAATGAACATTCAGTGTTGGTTGCGTGGAATACACCATCATTGTTCAAAAGAGCGGTTGCAAGGCTATCTCTACGAGTACCATTTTAGAGACAACGGAAGGGGCTATAGTGGGGTCAATCTTCGATTTATGCCCGAAAAAGATGGTCTGCAATGAGCCTAAAAGATTAAATAATAATCTATTAATATGGGCGGACAAACGCCTATACCAAAAAATAAAATACTTGTTATTCCACTTAAAAGCCATATATTTAAGTGCTAACAAACAGTGCTTAAATGATGAATAACAAGTATGCAAAAGTAACAAAAAACCAAATAGAACAATATATTTTGCCCTTACTTCCTCAAAACAAGCG
>JAISDB010000125.1 GCA_031265155.1 Prevotellaceae bacterium | reverse complement strand
GACCCGCTAACGTCTCGACGGCTAACGGAATTAATGTCTCGCTTCGCTTGACGGAATTCCGTTTTAACGCCCTCTGCGCCGAGCGGGTTCCCCGCCTGCGAAGTCTATGCCGGTTTTATCTGCTAATCAACACCTGTTCTCGCATGTCTGTAAATTTTTCAACTGATCAGCATGCAGAAAAATTAATAGAACGTTGAGCAGGCGGCGTTCCTACAGGTCACAGCCGTAAATCGGAGTTGGCGTATAGCGTCGGCTGCTCTTGACTTTTTGGTTACTTTTGTGTCAAGACAAAAGTAACACAAAAAACATCTTTATACGCTTTTACCTCGGAAAATATACTTTTTAAGGAACGACTATTTAGCGTAAAATCAGCTTAAAATGTTTTGGGACAGCCATAAACTATTGTCCATATTCCTTCAAAAATAGATATGATTCCAAGAATGAAAATTATGATTCCAGCTATTTTATTAACCATCCAAAGGTTTCGGAGGCGAAATTTTTTTCTGAATCTGTTGACAATCGAAATCAGCAATAACCACCATGAACATGCGCCTACAAATACTCCCCAAAGCACAGCTGCAATGCTTGACGTGCTTGCTTTTGCACTTATCAAGTCAAGTTTTACCAGAGCAAACAGGCCTATAAGGAAAAAGATTGTCATTGGATTTGTGAGCGTCAATAAAAACGTTGAAGCGAAATCCTCAATCAGTTTGAACCTGCCGACTTTCGGCTTTTTCAACTGTTTTATGGGATTTGAAAAATGAATTTTTACTCCTATCGTGGCAATAATAGCGCCTCCCGCGATGTAAAACACAGCCTGATGAGCTTCCAGCAACGATTGAACGGCGGCAAGACTAAATACAGCCAGAGCTGCAAAAACCGTATCGGCAGAAGCTGCTCCGGCTCCTGATATAAATCCCGAATTTCTGCCTTTGTTTATTGTGCGTTGAATACATAAAACACCGATTGGTCCAACTGCAACCGACCCGCAAAAACCTACTATTATTGCTTTCAAAAAATCTATTCCCATTGTTCAAATCCATGTGCAAAGATATAAATTTGAAATATTAAATCATAAAAAAATCGCTTTTTTGTAATATTTTTTTAACTGATAAATTCTGCAGATTGAGAAAGTTCAAGATTTTTCACCGTTTCGGATGGCGATGATATAAATTTTCCAAGATTTAATTTTTCCCATTTTTCATCAATGATTTTCACAGTTTCTACCGAAGAACATGCAATATTCGGACAGCGGCGATTGAAAACAAATGCCTGGTTGTCGAATATTGATTTATGATTTCTGTGTTTCATGCATGCGTCAACAACAATACTGTCGCCGATTATTGAACAGTCGCGCACAGCATCAATATTATTTCCAAGCAACCATACGGCTTGAGCAGTATTTTCCGTATCTACAAAATCATCAAAAACCACTGTTACCTTTGCATTTATATTATTTTTATCGAATTTGCCTTTATTCGTAAATTCATACGGTTTTTGATTTACAGGTTCATTTTCCGATACTTTTTCCTCATTCAATTTTTCGGTTGCATCAATACATATTTTTCCGCCAAAACCTGAACGTTGCGCCGCGTGGTCAAGAATATCAAGCGGTCCCCTTGTAAAATAAATATCTCTGCCTATGTTGATATTTGCACTAACTTTTTCAATCAAGCCTGCATAATTGTGAATATCCACATCGCCGTTTACGACAATCATAATTTTGTTGAACATCATTTGTCCTGCGCCCCATAAGGCATTTGCCGTTTTTATTGCCTGTCCTGCATAAGTTTTTTTAATTTTTACAATTGCTATATTATGAAAGACGCCTTCGACAGGCATGTCCAAATCCTCGATTTCGGGCGAAATAACCAGGCGAACAGGTTCAATAAAAATACGCTCCGTTGCCTTTGCAATATAAGCATCTTCCTGTGGCGGAATCCCGACAACAGTTGCAGGATAAACAGCATTTTTTTTATGCGTGATGCAGGTTACATGAAATTCCGGAAACAAATCTTCGAGCGAATAAAAACCCGTATGGTCGCCGAAAGGACCTTCGATACGCAAAGGTTCCTGCGGATTTACATAACCCTCGATAACAAAGTCCACATCGGCAGGAACATGCAATGGCTGAGTTATACATTTTATCATTTCAACGCTTTTTTTGCGCAAAAATCCCGCAAGCAGATATTCATCAACGCCATCGGGAAGCGGCGCTGTTGCCGCATAGGTATAAACTGTATCGCCTCCAAGCGTAACGGCAACAGGCATTATTCGGTTTTGCTTCCTGTATTCTTCAAAATGCATTGCGCCTGTTTTGTGTTTATGCCAGTGCATTCCTGTTGTTTTTGCATCAATAATTTGCATCCGGTACATTCCCACATTGCGAATACCTGTTTCCGGATTTATGGTGTGAACCATTGGCAATGTTATAAACCTGCCGCCATCAAACGGATAACATTTCAGCACGGGCAACAGATTCAAATCGGGATTTTGCATTATCACATCCTGACACTGTCCTTTCCCCGATTTGTATTTGGGCATCCAATCGGCAATCTGCTTTAATTTCGGCAGCATCATAAGCTTATTCCAAAAATTTGCCTTAGGACTTGTAAGCAACAGGAACAGCCTGTTGATTTCGTCAGGTATTTCGTTCAGGCTGTTCACTCCAAGAGCGTAACAAATTCTGTTACTTGAGCCAAAAGCGTTTGTCAGTACGGGAAAGTCTGTGCCGGTATTTTCAAAAAGTAATGCCTTGCCGCCATCTTTGCTTTTAGAAAATCTGTCGGTTATTTCGGCAATTTCCAATACAGGATCGACAAATTCCTTAATACGTACAAGCTCGTTTTTGCTTTCAAGTAATTTTATAAAATTTGATAAAATCATACAATAGCGTTTTACATATAAATTATTAGTCGTCAAATGTATAAAATATTTACAAATGACGACTAATGCAGTTTTAAAATTTCAACTTTTAAAAATAATTTTCCTTTTGGTGTTTCAGCATTTTGTATAACCACATACAATACATCTCGGACATCCATCGTAATAAATAAGAGAATCGGAGTCGCACTGAGGGCATTTCAATCCTTTCTTGACTTTTGTGCCGTCGGGAATATAACGCTTGAGCGCCCGTTCTACTCCGTTTTTCCATGTATTTATTGTTTCGCTGTCGAGTTCCAGTCCTGCAACAAGGTTTACGGCATCTGCAATGGGCATTCCGTTGCGCAATACGCCCGAAATGAGCTTTGCGTAATTCCAGAATTCTTTATTGAACATGTGCGAAATACCGCCTATGGTATTTGTATAGCCGAATTTGTCGATGTATTGAAAATCGTAACGCGAGCCTGTGTCTGTTTTTACCTTTATTATCTGTCCCGTTTTTACGGTACGCGGAATAGGGCGAATATCGTCATCGACAATACCTGTAAAAATTTCGTACGGCTTGTTTTCGTACAGTCCTACAAAAGCAATCCACTGTTCGTTTCCGTTTGCAAAGCGAATTACATCGGCATCAAGGGAAGCAGGACGCTTCGATGGCATTTTATTCATTGGTTCCTTTTCATCGTTTGCAGGAACAAGAATTCCCGAACGCGAGCCATCGCGATAAACTGTGATTCCCTTGCAGCCCGATTCCCATGCTGTTTTATAAATTTCGGCAACTTTTTCTTCGGTAATATCTGCAGGCAAATTCACGGTAACGCTTATGGAATGATCAACCCATTTTTGCATTTCGCCCTGCATTTTTACTTTCTTCACCCAGTCTATGTCTTTTGTCGTAGCATTATTATACGGCGACTGCTTTACCAGATCATCTATCTGCTCCTGTGTGGAATTTTTTACTTTTTCGACATCGTATCCGTTAATTTCGCACCATTTAAGAAACTTATGATGAAAAACATAAGATTCGTAATAGGCATCGCCTTTCTTGTCAACATAATCTATTTTAACATTTTTATCGTTGGGATTTACCTTTACGCGCCGCTTGTAGAAAGGCATAAACACAGGCTCTATTCCCGATGTTGTTTGAGCCATCATGCTTACCGTTCCTGTGGGCGCAATGGTAAGCATCGAAATATTTCGGCGTCCTGCTGTCAGCATTTCATTGTATAAATCGGCATCCTGCCTGCGAATGCGATTTATCATGGGATTGTTTTCTTCACGTTTTGCATCGTAAATTGGAAATGCTCCGCGTTCTTTTGCCATTTGTACCGATGCTCTGTACGCTTCCATCGCTAATGTTTTCTGTATTTCGGATGCAAATTTTATCGACTCGTCTGTTCCGTACTGAATACCGAGAGCGGCAAGCATATCGCCTTCGGCTGTAATTCCCAAGCCTGTGCGGCGACCGCGTATACATTTGTCTTTTATCTTTTGCCACAATTCGATTTCTACTCTTTTTACATCGTTTTCTTCGGGATCGCTGCTTATTTTTTCCAGTATGGCATCTATTTTTTCAAGTTCGAGATCAATCAGGTCATCCATCATTTTCATTGCAACTGCGACGTGTTTTTTGAAAAGGCTTTTATTGAATTTCGCTTTATCGGTAAATGGATGTTCGACGTATCCGTACAGATTCATTGCAATCAGGCGACAGCTGTCATACGAACACAAAGGTATTTCGCCGCAAGGATTCGTTGATACGGTTTTATATCCGAGGTCAGAATAGCAATCGGCTATCGATTCGCGAATTATGGTATCCCAGAACAGGATGCCTGGCTCGGCGCATTGCCATGCATTGTGAATTATATTATTCCAAAGCTCTTTTGCATTTATCTCGATTTTATACTTCGGTTCTTTTGCATCAACGGGATACTGCTGCGTATAAACTGTTCCGTTCAGTACGCAGCGCATAAATTCGTCGTCAATTCTTACCGATACGTTTGCGCCCGTAACTTTTACGCCATCAACTTTTGCATTTATAAACTGTCCGGCATCTGGATGCTTTACGGACAGGCTCAGCATCAGCGCTCCGCGCCGTCCGTCCATGGCAACTTCGCGAGTCGAGTTTGAATAGCGTTCCATGAAAGGAACTATTCCTGTAGAATTTAGCGCGCTGTTCATCACAGGACTTCCCTGCGGACGAATATCCGACAAATCGTGTCCTACTCCGCCGCGCCGCTTCATAAGCTGAACCTGCTCTTCGTCGAGCCGTAAAATTCCGCCGTACGAATCTGCCGGCTTATTATGTCCTATAACAAAACAGTTTGACAGCGATGATATTTGATAATTATTTCCAATGCCTGTCATTGGTCCGCCTTGAGGTATGATGTATTTAAAATCTTTGAGGATGGCAAATAATTCATCAAAGTATAACGGATTTTCGTATTTTTTTTCGATACGTTCAAACTCTGCCGCCAGTCTTCGATGCATGTCTTCCGGAGATTTCTCATAAATTCTCCCGAACGAATCTTTCATTGCATATTTGTTAATCCATACCGAAGCGGCAAGATCATCTCCATGAAAGTATTTGATACATGCATCCAAAACTTCATCGGGAGTGTAAGTTTGCCTGTGTTCATCTTTTTGCTGTTCTGCATTTTGATCGACTAAATCAAAAAAAATTGCTTGTTCTGCTGACATAATTTATCTTGTGTATTTCTTGTTTAAAATATTTATAGAATGCGGTTACGAAATTACTACGATATGATGTAATAATGCTGATTTCGGCATCCTGTTTTACGAACATTTTTTTAACAAAGTCCTTTTATCAGCTAATAGACAGGCAAAAAGACGCATTTGTTTTTTTCGATGCAAAAGCGTGCAGCCTGACTGTATTAACATGTTCATATTCTCTAAAAACGCAATCAACAGCACATTTGCAGCATGTTGAATACACAGGCGGTATTTTTATGACTGATAACTTTCATTTTCTGTTTCAGACTGCAAAATTTTTACAATAAATCGTTTTTTTGAAAATCTGCGGAAATTAATTGAAAATTATCGCTGATATTTTCAGAAGTTAAACGCAACTGTCAAAAAAAAATCATACATTTGCAAATTATAATTAAAAAGCAATGAAGACAATATTACTATTCGGAACGATAGGCACGCAGGAAATTCTTCTTATTTTACTGGTTGTGCTGCTGTTTTTTGGAGGAAGAAAAATTCCCGAACTTATGCGCGGACTTGGTAAAGGAGTTAGAAATTTTAAGGAAGGAATGAATAATGCCGAAAAAGAAATAAAATCCAATATTGACGATATTGACAAGGATGTCGAAGGCAAGTAAAGCCGTCAAGGAAAGTTGTAAACAGGCTCAAACCGGCTAATTATCAGGCGATGAACGATGTCAACTCAAACCGCGAAATGACTTTTTGGGATCATCTCGAAGCGTTGAGACACATGCTTTTCAGAGTGGTTGCTGTTATTGCCGTGCTTATGATTGCTGTTTTTTTTTCAAAAGACTTTATTTTCGGCTCCGTAATATTTTCGCCATCGAGTTCAGATTTTTGTTTATATCGCTGGCTTTGCAATCTTGGCGAAAGTTTAAACATGCCCGAATTTTGTCCAGATACTTTCAAAATAGAAATAATAAATATTAATCTTGCCGCACAGTTCTTCACTCACATGAGTACTTCATTCTGGCTGGGACTTATACTGGCATTCCCGTATTTTTTGTATGAGATGTGGAGATTTGTCTGTCCTGCGCTGTACAAAAAGGAAAAACGGTACATACGAATTGCTTTCGGCTTTGGGTGTATTCTTTTTTTTACAGGCGTCCTGCTCGGTTATTTTGTTATCTTTCCTCTTACACTTAAATTTCTCGGCACTTATCAGGTAACCGAAACTGTTGTAAATCAAATATCACTGAACTCGTACATTAGTACTTTCACATCGCTTATTTTGATGATGGGAATTGTTTTTGAAATACCAATGGTTGCACTGGTTCTTTCAAAGCTTGGCGTGATTCGCCGTCCGTTTTTACGCAAATATCGCAAATATGCAGTTATATGCTCGCTTATTTTATCGGCAGTAATTACGCCGAGCGGCGATGCTTTTACCATGCTGATGGTTGCGCTTCCTTTGGTTTTGCTTTATGAATTCAGTATTTTAGTTGTAAAAAAGTAAGCCGGGTAAAAACGTCTCGCTGTACGGAAAAAATGTTTTTTATACTGCCATTGCCGGCGCGCAGTTCTGCTTCATGCCTGTTATGGAATTAGGCTGCACCGGACGAGGGAAAATCGGTTATATTTGAACAGCACGCTTTCTTTTGTCTTCCCTGACCTTATCTTTTAGATAAGACAACACTACAATGTAACTGTTTTCAAACCAAGTATTATATTTGTGACCTACATCATATCATATTGTAATCTACATCACAAAATATAGTGACGCAGGTCACATATAGCTGTGATGTACATCATAGTAATAAAAGGCAGGCAGAAACAGTTCAGTTTCAAGTATGAAATTCATTAGTTTATAGTGATAAACAGGTTAATATTAGGCGACAGTCTCGAAATACCGAAAGCGATGGCAGGCGAACCGGTGGATTTAATTTACCTTGATCCGCTGTTTTTATTTTTATTTGGTGTTCGCGAGCTTTGCTTACGCTTCGGTTGGTTATTTTGCGTCAAGGCAAATTAACAGAAAAAATATCTTTATTATCTCTTATTTCTGAGAAATATACTTGTTAGGGAACGACTATTTATCACAATATCTGTATTTTATTTTATTTAAGTTATTAAATATTAAAAATAAATTTTCTATGTAATTCATTATTCTTATCTTTGCGGCTGCTTACGGCGCACATATTATTGATATTATATAAATACGGTGTCAAAATTGATAAAACATACAGGAGTGGTTTCGCAAATTGTCGGCAATGATATTATTGTTGATATGGAACGCTCGTCGGCATGCGCCACGTGCGAATCAAAATCGATGTGTTCGACTCTGGACGCCAAAATCCAGCAAATAAAAATCAGCAATGACAATTACAGTGTTAAAACAGGAGATACAGTTAACATTGTATCGGAGCGTTCCTTAAGCATGTATGCGGTTTTGCTTGCTTTTGCCGTTCCATTGTTTTTGCTGCTGATAACAATAATTATTTTAACTGAAATGTTTGATGTTAATGAAGGAATTTCGGCGTTTGCGGCAATAGCTGTAATTGCTGCTTATTACGTTATTGTGCATTTTTTTGACTATAAAATAAAAACAAAAATAAAATTTCGTATAGAAAAACAATTTAATTGAATTTACAGATGGATTCTACAATTTTAACAACAGTAATTATGCTTGGAGTGCTTGCAGCCATGCTGGCTGCGGTATTATACATAGTTGCTCAAAAGTTCAAAGTAGTTGAAGATGAACGCATCGATGGAACCGAAAGCATGCTGCCCGGCGCAAATTGCGGCGGTTGCGGATATACAGGATGCCGTTCGTTTGCCGAAGCGCTTGTAAAAACCGACGATATATCGGTAATGTTTTGTCCTGTCGGCGGAAACGCGGCAATGACGAAAATAGCCGAGTATCTTGGCAAAAAAGTTGAAGCCAAAGACAGTGAAATAGCAGTTGTTCGCTGCGCAGGTTCGTGCGCAAACCGTCAGCGCATAAACGAATTTGACGGAGCAGCTTCATGTGCCGTAATGGCGGCGACATATTCCGGCGATACCGATTGTTCGTACGGATGCCTTGGCAGGGGCGATTGCGTTTCGGTTTGTAATTTCGGAGCAATATACATCAACGGTGAAACCATGCTGCCCGAAATAGATGAAGATAAATGTACGGCTTGCGGCAATTGCGTTAAAGCCTGCCCGAAGCTGATTATCGAATTACGCAAAAAGGGACCCAAAAGCCGCAGGATTTACGTTTCGTGTATCAACAAAGACAAAGGCGCTGTTGCACGCAAGGCATGTACGGTTGCCTGTATAGGCTGTGCCGCCTGTCGCAAGGCATGCACTTTTGAATCAATAGTCATAGAAAACTTTTTAGCGTATATTGACCCGAACAAATGCCGTCTGTGCCGTAAATGCGTTGAAGTCTGCCCGACGGAAAGCATAATAGAGTTGAATTTTCCGCCGCGAAAACCCAAAATGGAAATTCAGGAGCAAAAGACAGACGGTGCAGGCTCGGAAACTGCAGCAAGCTAAGATTGTTTTATAACTGTATAAAGATAATATTATGATAAAAACATTCAACAGGGGAGGCGTTCATCCTCCCGAAAATAAAATATCGCGAAACGCAGCATTAGAACAGTTGGTTCCTGAAGGAATTATCCGGATTTTTATTTCTCAGCATATAGGCGCACCTGCCGAATGTATTGTCGCCAAAGGCGATAAGGTAAAAACGGGACAGCTTATCGCAAAAGCAAACGGATTTGTTTCGGCAAACGTACATTCATCGGTTTCGGGAACAGTATTGGGAATTGAAAACATTGCCGATTATCAGGGAATCAAAAAACCGGCAGTTTGTATTCAGGTCGAAGGCGACGAGTGGGAAGAAAGTATCGACCGCAGCGCCGAAATAAATCGCGACTTATCGAAAACATCCGAAGAGATTTTGGCAAAAATCACCGAAGCGGGACTTGTAGGCTTGGGCGGCGCAACTTTTCCGACTCATGTGAAATTAGCCGTTCCCAAGGGAAAAACGGCAAAGGCAATTATTATAAACGGCGCGGAATGCGAACCGTATCTTACATCCGACCATCGTGTAATGCTCGAACGCGGCGAAGAACTACTTATTGGCGTACAGCTTTTGAAAAAGGCTGTAAATGTTGATAAGGCATACATCGGTATCGAAACAAACAAGCAGGATGCTATTGACAGCCTGAAAAAAACAGCAGTAAACTACAGCGGAATAGAGATAGTTTCGCTTGAGCCTAAATATCCGCAGGGAGGCGAAAAACAGTTGATAAAGTCAATTACGGGAATTGAAGTTCCCGACAGGGCTTTGCCAATAGAAACCGGCTGTATCGTTTCGAATATCTGTACAACTCTCGCCGTTTATGAAGCCGTACAGAAAAACAAGCCTCTTTTTGAAAACAGCATAACGGTTACAGGGAAAAATCTTAAGATCCAAAAAAATTTCATTGTTCGAGTAGGCACGCCATTGTCGCAACTGATTAAAGCCATAGGCGGAATACCTGAAAACACGGGAAAAATTATCAGCGGAGGACCAATGATGGGACGCGCTGTAAGTAATCTGGAAGCTCCGACCATGAAAGGTTCGGGAGCCGTTTTATTTATTACAGACGACGAAGCGAAACGCGGAACAAAATCGAATTGCATACGCTGTTCAAAATGTGTAGCAGCCTGCCCTATGAGACTTCAGCCGTTTTTGCTGTACAAGCTTGCCGAGCGCAATATGCTCGAAGAACTGAAAGAAATTTCAGTACATGCCTGTATCGAATGTGGCTGCTGCCTGTACACCTGTCCGGCAAATTTACCTTTGGTAGATTATATCAGGCTTGGAAAAACAAGAGCAATGAAACTTATTGTTAAACCGAAATAAGAGATTTTTGAAAATTAAATATTAATCTAATATGAATAAATTAATAATATCACCCTCGCCGCATGTTCACGGCGAATTCAGCACAAAACGATTGATGCGCGATGTTGTTATTGCATTGCTTCCCGCTTTGCTTGTATCATTTTATTTTTTCGGATTTGGAGCAGTAAAAGTTGTTGGCTTGTCAGTGATTTCATGTGTTGTTTTTGAATTTCTGATTCAAAAATTTCTTTTGAAAACAGCGCCTTCAATAAACGATTTGTCAGCTGTAGTTACAGGACTGATTTTATCGCTTAACTTACCTTCAAATCTGCCGTGGTGGATAGTTATTATCGGCAGCTTGATTGCAATAGGCGTAGGTAAAATGGTTTTTGGCGGCTTGGGCAACAATCCGTTTAATCCTGCTCTTGTAGGACGGGTATTTTTATTAATAGCGCGTCCCGTTGAAATGACAACCTGGCCGTTGCCGTTAACGGCTGTAACGCCGGATGCAACAACAGGAGCAACGCCTTTGGCTATCATCAAGGAAGGGTTGAAAAACGGATTGACAATCGACCAGATAAAAGAATCGTCGGATTATACTTTCAGTTATCTCGACACGCTTTTCGGACAGATAGGCGGTTCGCTCGGCGAAGTGTCGGCTGTTGCATTGCTTTTGGGCTTTGCATATTTGCTTGTCCGCAAAGTAATAACATGGCATATTCCTGTTTCGATATTTGCAGCGGTTATCGTATTTTCAGGCATTTTGCACTTTGCAAATCCCGACCGGTTTATTGATCCTCTGTTTCATTTGCTGACAGGCGGCATGATTCTCGGCGCGGTTTACATGGCAACCGATTACGTTACATCGCCAATGACGCTCAAAGGCATGATGGTTTACGGTACAGGAATAGGATTATTGACAATTCTTATACGTACTTTCGGAAGTTATCCCGAAGGAATATCGTTTGCGATACTGTTTATGAATGCGATAGTTCCGCTTATCAATAAATATATGAAACCTAAATTATTCGGGGAGGTAAAATAATGGAAAAATTAACATCTTCACTCAAAAACATGTTGCTTTCACTTGCTTTGATAAGCATTGTGGTAGCAGGATTGCTCGCTTTTGTATATGGTTTGACAAAAGAACCCATCGAGCAGGCGGCAAAACAAAAACAGGAAAATGCAATAAGAGAAGTTACGCCCGATTTCAATAATAATCCTGTCGAAGAACAGTTTGAAGTTGAAATTTCTAATGGCGACAAGTTAGTCGTTTTTCCTGCAAAGCAGGATGGAAAACTGATCGGTATTGCTGTTGAAACCAATACGCAGAAAGGGTTCAGCGGCGAAATAAAAATAATGGCAGGATTTGATATGAACGGAATTGTTAAAAATTATTCTGTGCTGAAACACGCCGAAACGCCCGGACTTGGCTCAAAAATGCAGGAATGGTTTAAACCACAAGGAAAAAGAGAAAAAAGCCTTATTGAGAAAATATTCGGCTTTGAGGTGAAAGAAGAAAAACGTAATAGTTCGGTAATAGGAAGAGATATTTCAAAGAATAAATTAATGGTAACAAAAGATGGAGGCGATATTGATGCAATAACAGCAGCAACGGTATCTTCGCGAGCTTTTATGGATGCGCTCAACCGCGCTTACGAAGCATATCTGAAAGTGAAAGAAAATGATTCGCAAACACAGGAATCAACAGAATAAAATCTAAATTTAACATTACAATCAGGAGATAAAACAATGAGTAAAAATCTAAACATATTGACAAACGGAATACTGAAAGAAAATCCAGTATTGGTATTGCTACTTGGAATGTGTCCCACGCTGGGAACAACATCTTCGGCAATAAACGGTTTCGGAATGGGAATTGCAACGGCTTTTGTGCTTGTTTGTTCCAACTTGGGAATATCTCTTCTCAAAAACTTTATACCCGACAAAGTTCGCATACCTGCGTTTATTGTTATAATCGCTTCGTTCGTAACGGTTGTCGAGATGCTAATGCAAGCCTACACGCCGCCGCTTTACGAGAGTTTGGGATTATTTATTCCGTTGATAGTCGTAAACTGCATTTTGCTTGCCCGCGCAGAATCGTTTGCATCCAAAAATTCGCCTTTCGTTTCCGCCCTCGATGGCTTGGGAATGGGCATAGGATTTACGCTTGCGCTTACAATACTCGGTTCGGTACGTGAATTTTTGGGAACAGGAAAAATATTTGATTTCACAATTTATCCCGAAAACTACGGACTGCTTACATTTGTACTTGCGCCCGGTGCATTTATTGTGCTTGGTTTTTTAATTGTTACAGTAAATAAATTGAAAACATCTAAAAATTAAAAACATGACATATATTTTAATATTTATATCAGCCGTATTTATCAACAATGTTGTATTGTCGCAGATTTTGGGAATATGCCCCTTTTTGGGAGTGTCGAAAAAAATTGATACGGCAATCGGCATGGGAATCTCGGTAACCTTTGTGATTGCAATTTCAACACTGGTAACATTTTTGTTGATGCAGTACATTCTCATTCCGCTCAATCTGCAGTTTGTGCAAACGATTTCGTTCATACTCGTAATTGCTGCACTGGTGCAGATGGTTGAAATTATACTGAAAAAAGTATCGCCATCGCTGTATCAGTCGCTTGGAGTGTTTTTGCCGCTGATTACTACAAACTGCGCCGTGCTTGGCGTTGCAATTCTTGTTACTCAGCACGACATTTACAAGGAAAGTTTGCTCCTGTCGGTAGTTTATGCAACAGCAACGGCTATAGGATTTGCCCTGGCTTTACTGATATTTGCAGGAATCCGCGAACAGCTTGCAATTGCAAACATCCCGAAAGCCTTTCAGGGAATGCCTGTTGCACTTATAATAGCAGGAATTTTGGCTATGGTATTTATGGGATTTACGGGAATTGTTTAAATAAATTAACCAAATAAAAAATTTATAATTAATAAATTAAAATTAACTTTGCAAAAAACATAAAACATATCGACATGAAAAAAATTTTACTTGCCTCATTACTGTTTACAATCGTATTAAGCCTTGCATCGTGCGTATCGCAAAAAAAATTCGATACCCTGCAAGCCGAGTTTGACAGAATAAATCGTAAGTACAACGATTTAAACATTCAATCAAAAGAAATAGATGCTCAACGCAAAGCGCTTGAAAAAGATAAAGCCGAGCTTGATAAAAAAATTGCCGAACTTAAAGACTTGCAGGAAAAATTAAAATCGGAACACAGCATCGAAACCGGCGGACTGCAATCACAACTGCAAAAAGAGCGCGACGAGCTTACGCGCAAACAGGCGGAACTGGAAAAACTGCAAAAGGAATTTAATGAAAACAACAGGCGACTGATCGACTTGCAGCAAATGCTTGCAAGCAAGGACGAAGCCGTAAACGCGCTTCGCAAGCGTGTTGCAGATGCATTGCTCGGCTTTGAAGGCAAAGGATTGACGGTAACGCAAAAAAACGGAAAAGTTTATGTTTCGCTCGAAGAGCAGTTGCTTTTCAAATCTGGCGACTGGAATATCGAAAGTCGCGGTTTGCAGGCAATCAAGGAACTTGCAAAGGTTTTGGCGGTTAATCCGGATATAAATGTAATTGTCGAAGGTCATACCGACAATGTTCCGTATGGCGGAAAAGGCGGCATATTGCAGGATAACTGGGATTTAAGCGTAAAGCGGGCAACAACTGTCGTTCGCGCACTGCTTGATAAAACAGGCGTAAATCCGCAGCAGATAACAGCAGCGGGACGCAGTGAATATTTGCCCATTGAAAATGAAAATACATCAGAAGCACGCAGGAAAAATCGACGGACGGAAATTATACTTACGCCCAAACTCGATGAACTGCTGCAAATACTCGAAGCTAATTAAAGTAAGGTTAATAAATTTTATTTTTTGGGGAAATGCAGATTTTGTGTTTCCCCTGTTTTTTTGTATAAAATCTAATAAATATTTTCAATTACGATTGATTAAGGCTAATTTAAATTGTTAATAATTACAAATTTATATTCAATTTAATTGTATTTTTTATTGGACTTAATATAAATAATAGCATTTCAAAAAGAACAGCCACAATTTAAGACTGCTTTGCGAAATGTAACAAAAGTATTCATATATGTTACCATTAATTTTGTATTTGTAACATTTTTTTCTACTTGGTACAATTTATTTTCGAATATTGTTGTAACCATTTAAAAATAAATGCTTAAGGTATTTTGTGAAAACAGGTGAATTTTATTAAATTTGCGGAAAATTTTTAATATAACATCTTATGAAAAAGAAAATTTTATTTATTATTGCATGTATGTATTGCGGACTTGCAATGGGGCAAACAGAGAGTAATTATATGCCAAATATGCCTACTCTTGTTCCGCCGTCGCCGCAGGCAGCGCAATTTAATCGCTACGGCGAAATACCTGTTGGACATACCACCGGAGTACCGCAAATAGAAATACCGATTTACACACTTAACACAGGATGGATTGATATTCCGATTTCTATTTCTTACCACGCTTCTGGATTCCGACCAAATGAAATACCTTCGCCTGTCGGGCTTGGCTGGGTGTTGAATGCGAGTGGGGTTATTTCAAGAAGCGTGGAAGGTAAAACTGATTTTGAAGGTTTTCAAAATAGTGCAATGAAAATCAAGAATGTCGCGCAAATAGATTCGTTAAAAAACGGTACTAAACGTTTTTTCTATACTGATCCTCCAGTTGGAGCAGGGTATGATTTAAGTAGATGGGAAAGTTGGGAAATGTGGAACAATCTGTTTTTTAACAAGTTTTGTGGTTATTGGTCTAATGTGCTTGATACACGATCCGACCGGTATTATTATTCCTTTTTGGGTAATAATGGTAATGCCCGTTATAATGTTGACACAAAAGAATTGACTACTATTCCTTATGACCCAATTAAAATTGAAGAAATTGACAGCATTTTTTTGATTACCGACACAAAGGGAATAAAATATGAATTTTCAGAAATAGAATATTGTTCTACAAATGAGCTTGGTACCTATGCAAGCAGTTGGTATCTAACAAAAATAATCTATCCGGGAAAAGAAAGTGAGCCGATAGTTTTTTCGTATAAAAAAGGCGTTACATATAACGATGGTTACAGTTCATACAGCAAATCAGTACAAGTTTTTGATACAAGAAATATAATAGGTGTAGACGGAATTCCAGTAGGACTTCCATATCTTGGTTTGCAAAATTATATGAGCAGTTCGCCTGTGGCATCTAATAATCCGCCATTATTAGAAACAATTACATGGAAAAATGTTTGCATTTCAATTTCATACTCTAACGACCGAGCAGATCAACGCAAAGACAGAATAAGATCACTAACCGTAAAATATGGAAACAATACAGTAAGGTATGCAAATTTTGATAACAACACCTATTTTGGCACAACAAAGGACAATAAAAGATTGAAATTAAGCAGTATAATAATAAAAGGCAGCAATACAACAGGTGAAAGTGATAAATATACGTTTAACTATTACAACGAAAATTCCGCAATGCCAAATTATGAATTAAAATGCCATGATGACTACTGGGGGTATTACAACGGTACAAGTTCGGATTATTTTTTCCCAAACGATATTGATGTTAATCAGGCAACCTATAACGCATTTATAAGCGCAACTTTTCCTCATAATGTGAGTGCGTACTCTGTCAATAGAAAGTCAAGTTTGGAGCATACAAAAACATGTGTATTAAAAGAAATAATTTATCCTACAAAAGGAAAAACGGTGTTTGAATATGAGCTGAATAATGTGCCCAATGCATACCAATTTCCAAATATGACTAACTATAACTATGTGGGAGGACTACGATTGAAACAACGTATCAACTATTCGATTGGAAATACAGCTACTGATACTAAATCATATTCATACCAAGGTTATACAACTCAGACATTAAGCAATGATTTATTTGTGCATGCTATGGAATATATTGACCATTATTGCGGACTACAACCTGGTGGTGCTTGCGTGGCTATACGGGCAGTGTATCTTGTATGGAATTTTGTTGGGACTTCGCTTACATCTTTAACCGGCTGGACGGGAAGCAATGTATTTTACAACAAAATAAAAGAATATAAGGGTACTCTCGAAAATAATGATGGGTGGACGGAATATTATTATAAAGAAGAGCCTCGTGATTTGAATTTTGGATGTACATGGAATATCAATGAATATCCTCTTTATGTGTATTCAAAAAATGTAGATTGCGATAGAGGAAATATTAAAAGTTTATTGGATAGCATAATAATATACAATAAAAATGGATATATTGTAAAAAAGAGTGTATCTCAATATCAACAAATAAATTTGTCATCAATACATACAGGAGTGAGAGTGGTGCAAGGATCTGTATATCCCAAAGGCTTTTATGACATAATGACTTGTTATGCCGATAATTCAGACAGGCAATTGGTATATGAAGATTATTATCTTAGCAGGATTTATGGGATAAACACTTACGCTTTTCGCGATATCTCATTATTGGCTTCTACCACCGAAACCGAATACGAAAACGGACAGCCTACGGTCAGCAAAACCATTTCGTACGGTTATGATGTAAAAGATGGCAAGCCTGTAACTCTTACACCGAGTTCTGTAACTCAGACAAACAGCAAAAATGAAGTTTATACAAAAAGAACGATATTTCCGTATGATGATACTTACAAAAACGTATATCCATACAATACTATGCTAACTAAAAACATGCTTGATTATCCGATAGAAGAAAAAACGGAAAAAAACAGCAGCGATTTCGTAAGCCACATAAAAACAAGTTACGAGCAGGTTGCAGGCAGCAGCCTGATACTTCCAAAAACGATTTTTGCAAGACAAACGGCAGGCGTTTCGTTTGAACCCCGAATTGTATATCAGAAATACGACTCACGAGGCAATCCGCTGTATCTGACGAAAGATGATGCAACAAAAGCTGTATATATTTGGGGTTACAATTATCAGTATCCCATAGCAGAAATTGCAAACGCAACTTACGACGAAGTTAAATCGGCATTGAATTACACAAGCGACAGTCAAATGGAAACTTTGGCAGCAAAAGCAGAGCCGACAGGTGCAGATTGGAATTTAATAAACAATTTGAGAACAAAATTATCCGATGCTCAAGTTACTGTTTATAAATACATTCCTTTGGTAGGCAGACTGTCTGTAACCGACCCGAACGGAAATACCGTTTATTATGAATACGACGCATTAAACCGCTTGCAGTTAATTAAAGATCATGATAATAATATATTACAGCGATACGATTACAATTATAAACAATAAAATTAAAAGCTATGAAAAAATATTTTATAACATTAATCCTGTCAATTTTGTTTTGCGAAAATTTATTTTCGCAAAATATAATGTTTACACTGCCATCATATATAGGAATTACCTATGGTGCAAATATGAGTATGACTACGGCTTGTGCCGGAGGCTATTATACATTTCCCTGCATAGAAATCATCGGCAATTATTCGTTAAACGTCATAAAAAATGATATTAATTCTCGAATTGGATCTTATGGTTGCACTGATTTTATTTTGGTAACAGATGTAACTTACAGCACCATTACCATTCGGGTTTTAGAATACACCGGAGACGATACCGGCTACAGAACGGTAACCATAGAAGGCGGAATGCTTCCTGTACAGCAAGGCGGAGGCTATATACAGATTGGACAATCACGATGTTTTGCTATCACTCCTTACAATCCGATAACCGGCGATGCCACCAATGCAAACTGGATAATGAAAGCAACTTACACAGAGCCAAATGCAGCACAGTATTACCGAGACATTATGTATTATGATGGACTGGGCTATCCCGAACAGGTGATACAGATAAAAGGCTCGCCAATGCAAAACAACATAGTAACGCCTGTATATTACGACAATATGCGGCGCGACAATGCAAAGGTTTATCTGCCTTACGTTTCTTCAAACAGTACTGCGGCTATAGAAAATTCCGCATTTTCAAAACAGACTGAATTTTATCAAAACATGTTCGATGCGGATAACGGAACATTTGCATACGTGGAAAATGTATTTGAGCCATCGCCACTCAACAGGATTATGCAAACCTACAGTGTTGGCGCCGTTTACAGAGATGAAGACAAAAAGTCGGTAAACTCGTATTCGACCAATGCTGTCGGAGAGGTGTTTTTGATGAATATAAATCAGGCAAACGGAAACGTAACCGTAGCCGACTGCTACGCGCCCAAGACTCTTTACAAAAATTCAACGACAAACGAAGACGGCGCAACTGTTATAACATTTACCGACAAGCTCGGACAGACGATACTGACCCGAACAAAAGGAGACAACGATCAAAATTTCGACACGTATTACGTTTATGATGATTACGGACAGCCTGTAATGGTAATTACGCCCGAATATTCTTCAAGCATAACAGTAAGCACAACCTTGATTCCCGGTTCTGCTACGGTTGCGCGTTACTGCTACACATACAGGTACGATGGGCGGAAAAACATGATTGAACGGCAAATGCCGGGAAAGGAAGCGGAATATATGATTTACGACAAAGACGGACGTTTGGCGCTGTATCAGGATGGAAACATGAGGGCAAACAATCAATGGACTTACAGCGTTTACGACAATGTAGGCAATCTTACGGACAAAACGCTGGTAAAAACAAATCTTACGCGCCAGCAGATACAGGCAAAATATTTTGCTTCGACTTTTCATAATGATTATACTTCGCTTGGCGAATCGCGCAGCATATACGTGCCGTTTGGCGGCGACGGCTTTACGGAAGAATATCTTGTAGAAAGCGCGAGATATTACGGAAAGTCATATTATGTTCGCAACAACCTTGCTCCGGGAACATACATGCGCCATAATCAGAGTTTGACTGTTGCTTCCATGAATGATAGCGAAGAATACGATGAAACAGTTTCGTCGGTGGATATTCAGGCAATAAAAAAACCGATATTAATTATCCCGATAGACCCAATAGTTCCCATCTTACCAATCGGTTTTGACTGTTTCACTTGCGAT
Organism: Prevotellaceae bacterium; assembly: GCA_031265155.1. Classification (GTDB taxonomy): domain Bacteria; phylum Bacteroidota; class Bacteroidia; order Bacteroidales; family UBA932; genus JAIRKV01. Next base: position 11,964 of record JAISDB010000125.1, on the reverse strand, counting down.
ACTAATCATTTATATACAGTAGGATCAGAAGGCAAGGTTAAGAAGGGCGATATACGTATAAAAGAAATTTATCTTAGATATACCGACCCGAACAATCCGAATATAAAGTATTATTATATTCCTGCCGGGTATATGAGCATAGCGGAATGCCTTGATGCATGCAGCCCGGCTTTTGGCATATATGAGGGCATACCGGGCGGAATACAAACTGCAGTATGGAAAAATCCTTCGAACCTTGCCTTTGAGCCTGTTGCGGGAGTTTGCACGCTTGCCGATTTGGATACGGTAAAAGTAAGACATCTGAAAGCCTACGAGATTGTAAAAATATTAGCCGACAGCGCAGCAGGATTTGTAGAACGTGCATTTTATTATGACAGTAAGAGCAGAATAATACAGACAGTTGAGAGAAATCATTTGGGATATATAAGCCGATACAGCTCTAAATACGATTTTGTCGGCAACATTCTTGCTCAGCACGAAAGCCACAAAACAGGCAGCAGTGCGCCGGATACAAAACTTACGGCATTTACATACGATCAGCGAGGACGTTTGCTAACCGAAGCCACAACAGTAAACGACAGCGACACGGCAAAAGTAAGCTACAGATACAATGAACTCGGACAGCAAACAGCAAAAATTTACGGCGATAATCTTATTGCCGATTCTGTAAAATACAACATTCAGGGCTGGGTAACTAAAAAACAGGCAACAAATGCGGATGGCGATAATGTATTTAATATGCGACTGTCGTATTATAATCCTGCAAGACCAAACACTGCCCCAAGCTACACCGGAAACATTACCGAATGTACCTGGGCATTTGAGGAATTTATGCCAACAACATATACTTTTGCCTACGACAGGCTAAATCGCTTTACGGGAAACAGCCTTTATTACGTTATGGATGATACTCCATACAATTACTTTACCGAGAATGGCATAGAATACGATAAAAACGGAAACATAAAAAACCTTGTACGTTATGGCGCTGCCTCGGATGCGCCTGTTGCATTGACGTACAGTTATGATGGCAATAAATTAACTAATATTGCGGGAACGCAAAATGCAGGTTATGAATATGATACTAACGGAAATATGACTTTCGACAGCAGAAAATGCATAAACATGCAGTATAATTTATTTAATCTGCCTTATAAAATAACGTCATGCGACCTTGGCACCGTGAAGGCAAACTACAAATATATTGCAGATGGAACAAAAGTCGGAGTGGTTGGCGATGACAGTAAGGGTTTTGATTATCTCGGCTCTCTGGTTTATACAAATAACAACAATACGCGAACTCTCGAAAGCACAGGTTTTGGCGGCGGGCGAATTAAAAAAACAAGCAACAGTTACGAAATCGATTACTATATTACCGACCATTTAGGAAGCACGCGAGTTGTTGCCGGCGGCTATGGCAACTACGGGGGAATAAAGGAAGTGGTTAATTATTATCCTTTTGGCAAAGTGTGGAACCTTGATTACTATCCGGCAGCACAAACTCGCTATCTGTTTAGCGGCAAGGAAAAACAGATTACAGGCGATATAAACTATATGGATTACGGGAACAGAATGTATGATGATTTTCTGGGCAGATGGCTTGTGCCTGACCTACTGGCTGAAAAATATTATTCTATCAGTCCGTATGTTTATTGTATGAATAATCCGTTGAGGTTTATTGACCCTAACGGAATGGATGTTTGGGAAATAAATCAACAGGGACAGGTAAAATGGATAGAAGAAAGTAAAACACATGTTTTGTATGCTTTGGATAATAAAGGAAAAAGAACTGAAAATTCAATTACTGTGAACGACAGAGGTATTTTAGACCAATTAACCACAAACAGAAATTCACAATTTAACTATGCGGAAGTTGGCAAAGAAGGAGTAAATGATGTTTTTAATGTCTTCAAATTTGCAGCAGATAATACAAGTGTTGAATGGGTTGTTCATAAATATGAAAATGATGGAACAAAATATACAATAGGAACACAACATCATGATGCGAAAGCCGGTTCATGGTCGGATTATGGAATACCAAATCAACCAGCTGCTACACTACATTCACATCCTGGTAATAGAACCGATATACCAGTAGAAATGGAATCAATGGGATTTATTAAACGAGATAATAAACCTAAAAGCATTTGGAAAGATAGTGATTGGTATAATGTACAGCAAGATGTTGTGTCAAATGGTAGGCAAACAAGATTAAATTATGTGTATTTTCCAAATTCTAATCGATTATATCATGTTAATTTTAGTGGACCTGCATTTATCAGAAAAATAAAAAATTATAAACAATTCTTTTTCGGAACTTTAAAATAATATTTGTATGGGAAAATGTATTTTTATTATAACAGTTATTGTTTTTTGTTTTAACTGTAAATCAAAAAAAAGTGAAGCATTGCCACAACAACAGGCAGATGAGCATATAATCATTGAAAATCAAGTTTTTTTGTCGGAAAATATCAATGATACATTACTTTCGTTTATTACATCCATAGACGATACGCCAAATTCTTTTGGTGCGCCGACAATGTATATAGTTGATTGTTCAAAAAACAGAAAAGATACTTTTCTTACATTTTGCGCATCTCCTGTATTAATGGAGGGAATATATATGCAAACAGGAAATAAAGATACCCTTTTTAGACTTGTTGGCGGCAGGAGTGTGAATAATAAACCCGTTATAATATATTCATATGCATTTGAAAGTATGGATTGGATATTATATGAAGATTCTTTAAGTATTGATTTTGTAAATGAAAACGATTTTTTCAGCAAACACAAAATTGAAGATGATGGTTGGCATTACACTCCCCATCCGGAATGGAGATATAAATTAGTCAATAATGACAGCTTAGTGCTTATCAGTAAACAAAAAGGCAAACATGAGAAATAAAATAGCAAAAAGATTGTTACCATTCGGCAAGGAACACGAAAACCCCGATTTGATTACTTCTACCAACCGTTATACATTTAGCGGAAAAGAAAAACAAACGATACGCGATTTGGGCTGGCTTGATTTTTCTGCGAGAATGTTAGAAACAGAATTTGGCAGATGGCTTGTGCCTGACCCACTGGCTGAAAAATATTATTCTATCAGTCCGTATGTTTATTGTATGAATAATCCGTTGAGGTTTATTGACCCTGATGGGCGAGATATTTGGGAAATGGATTATAATGGTAGTGTTAAGTGGATTGAAGAGAGTAAAAAACATACTATGTACGTTTTAAATAAAGATGGCGACAGAACAGGGCAATCAATAACCATTAAAGATAGGTCAATTTTTGATCAACTTACGATAACTCGAGATCAAAATGATTATAACGGCAATTATGCAATTACAACCAACCGAGAAGATATATTTAATGTTTTCAAATTTGCAGCAGATAATACAAGCGTTGAGTGGAGTATTGATGGATATAGAACTAAATCCGGCAACAATGAATACTTTATTGGGACTTCGCATAAGGAAAACAGTGTATCATCTTCGTATGGTATGGAAAAATTCGATGAGTTGGATCTAATTGTTGATATACATTCTCATCCGGGTGATGCCACTTGGGAAGGAACAAAGGGGGCGTCTATAGGTGATATGAATAATGTTATTAATAGGTACTACCGGTTTGAAGAAGCTGGAATGATAAATACAAATAAGTGGTTCAGTACAGAAGGACGAAATACTGTATTCCCGAAGCATTACTTATATCATAAACATAGTAGAACGTTATACCACTATACGCCTTGGAAAAATAATATTTATATAAGACAAGTCAATAATGGAAGCGGACTATATAGAAATTTGGGATTTTAAAATATGAAAAATATATTAATATGTGCGCTATTTGCTTTCATGACAATATCGTGCCGAAATAAGCAAAAGACTATAAATGAAAAAAATAACGTAGAACAAGAGAATAGCGATAGTATTATCTCTCCGACATTATATCGCATAATTGAAGACGTGAATTCTTTTCATGACACTACTGATTACAGGATGGATAGCAATATACTGAATGTGAGTTTCATCAAAGAAAAAGAAGATTGTTTTATGATTATTTACAAAGATATTTGTTATCATACATGGTTAAAATATTATACTGTTGCTAATAATAAGTTAATAGCTATATACGATATGGATGATGAATGTGCTTGTGATTTAATAGATATAAATAAATTGAAAAAATTTAATGGAATATCGTTAGAATTAATATTGGATACCATAATGGATATTTCTAAAAGAAAAGGAAAAATAGAAGATATTAAAAAACATATTATTGAAATAGACGGCTTTCCTAACAAGGCGACTCAGACATATGATCCTATCGTTAGAAAATATAAAATACATAGCAATGATAGTTTAGAACTTGTTTTTACTGGATTTATATAAAAATGTACGCAAACTGTAAAATACAGATATTTACAACACAGTATCCGCTGGCGGAAAAATACCCAGGTTTAAGTTCTTATGCGTTTTGCGGAAATAATCCGTTGAAATACGTTGATCCGAATGGGATGGATTGGTTTGTAAATAATGAAAACGGCAATGTGTTTTTTATACGAGGATTATCTGATTTAACCAAAATTGATGATTTGAATGCCGACTGGTTGACAAAAAATGGAATAGATATAAGCAATAAGGATATTTATGAAAATTTAGGAAGAGATGATTTGATAGCAGGTATTGAATCAAGTGGTTATATTCCTATGGATTCAAAAGATGGTTGGGATTATTCAAAACAGTTCATGGCAGAAAATGGTTTTGTTCCTGCCGATAAAGTAACTGTGGAAGAAGAATCGATGAAAACACATTATATGGAAGCTGATGGAGGTATACATTATAGCGAACCGGTTACGAGTTCACAAGAATTGAATAGAGTTAAAAATTATTATGCAAAATCCGAAGATTTGTATAAAAAAACCAATGCCAGATATGATAATTCGTCTTTTGGCATTATAGACAGAACAACCACTACCAGTGATTATAAAGTTCCTGCCGGCGCTTCATACTACAATTTCAAACAAAGACAGCAAGAGAAACAGCAGGATATTGTTCAAAAATCAATGGACTTAATTAAAAATATTATTAAAACATTTAGTAGATAATAAAAAGATATGAAAAAATATATATTTATAATAATTACGTTATTGTTGTCAGGTTGCTCTAATCCACAACCGCGATTTTTAAAAGAATTAGTAAAAGAACAGAATAACAGATTTAAGGAGAATAGAAGTAAATATTTTGTACCCCAAGAGATATTTTCTCATTTTCCCGATAATATAATGGAAAGCTATCCTGTCGGACTGACGTTTTCTCTGAAAGATAATCCTTACAGATATTTTTACTTAATGAGTTTTAATAACAATGAAAGTTTTTTTAAGAAAAATGAGAAGAATGCAAAAAGATTGGCAAAAAAAAGTTTTTCAACGATTGATACTACGCAATATTTTGTAATACAGCCTAACGATTTCTATTACAAGATACAGAACCTGTTATTAAACAGTGTTCCAATTCCAGATTTTAGATTTGGTAAGCATTTGATTGTTGAAGGAGTTGATAGCGTAGCAGACAGCTTGGCTTTCAATTTATATTTTTCTGATAATTTTCCGTGCGGGCTTACGGAAGATTATGAAATTTATATTATAGACACACAAAACGAGTATAAAACATTTTCAGATGAATATAAAGATGTTTTTGCTTCTCTGCCAAGAACAAAAAACACAGGATTTTCTCGCGGAATTTGTGTCAACAGAGAAAAAAATGTTTTAATATTTTGGACAATTATATTTTGATTTTACAAAACTCATCATTCGACGTAACGTTTCACTACAGCGAAGATAAAAACAAGGCTCTGCCTTGAGTAGTTGAAGTAATAAAAAAGGTATGAACACAGTGTATAACAAAAAATTACTAACTTTACACTTATAAAATTAACAATTAAAACAGGAGGTACATTATGAAGTACGCAGCGCAAGTAAAATTACATACGTATCCGGGTAAAATTCCATCCGCATCCGCGTAAAATTACATACTGATGAAAATTTATTTCCGTCAGTATATAAATTTATTTTCATACGGATGAAAATTTTGCTACATACATATGTAATTTATGGTTGCGTTAAGTCATTATAAATAAGGCAATATGAAAAAGATTTACATAATAACAATATCTGCAAAACAGAAAGATTACTATCCCTTTGGCAGGGAACATGAAAACAGCAGTTTAATGAGTTCTACAAACAGATGGAAGTTCAACGGCAAGGAAAAACAGACAATACGCGATTTGGGCTGGCTTGATTTTTCTGCAAGAATGTATGCAAACTGTGAAGTGCCGCTGTTTACTACACCGGATCCGCTAATGGAAAAGTATTACAGCATAAGCCAGTATGCGTTTTGTGGAAATAACCCGATAAACAGGATTGATCCTAATGGAATGGACTGGTACGAGTTTCAAGATAAAGACGGAAATACCCAAACTATGTGGCGAAAGCTGCAAGACAAGACCTACACAGATGATAATGGCAACACTTGGAATAATATAGGCGAAAATTATTTGTCTTTAAATGGTGATAACGCAACCTTATTTACACAATATAAAAACGATGATGGCGAACTTTTTTTAAGAAGTTCTTCGTACAATCTTGCCGATGAAGAGAGCGCAAACTCATTAACTTCTACTATGGGCGATATTTTGTCGAAAGGTTCTGCGGTAGCGGGTGCGGTTGGCGGACTTGCCGAAGGCAGCAATGCAAGTTTCAGATTAACAAACAGCAAAGGAAATCTGGACTTCAAATTTTACGGCAATGGTTGGAAAGGCAATCAATATGTAACGCCTGCCGCCTTATCAAAATTAGGTAATGGAATTAAAACAGGTGGTAATATATTGGGTGGATTAAGTGCGGCAATTTCATTTCTGCAAATGATAAATGAGCCAACCACATTGGGAAAGATAGGACACGGAGTTGATGGGGGTATGAGTTTAGTTGGAATTACTGGTACTTATGGACTTGCAGCGAGTTTGTATTATTTTGGTGTCCTTAAAAATTATCCTGCTATTAAACAAAGCGTTAATCAGCAAATTATTGACAGGGCAAATATGATGCAACGAGGTTTTATTCCTGTTGGACACTCTGGTTTTCCGTTCAAATAATTATTAATTTTAAAATTTTGCAATTATGATAAAATTTTTTGATTATTGTTTTTACAGAATAGCAACAACAAAATATTTCCAAAAAGTTGACCCCAAAACTCCCTATATTTGGGCTTTTGGTTGGACACAATTCTGTGAATTATTGAATATTTTGACTTTTATAAATATTTATCATTTGTTCGATAACTCAAGATATGATTATGAAATTGTTCCAATATTAATTTGTATTCCTCTTTCAATTATCAATGTTTTTATATTATTAACAAAAAAGAAATACAATAAGTCGATAGCATATTATAAAGATGAAAAACATAAAAAACTAAAAGGATGGGGAATATTTTTGTATGTGATTGGGTCAATGCTTGCGTTTGGTTATACAGGAGTAAAACTTTTTTGGGTACCGGTTTCTTAATTTTTTGAGTATGATAAAATTTTTTGAATACTGTTTTTACAGGACTGCCAAATGTTACGAGAACTGGGGAGAAAAAGACGGACATATCGCGGGCGGAGTGGTTACTTTTATGAGTATTGGTGCTATTGCTTTGTCAATTCTTATATTTGGACTGTATTTGTTTGGTAAGAAAATGAACGTCAATATTGTATGGGTAGTAGTGGTTATTACCAGTATTTTAAGTTTTTTTCTAACCAAAAAGAAATATGCAGAATTGGCAGAAAAATACAAAGACGAAAAAAACAGCAAAATAAAGGGATGGCTTGTGTTTTCTTATGTTGTTGGCTCGGTAGTGTTGTTTTTTGTTTCAATGTTTGCATGCGGTTATTGGGTTAGTGTAAAAATATAAACAATAAATTTTTGTCATTAAACAACCCCGCATTCGCCGTAGCGTTTCGCTACAGCGAAGATAAAAACAAGGCTCTGCCTTGTGCAAAGAAAGAATAAAAAAGGTATGAACACAGTGTATAACAAGAAATTATTAATTTTACACTTTATAAAATTAACAGATAAAACAGGAGGTACATTATGAAGTACGCAGGGCAAGCAAAATTACATACGGATGCAGGCGATCACTGCATACGTTAGTAAGCGATGGTTACATACGTATGTAAGTGGTGGCTACATACGTTAGTAGGTGATGACTACATACGCATGTAGCTTATGGTTACGTTAAGTCGTTGTAAATAAGACAGTATGAAAAAGGTTTACACAACGCGCTACACATTTAGCGGCAAGGAAAAGCAAACGATAAAGGATTTGGGCTGGCTTGATTTTTCTGCGAGAATGTTACGCAGTGAAACCGACCCGACAGGATGGTTAAGTATTGATCCTTTATGTGAAAAATATTATTCTATTTCGCCTTATGTTTATTGTAATAATAATCCTTTGAAATATGTAGATCCGAATGGGATGGATTGGATTGTTGCCGATGGAACATATAATTACCAATGGAAAGATGATATAAATGCAAAATCAACAATGCCGGAAGGTTATATGTATGTCGGTGCTAATGCTGCAGATATTATCAATCACATGGGATTAAACTATAAATTTCAAGAGTTAAGTACAAATGATTTTGGTATGGTTGCAATGGATGCGGAACTCGGACGATATGCTGTTTCTCATTGGGTAAATGTAAAAGAAAAGAGTAATGTAAATATTACTGCCAATATTTCTTATAAAAGAGATGATGCTACTGAAAATAACGCATTAGGTATAACGTTTAACGGAATATCTGTTGGAGTTACAGAAATTAGTTCCAATTCTGGCGTAGATGGTGATATGATGAGTGGTGGACAAGTAAGCGTTCAATATGGCGATAAAACTTATAATTCTGTTTTAAAAGCCCTGGAAGGCACAAATTTTCGCGAAGCAGGAACTACTGTTGGCGTTTCAACTGTCAGTATTCCAAAATCTGATTTATCTGTTAATTCAAAATTTTCTCAAATTCAGGTAAAAGGTAATTGGTTTGTACAAAAACCGGAGGGAAGAACTCCTGTTGTTCGGCACGCATTAGTTCCTTACCCAATTTCTTTTAAACATACTTGGACATTTAAAAAATAGGTAATGATATGGCTTATTTTAAAAGAACTCTTTTGTACTGTTTTATGTTAGTCGGCATGTTGCTGGATTCTTGCCGTTTTAATGCTGAAAATAAATGTACTTTGCTTTTGCAAAAGGCAAATGATAATCTTTATCAATTTTATATTTCAAACGATACACTTTCACTACTCATGGCAAAAAGTTATGTAGATAGTATTGATTGTAATTCTTTTAAATATAAGGTTTTCAGTATTAAAATAACATTATTTTCTCTCTTGAATGAATATTCAGCAGGAATAGAATATATTAAAACTTTAAATACTGCCGATTTTGATAAAGAGTATCAAAAGAATATGTATCTTAAATCTTTTGAGGCAATGTATTGGGAAGCGCAAGGCGATACAGTAAAAAGTAATAATTTATACATAGAAATCATTGCTAACATTAAATCTTATTTAAATAATAACGCAGATCAGGAAGCATTAGTTGATTTGTTTTCGATAAAAAGTAAAATAGAAACAAAGTCAGAAATTTTAAAGGAAATAGAATTGTTGAAAGAAACAGGCAAGTATGATAACGACTTCCTTAATGCACTTGTAGAAATACAGAATGATAACATAGTGGAAAGTGTTGCTATACCTGTCAAAGAATAAAATTAACAGATTAAATTAACAATTAAAACATGGAGGTACATTATGAAGTACAAACTTACAGAGCGGGAAAATATGCTTTGAAAAGAGCGAGTAAAATTATATGCGTATCCGGGTAAATTTCCATCCGCATCCGCGTAAAATTACATACGGATGAAAATATATTTCCGTCAGTATATAAATTTATTTTCATACGTATGAAAATTTTGCTACATACGTATGTAGTTTATGGTTACGCTAAGTCATTATAAATAAGGAAGTATGAAAAAGGCTTTCACAACGTGCTACACATTTAGCGGCAAGGAAAAACAGATTACAGGCGACGTACACTACATGGATTACGGAGCGCGAATGTATGATGATTTCATTTGCAGATGGACGACACAAGACCCGCTGCAAGAAAAATTTTACAGTTGGAGCAGTTACAATTATTGCATGAATAATCCAATTAAATTTATTGACCCAGATGGTGAAAATCCTTGGGATGCAATTAAGTCTGGTGCAAAATGGGTAGCAAATGGAATAGTGGGAATAACAAGAGGTACATTCAACTCTGCACTTACCGTAGTTGCTATTCCCCAAATTTTAGTGGGGAATGTTGCCCGTAATTTTACAGAAAACAGAAAATATCCGAATTGGGCAGTACCTATTCAATGGGAAGATGATGGTATTGTGCAAAAAGAAAGTTGGCTTAAAGAAAAATTATCATGGGAAGATGGTAAAGATGTAATAAAGAATACACTTGGAGCATTTTTATTTTTTGTGCCTTTTTCCAGTGCAGCTAGTAGCACTGAAAAATTTGTTGAAAATACTATTATTTCTACAGGAATTTCTACAGTTGCTAATGAAGTATTGCCTTCGCAAAAACAGTCTACAGATATAGATGCAAATGCAGACAATAACCATTCAGGAAGCAATCTGGATATACAGTTCAAATTATTAATAGAAAAAGCAATGCAACAATACATAAAAGATTTGTTGTTTTATGATCATATTAATCATCAAAATATTCCAAGATAAATGATACTACTATTTAATTTATTTGAATATGAATAAATAAAATAGCAACTATGATATTTTTATTAACGTTACTAAATATTAAAATGACAGATACTGAAAAATTATTATACTTAATATTGTTTTTTGTATATTATTTTTTATGGGGGATAGTAAGTTATTGCTATTTCAAACTTCATAAAAAAGACACAAAAGAAAGTTGGAAATTATATATATTTTTCTACGGCATGAGACTTCGTATTGCATTTTCTGCAATTTTTGCTGTTTTTACTAAAGAATTATTTCTGTATGGCATAATTCGTATAATAAGCGGACAATAATTAATGATGAAAATAACAGCGCACTATACTTATCCTTTTGGCAAAGTGTGGAGCCTCGATTACTATCCGGCAGCACAAACTCGCTATCTGTTTAACGGCAAGGAAAAACAGATTACAGGCGACGTAAACTACATGGATTACGGTAACAGAATGTATGATGATTTTCTGGGAAGGTGGTTTGTACAGGATCTTTTGCAGGAAAAATACCCAAGTTTAAGTTCCTATGCGTATTGTGCTAATAATCCTGTGAGGTTTATTGACCCTAACGGGATGTATTTTGATGAAGCAAATGACGCTGAAACCAATTAAAAAAAATTTTCGGGAGAAATGCAGATTTTGTATTTCCCCTGTTTTTTTATAAATTTGGCAAATTTAATTTGTAAATCATGAAAAAACTGGCTGTTTTAACAGGCGCGGGAATCAGCGCCGAAAGCGGAATTTCTACTTTCAGAGATTCCGATGGACTTTGGGAACAACACAACGTGATGGACGTTGCAAGTATCGATGGCTGGTACAAAAACCCCAAGCTTGTACTTGATTTTTACAACGAACGCCGTAAGCAGCTTGAAGCGGTCGAGCCAAACGCTGCACATAAAATTCTGCATGAACTGGAAGAATATTTCAATGTTTGCATAATGACTCAAAATGTTGACAATCTGCATGAACGCGCCGGAAGCGCGAACATTATACATTTGCACGGAGAGCTTACAAAAGTACGCAGTGTTGCCGACGAAAATACTGTTTACGACATTGGTTACAAACCGGTACATCTCGGCGATACCGATAAATCAGGTTCGCAGCTTCGTCCGCACATAGTATGGTT
>JAISDB010000082.1 GCA_031265155.1 Prevotellaceae bacterium | reverse complement strand
TGTACGAATTTAACGCGATTGGATTGTGCCTACAATCAGTTAGAAAGTTTGGACGTAAGCCACTGCCCCAATTTAATAGAATTTTATTGTCTCAATAACCACCTGACAAGTTTGGATGTAAGCAACCATACAGCCTTAACACGGCTGTCCTGTGACGAGAATCAACTGGGAAGTTTGGACATAAGTGGCTGTACGGCGTTAGTTGAATTGAATTGCGGCAGAAATCAGCTGACAAGTTTAAATGTAAGTAGCAATACTGCCTTAACACGACTGCACTGTTACGTGAATCAATTAGCAAGTTTGGACGTAAGCGGCTGTACGGCGTTAATCTATTTGGATTGCGGCGTAAATCAACTGACAGGCTTGGATGTAAGCAGCAATACTGCAATAAAGCAATTGTATTGCGATGAAAATCAATTTAGCGCAACAGCCTTGAATAGTGTATTTACGGCACTGCCAAGCCGTGTTCCAAGTGATTATGCGAAGATTTATATTTCAGAAAATCCCGGCACATCTGCCTGCAACACAAGTATAGCCACCGCTAAAAATTGGACTGTTGTTAACGAGTAAGAGTCAGAAGAAATAAATTTTGATTTTCAACGCTAATGCTTGTGTAAAGCGGAGGCAGAGGCAGTAAGAAAGAAGAACTGCGATTTTTGGGATATGTATAAGGGCGATGGCATACTGTTTAAACTGCCTCCTTAATTCTTTGGACAACGCTGTCAAAAAAATATCCTGCTTTACAAATATATATAAAGCAGGATATTTTTGATGTGTTTAGCGATTATAAATTCCTGATTCGCAGTAAATGTTTAATCAATATTTACCATATCGACACTCGCTTTTCAACAGGTAATGCCATTGGCGCATCTTCTGCAATATTGAAAGCATCGTACCATGCCTGAATATGCGGCATTTGTCCGTTTACTCTCCATTTTCCCAATGCATGCGGGTCTGATTTTGTAAGTCGCAATATTTCTTCATGGCGAGTATTTGTCGCCCAAACAGTTGAATATGCCAAAAAGAAACGCTGATCCGGAGTAAACCCATCAATATCGGGCAGAGGCTTGTCTTTTGTTGCCGCTTTATACGCTTGATATGCAATTCGCAAGCCGCCGTAGTCGGCAATATTTTCGCCTAATGTGAAGCGTCCGTTGGCATGAATGCCGGGCGCAACATATATCGAATCATAGTAATCGGACATAACCTTTGCTCTATTTTCAAATTGGCGGGCATCTTCGGCTGTCCACCAGTCTTTCAGATTGCCATCCTTATCGAATTTTCGTCCTTCATCATCAAATCCGTGCGTCATTTCGTGTCCTATGACAACTCCTATTGCGCCATAATTGAAAGCATCGTCGGCGTTCATGTCAAAAAACGGATATTGCAGTATTCCTGCAGGAAAACATATTTCGTTTGTGGTGGGATTGTAATAAGCATTTACTGTTTGCGGCGTCATTCCCCATTCGTCTTTATCAACAGGTTTTCCTGCCTGATTGAACATATAGTCGTTTTCAAAGCGGTTTGCACGCTTTATATTTTCGTAATACGAATCCTTTTTAATTTCAAGGTTCGAATAATCGCGCCATTTATCGGGATATCCGATTTTAACGTAAAATGTTTTTAATTTTTCAAGCGCTTTAAGTTTTGTGCTGTCGCTCATCCAGTCGAGCGCCGATATTCGTTCTGCAAAAACATCCTGCAAGTTATGCACAAGCTTTAACATTCGCTCTTTGGCTTCGGGCGGAAAATATTTTTTCACAAACATTTGTCCTACGGCTTCTCCCAGCACGCTGTTTACGGCTGAAACAGCACGTTTCCAGCGCGGTTGCGATTCTTCCTTTCCCGATAATACCTTACCGTAAAAATCGAAATTTGCATCAAAAAGATCATTGCTCAAATATTCGGCAGCCCCGTCAATAATTTTCCACTGAACATACGCGATATTATTTTTCAGAGACTCGGTTGCTATGATATTATTAACTTCGATAATTGATTCTTTTTGGGCAACGTTTATTTCATTCACATTTTTCAGATTAATTGCATCCAGAATTATCTCCCAGTTTATTTCCGGCGTGATTTTCTTAAGCTCATCAATTGACATTTTATGATAATTCGCATGCGGATCGCGGCGTTTTATTCTGTCGTAGGCAGCTGTTGCCAGTCTCGTTTCTATTTTCATCACTGCTTCCATGTTTTTTCTGGCCTTATCGTGCGAGAATCCGGTAAGTTCAAACATTTTTACAACATGCTGTTTATATTTTTCGCGTATATTTGTTGTATGTTCGTCTTTATCAAGGTAGTAATCTCGCTGTCGCAAACTGATTCCGCCCTGATACAGCTGCAGGATATTCATCGAACTGTTCATCATGTCGGCATCAACAAAAACAAAAAAATAAGCATTGATGCCATTATGTATTAAATCGGCAACGAGCGATAAAAGTTCGGTTTTGTCTTCTGCGGCAGCAACCCTGTTTAAATCCTCAACAATAGGATAATATTCATCAGCATTCAGTTTGGCGCTGTCCATTGCCATGCTGTAAATATCGCCTATTTTTTGTTCGACGGTTCCGCTTTCGTGTTTTGTCGATGCAATTTCCGCAATCAAATCATTAAGCTGAGTTCTGTTATCTTCGGCTAACTTGTCGAAAGAGCCGAATCTTGCATATTCGCCTGCCAGCGGGTGTTTTTTCATCCAGCCCCCGCATGCGTATTGATAAAAATCCGCACCGCAATCGGCAGCAGTATCAAGATTGCTGACATCAATTCCCGATACAGGTATGTTTTTTTTTGAATTGCATGACATTATCATCATTATTAATACAATAATTAAAGTAGTATTTTTCATCTTTTTAAAATTTATGTTTAACTTATTTGCAAAAATAGTGAAAATAATAATAGCAATAACATAATCTGCAATTTTTTGTTATTTACGTTAAAATAAAAATAAAAAATTATGGAATTTGCCTCGCTCATGCATCTATTGAGTAAACAGAATGATAATAAAAAATTGTATTTTGACATTCGTGCCAAATGCCGTGTCGGCGGAAACAGGATAAATGTTGAAATAATAAGTAAAATTAAATAAAAAATAATAAAAATTAAAAGTCATGGAAGCAAAGAAAACAAAAAAAGCAGATTTGGACAGCAGAAAAGGGCTGTTTATTGAGATTGGTTTAATCGCCTCGCTTCTCGTTATGGTTTTCATTTTTGAATCATCATCCAATGAAGCAAGTCAGGCAGCGCTTGCCGACGCCAGATTAACTGTCGAAGAAGAAGTAATGCCTCTTCCCGAAGAACAGCAGCCGGAACCGGAACAAATCGCTCCTGTTCAATTCATTTCGGACGAGCTTAATATTGTTGACGACAACGTAAATATTAATAATATTATTGATTTTACGTCGGATCCAACCAATATTGCTATGGGAACTCCTGTTTATGTTCCGAATAAAGCTGGTGTTGAAGAAGCTGTAGATGAAAAGATTCCATTTGCAGTAGTTGAAAAAAAGCCCGAATTTCAGGGCGGCGACCAGAACACGTTCAGCAAATGGGTAAACAGTAAAATAAATTATCCCGAACCGGCACAGGAAAACGGAGTGCAGGGCAGGGTTATGGTACAGTTTACTGTTGACAGGGATGGATACGTTAAAAACGCATCCATTATAAGAAAAGTTGACCCTGACCTCGACCGTGAAGCTTTGCGAGTAGTTTCGTCGTCGCCGAGATGGACGCCGGGCAAGCAGAGAACAAAAGATGTTGCTGTTGTTTTTAACTTTCCTGTTGTTTTCCGGTTGCAGTAAAAAATCAGAGTATAAAGCAGGTAAAAAACTGTTTGCAGGATTTTATGATTTCGGTGTTTTATACGAATTAAAAGGAATAAACGTAAAAAATGCAATAAATTTAATATTTAATAATAATCTGAATAGCAACAAATTATATAAAAAGTAAAAAATTTTAAGATAAAAATATAATACAAATTAAAAAAAATAAGTACTTTTGACATTCGTACCAAATGACGTTATCAGCGGCAAACAGGATAAATGTTGAAATAATAAATAAAATTAAATAAAAAATAATAAAAATTAAAAGTCATGGAAGCAAAGAAAACAAAAAAAGCGGATTTGGACAGCAAAAAAGGGCTGTTTATTGAGATTGGTTTAATCGCCTCACTTCTCGCTATGATTTTCATTTTTGAATTATCATCCAATGATTCAACTCAAGCAGTACTTGCTGACACCAGAGAAATTATCGAAGAAGAAGCAATGCCTCTTCCCGAAGAACAGCAGCCGGAACCTGAGCAAATCACTCCGGCTCAAATCATTTCTGACGAACTTAATATCGTTGACGAAAACGTAGATATTAATACCGATATTGATTTTACGTCTGAAGCCGATAAGAATTTTGCTGTAGAAACAGTTACTTATGTTGAGAAAAAAGTTGTTGAAGAAGAGGTTGTTGAAGAAAGTATTCCTTTTGCAGTGGTTGAAGAAAAGCCTAAATTTCAGGGCGGTGATCAGAACACGTTCAGCAAATGGGTAAACAGTAAAATAAACTATCCCGAATCGGCACAGGAAAACGGAGTGCAGGGCAGGGTTATGGTACAGTTTACTGTTGACAAGGATGGATACGTTAAAAACGCATCTATTATAAGAAAAGTTGACCCCGACCTCGACCGTGAAGCTTTGCGAGTAGTTTCGTCGTCGCCGAGATGGACGCCGGGCAAGCAGAGAACAAAAAATGTTGCTGTTGTTTTTAACTTTCCTGTTGTTTTCCAGTTGCAGTAAAAAATCAGCTAATAAAACAAATAAAAAATGGTTGCCCAAAAGCAACCATTTTTTATTCTCTCATTATCGATATTATTTTAATAATATCCCTGTTCAAGCATTGCGCGGGCAACTTTCATAAATCCTGCAACATTTGCGCCTTTCACATAGTTGATTCTGCCATCGGGAAGCGTGCCGTATTCAACGCAAGCGCTGTGAATACTTTGCATGATGCCTTTCAGTTTTGCATCTACTTCTTCGGCTGTCCATGAAATGTGCATTGCATTTTGCGTCATTTCCAGACCCGAAGTAGCAACACCGCCTGCATTTACAGCCTTGCCCGGTCCAAAAGGAATTTTTGCCTTCTGTATTATTTCAATAGCTTCTGGCGTACAGCCCATGTTTGAAACTTCAGCAACCAAAAGAGTTCCGTTTTTAACTATAATATCTGCATCTTCGGCAGCCAGTTCGTTTTGCGTTGCGCATGGCATGGCAATATCAACCTTAACTTCCCAAGGCTTTTTGCCTGCAACGAATTTTGCGCCTGCAAACTTTTCGGCATAGGGTTCAACAATGTCGCGACCGCTTGCACGAAGGTCTAACAGATAATTGATTTTTTCGGTATTCAATCCAGCTTCGTCGTAAATATATCCATCGGGACCGGAAATCGTTATGACTTTTGCTCCGAGTTCCGTTGCCTTTAGCGCTGCACCCCAAGCCACGTTACCGAATCCCGAAAGGGCAATAGTTTTTCCGCTGATGCTCTGATTTATTTTACTCAGCATGTGCTGTACAAAATAAACTGCTCCGAAACCTGTAGCTTCGGCGCGTACCAGCGAGCCGCCCCAGCTCAAACCCTTTCCCGTAAGCGTTCCGTGATGTTCGCGCGTCAATTTTTTATACCAGCCGTTCAAAAAGCCGATTTCACGGGCGCCAACGCCAATATCTCCTGCGGGAACATCGATATCAGGCCCAATCGCACGCCACAATTCGGTCATAAACGCCTGGCAGAAGCGCATCATTTCTCCGTCCGATTTTCCGCGCGGGTCGAAATCCGAACCGCCTTTACCGCCGCCCATAGGCAGCGTTGTGAGCGCATTTTTAAATATTTGCTCAAATCCCAAAAATTTAAGGATTGATGGAACTACCGAACGATGAAAACGCAAACCGCCTTTATAAGGTCCTATTGCATTGTTGAACTGAACGCGGTAACCCGTATTGGTTTGCACTTCGCCCTTATCGTCAACCCACGTAACGCGGAACGTAAATATTCTGTCGGGTTCGACAAGGCGTTCAACAATTTTCGCTTTTTCAAATTCGGGGTGTTGGTTGTAAACTTCTTCTACCGATTCCAACACTTCGCGTACTGCTTGCAAGTACTCTTTTTCGTGACCATACTTCGCTTGAAGTTTGTCCATAATTTCGTTAACTTTCATATCTGATGATGTTTTTTTAGCTCTTTCCTGCACTGGCATTGCAATGCAAGTCCGAATTTCTGTTATTATTATTTAATTTTATGTGAAACATATATTTTGTTTTGTTTAAAATTTCCGCAAAGTTAATGATTTATTACAATTGTCTGCTCTTTTATTTTTTTCCTATACCTCATTTTTTCAGAAATAATATCCACTTATAATCGGCAGGATTACCTCCTCCTGCACTTGGAGCATAAAGGAATATTTTCACTTTTTGACTTGGATTTGAAGCTAAATATTCTCTTGCTTTTATTACATTTTGTACTGACGACCAAACGGTATTATATTCATTCTCCCATGTATCTTCATGATACACGGTTTCAAAACCATTTGCAGGGAAAATATAATTTTGAGTGATAGTTCTGTCAAAGTGGTCGGCTGGTAATATATTTTCAGGATACTCGATTTTTCCGCATCCCATCCATATAATAGTCCCGTAAAATAACATTTTATTCATTTCAAAATAGAAAAGTTTGATACTGCCAAAATCTCCGGGAGGATTATAGTCATGAGTAATCGTGAATGTATTTGAATTTCCATTAAAACCCAACTCCTTGCCTCCTTCAAAATTATTGGTAGTATAATCAACAATCAGCATTAAAACATGATTGTTATATTTTGCTTTGTCTTTTCCGCAGGACGAAACTACTCCTGCCAAAAGCAGCAATATTGCTGCAAATTTTAATGTCTTTTTCATAATTTTTATTTTTAATTTCTTTGCTTTGCAAACCTAACAGGTTTCTGAAACCTGTCAGGTTGTTCTCTTTATTATTCGTTGATATCCGCTTCGCTCGCGAGGGCGCAACGCCTACCGTCTCGCAGAGACGATACGCAGGCAGAAACATAATCGCCTCTGTACGTTTCGCGCGGAGCATTGTCGATGACATGAAATGCCGCAGGCATCCCGCGCAAAATAAATGATGCTGCTCTTCTTTCTACCGACATTCTGTCCCGTGCGGGACATTGCTTATTTACCATTTCTCTGTTTATCATTGTCTATTTTGATTATTAATTGTTAATTTCCACCGGCGAGAAGTGTTTCCAAGCGTTGGGATCTGTTCCTGCCGTTGGCGAGAGATGTTTCCAA
The DNA here is from genome assembly GCA_031265155.1 of Prevotellaceae bacterium. Classification (GTDB taxonomy): domain Bacteria; phylum Bacteroidota; class Bacteroidia; order Bacteroidales; family UBA932; genus JAIRKV01. The sequence goes on along the minus strand of JAISDB010000082.1, from coordinate 7,701 downwards.
GCGTTGGGATCTGTTCCTGCCGTTGGCGAGAGATGTTTCCAAGCGTTGGGATGTGTTCTCGCCGTTGGCGAGAGATGTTCCCAAGCGTTGGGATGTGTTCCTGCCGCCGGCGAGAAGTGTTTCCAAGCGTTGAGATGTGTTCCTGCCGTCGGCGAGAAGTGTTTCCAAGCGTTGGGATGTGTTCCTGCCGTCGGCGAGAAGTGTTTCCAAGCGTTGGGATCCGTTCCTGCCGTCGGCGAGAAGTGTTTCCAAGCGTTGGGATCCGTTCCTGCCGTCGGCGAGAGATGTTTCCAAGCGTTGGGATCTGTTCCTGCCGTCGGCGAGAGATGTTTCCAAGCGTTGGGATCTGTTCCTGCCGTCGGCGAGAGATGTTTCCAAGCGTTGGGATCTGTTCCTGCCGTTGGCGAGAGATGTTTCCAAGCGTTGGGATCTGTTCCTGCCGTTGGCGAGAGATGTTTCCAAGCGTTGGGATCTGTTCCTGCCTGCATATTGACATCATCCTGTTGCAGAATTATTGTGTTGCCTTGCATTTTTGTTAATTATATGATACAAAACATATAATTTCAATCAAAATTCTTATGTCCGTAATGCCTGTGTTTCCGTGTTGAGCTGTTTGGAGTTCTATTCCACTTCCCATGTTGCGCCACTGTGCAGGAGGTCGTCAACGCAATGCACTTTTGCCTTTGCCTTGACTTCTTCGAGCTGGTCGCGCACGTTGTCGTCGTATGTCCTGTCTTTCACATTTCGGATAATTCCAAGCGCCACCGGCATTTCTGGCATTTTCATTCCCGCAAGCATCATGTGTATTCCCGTATCCTGATTTTCGGCGTTATGCACCAGAATATCGTTTTCGGTAATTCCATCCCTGCCGATTTCCACAACTTTAAGCTGCATGTTGTCCCTGTCGAGAACAAGACCCTTGTCTCTGTTTTTGCCGAAAATCATTGGCTGCCCGTGATGCAGCACTATCGTCCGGTCTTCTCTGTTTTCCCTGTCCGAGATGTAACCGTGAGCCTTATCGTTGAATATGACGCAGTTTACCAGCATTTCCATCACCGATGTTCCGTCGTGTTTTGCCGCTTCCGTCATGATTTCGGTTGACAGTTTTATTTCTACGTCAAGCGAACGGGCAAAGAATGTTCCCCGCGCGCCTATTATCAGTTCGCCCGGATTAAACGGATGCTCGACTGTTCCGTAGGGAGATGTTTTGGTTATCATTCCGAGCTTTGATGTCGGCGAATACTGTCCTTTCGTCAATCCGTAAATCTGATTGTTGAACAGAAGTATATTGATGTCGATATTTCTGCGGATAGCGTGTATAAAATGGTTTCCGCCGATAGCCAGAGCATCGCCGTCGCCTGTGATTTGCCAGACGCTCAGGCGCGGATTTGCAACCTTTACGCCTGTCGATATTGCCGAAGCGCGTCCGTGTATTCCGTGAAATCCGAAGCAGTTTACATAATACGGGAAGCGTGATGAGCATCCTATTCCCGAAACAAAGGTAAACCGTTCCCTGGTATAGTTTAATTCTTTGGCTACAATGGGAAGGGCGCGCTGTACGGCAGCATATACCGCATAGTCGCCGCAGCCGGGGCACCATTTTATTTCCATGCTGCTTTTGAAATCCTGTTGAGTATATTCCATGTTTACTGTTTTTTTAGTATTATGCTTTTATTTTAATAACTGTTTGAACTTTTCCTTCAGTTCTGCTACCGTAAACGGTAATCCCTGAACCTTATTGCACTGCTCGAATCGAACATTGTAAAATTCGGTTCGCAGATAATCGGCAAACTGCCCCAGGTTCAATTCACATACGACAATTTTCCTGAAACTTTTGAATATTTCGCCTGTATTTTTCGGTAGCGGATTGATATAGTTAAAATGAGCGAGGCTGATTTTTTTGCCTTCATTCTGCAAGTCATCAACCGCAGAAAGCAAATGTCCGAAAGTGCCGCCCCAGCCGACAACAAGAAGGTCGCCGTCAGCATCGCCGATAATTTCCTGATCCGGAATAAAATCCTGCACTCTTGCAACTTTTGCAGCGCGGATATCAACCATTTTTTGATGATTTACCGGATCGTGAGATGCTTCGCCGGTAATGAAATCTTTTTCCAGTCCTCCGATACGGTGTTCCAGTCCTTTTGTTTCGGGCAAAGCCCAGCGGCGAGCCAAACGAAGCTCATCGCGCCTGTATGGCTTATAGTCGGTATCGCCTTCATGAACAATCGGCGGACATATAGACGGATAATCTTTCATCGCCGGAATTTTCCACGGCTCGGAGCCGTTCGCTATAAATCCGTCAGTGAGCAGAATAACGGGCGTCATGTGTTCCATTGCAATTTTTCCCGCATGAAAGGCATAATGAAAACAGTTGGATGGAGTGCTTGCCGCGATTACAACAACCGGACATTCGCCGTTTCGCCCGTATAATGCCTGACTCAGGTCAGACTGCTCGGTTTTCGTGGGCAAGCCCGTTGAAGGTCCTCCGCGCTGAACATCAACTACCACCAGAGGCAGTTCGGTCATTACAGCCAGCCCCAGCGCTTCCGACTTTAACGAAAGTCCGGGACCCGAAGTGGTAGTTACTGCAAAATTTCCTGCAAACGCGGCTCCTATTGCCGTACATATTCCTGCTATTTCATCTTCGACCTGAAGCGTTTTTACATTCAGGTTCTTGTGTATAGCCAGCTCTTCAAGGATATTTGTTGCAGGCGTGATAGGATACGACCCGCAGAACAGAGGCAGATTCGCTTTTTCGGCAGCGGCAATCAATCCCCATGCCGTAGCCTGATTTCCGCTTATGCTCCTGTATGTTCCCTTTTCTTTTTTTTGCGATACTATCTTATATGTATTGGCATGAGCGTGAGTATTGGCGGCATAGTTATAACCGGCTACAAGCACTTTTTTATTCGGTTCGATAAATTCCGGTTTTTTCCTGAATTTATTTTTGAAATATTTGAACGTAAAGTCAAACGGGTGGTCGTAGATAAAATAGCAAATGCCAAGCGCAAACATGTTTTTGCTTCGCACTATGACCTTATTATCCAGTCCGCTGTCCTTTAAGCTTTCTTTTGTAAGCGATGTTATCGGAGCAAAAATTACATTGCTGTCCTTCAATCCGAGTTCTTCAAAGGGGTCTATTGTAGAAAATCCTGCACGCTGAACGGTTTTTTCGTTAAATTCATCGGCATCAACAATTACCGTTGCGCCTTTTTTTGCCCACTTTGCATTTGCACGCAAAGCGGCAGGATTCATTGCAATAAGCACATCGCAGTAGTCGCCCGGAGTACGAACGACTCCGCTGCCGACATGAACCTGAAACCCCGAAACTCCCGAAACGGTACCCTGCGGAGCGCGAATTTCGGCAGGATAATCCGGGAAAGTCGATACGCCATCGCCAAGCAATGCAGCCGTATCGGCAAATAATGTTCCTGTAAGTTGCATTCCATCGCCGGAATCTCCAGAAAAACGAATTACAACATCATCAATTTCAACACGTTTTGTTATATCCATATTTTTGTTTACATGATTATTTTACGGCACAAAAGTACTTTTTATTTTTTGAATTCGGAAAACTTTTTGTTAGGAATTAAAACAATTTCTGCTTTTTTGTTTGTAGTTTTTTAATTTATTTATATTACAGTATGTTACAAAAATGCAAAGCAACCGGAGGGCGAAACACAGGCGTAAAAATGAACAATTTAAAGATTTTAAGAATGTTTCAATCATTAACTCATGTTGCGCAGGACAGTTAAAGCCGCATTGCCCGAAAGGCAGAACAAACGGAGCGTACGAAAGTCCTGCCTTGCAGGCAATATAATATTGCAGTTTCCCTGTCGATGGTCATCGACCATCGGTTATGATAATTACGTCTTTTCAGGACTGAGTGACTCTGACCGATTGTGCGTAACATCAGTCATTAAATTTTCAAATTTTTCAATATTTAAATGAAAAAAAACAGTCAATCGCAGAGATGTTACATGCAGCGTATCTATCGCCGGTAAGAGCTAAAGAAATTCATGCCGAGCGCATGAAAAACTGTGAAAATACGTTATGTTTTGCGAAAAGATTTAAAAATTGCATAATTTGTATTACTTTTGAAAACTTAAAATGAGATGAAAAATCTATTTACAAAAAAACAGTACGATAATCTGAAAGGATATTTGCAATCGGCAAAACATGTAGCAATTATTACGCATACCAATCCCGATGGCGATGCAATAGGCTCGGCGGTTGCATTTTCGCTTATTTTAAAAAAACTGAATATCGATTCTGACATTATCGTTTCAAACGATTTTCCCGAATTTTTACACTGGATTGACGGCAGCGATAAAATTACCGTTTATACAAAAAACAGACAGGAAGCACGCAATGCAATAAAAACTGCTGATTTGATTTTTTGTCTGGATTTTAATTCGCTTTCACGCATCGAAATACTTGGAAAAATTGTACGTGAAACAACAGTTCCGCGAATACTTATCGACCATCATATCGAACCGGCTGATGATTTTGATTTGAAGTTTTCGTATTATCCGATAAGCTCTACAGCCGAACTGGTGTACAGAATAGGAACCAAACTGCTTGAAACAAAAATTTTGCCTAAAAATATTGCCGAAGCGCTGTTTTGCGGAATGATGACCGACAGCGGAGCCTTTTATCACAGTTCGTCGTATCCCGACTTTTTCAAAATCATTGCAAACCTTTTGGATTGCGGCGTCGAAAAAGACAGGATAACGCATCTGATTTATGATAACTTTACCGAAAATCGAATGAAACTGCTTGGCTACGCCTTATCAAAAATGGTTGTGCTGCCCGAATATGCTTCGGCATATATTACGCTCTCGCGCGAGGACTTGAATAAATTTGACTTTCAAATAGGCGATACAGAAGGTTTTGTAAATTATCCGCTGTCTATAAAGGGAATTGTTTTATCGCTGCTTCTGGTAGAAAAAGACGATCACATAAAGCTGTCAATACGCTCGCAAGGCAATTTTAATGTTAACGAAATGGCACGCAAGCATTTTCACGGCGGAGGTCATTTGAATGCAGCAGGCGGAAAAATGCTGTGCAAGTATGAAAACTGTAAAACAGAACTTGAAAAAATTATTAAAGATTATGAAAAAAAATTACACGACACTTAATATCATGTTTCTTGTTTCGATTTTTTTTGCCGCCTGCAACAGCGAAAAAAGCAGCAGTTCCACTCCTTCAGTTCCGGTAAAAGTTTTTGAGAATATCGAAAAGGCGAACAAAATTCTGATTGAAAAAGACAGGGACAGAATTGAGGCATTTTTACTGCGTCATAATTTGCAGGCAACTTTTGACAATGCAGGATTCTGGTTTGCGGAAATAGAAAAAGGAAACGGCGCAGCAATTCAAAACGGCTCGCTTGTGGCATTGAAATGCACGATAAACCTGCTCGACGGAACAGAGTGCTATACATACGGCGAAGACAGTCCGCTCGTGTTTGTTGTCGGCAAAAGCAACGAGCTTTCGGAAAATGCCGGCATGCAAAATGCGATTTCAGGCTTGCACAGCGCGCTTGTTCTTATGGAAAATCAATCGCGGCATGTTGTGGTTTTTCCGCCGCATTTGGCTCACGGCATTATTGGCGATGGAAACAGTATTCCTCCGCGTTCGATTTTAGTTTACGATATTAAGGTTTTAGATGTGCAATGAAAAAAAATAAAATGAAAATACATTCCGTAAAAATTGAAAGGCTACCGGCGTTTATCTTTGCGGTGTTAATGTTTGTCGCGTGTTCAAACGATGAAACCGTTTTGAATACCGAAGACAGATTAATTTCAACTTTTTACAACAATGCAATTTCAGATACGACAGGACAATTGAATGTTGTGGACTCTGCAATGACCGATGGAGTTGTCAAGCTTTCGCTCTATGCAGGTAATGCAGGTAATAAAATCGAACAGGGCGATTCGGTGCAGTTTTATTATATCGGCGCCGTTCTGAACTCGACTGGCGTTAATAATTATTTTAATACTTCGAATATTTTCACAACAAACATCGATTCGGTCGCGCTTAAATGCGGTCTTGCCGGAATGACCGGAAAAGGAATTGAAAAAGGCGTTGCAGGGCGAAATCATTATATAAAAGGTTTGGACATTGGCTTAACAATGATGAACGAACATGAAAACGCACTGATATTTTTTCCTTCGCGACTGGCTTACGGAGATAATGCGACAGGAACGGTTCCTGCAAATTCGCCGTTAATTTTTCAAATAATTATCGCCGGAATAAAAAAGAATTAATACTTTTGTAAATCAATAAAAAAATAAAAATATGAAAAAACTGATTTGTTTATCAATATTAACGTCAGCGCTGCTGGTATCGTGCGCAAGGGAAGAAAGCGAATCGATCGAAGCAATTCAGGACAGGCTGCTGCAGTCTTACATCACGATTGTGCATTTGGATTCGATACACCCGACATCTTTGGGCTATTATATCATCAGGCTGGACGAAGGCACAGGCGCAACGCCGAAAACAGGCGACTGGGTGAAATGGGATCAGACTCAGCGCACTCTCGACGAAACGGTGATTTCGGTTACCGAAAAGGATCAGGCGATACAGTACGGGCTGTTCAATGCAAACATGCAAACCACGCATTACATTCCCAATTACGGCTATCTCGACGAATCATATATTTACAGATGTCTGGCAGATGCATTTCCCAATATGAAAGCAGGCTCAAAATACCGTATCATCACTCCGCCACGACTGCTGAACACGACAACTTCGCAAAGTCAGCAGTCGGGCTATACAAGCTACATACTTGATGTCGCTTTGCGCGAGGTTATCGAAAACCCGCAGAATTACGAGCTGGATCAGGTAATGGATTATAAATATACGTATTATCCCGAAATAACCGACTCGATAATGTACGGAATGTATTACAAAACCACGTACACGGCTCCCGATACGGTTTGGACAACAGATGAAAACAACGAGCCTGTGCCTGTTGTTAAGGATACGGTAAGCGCTGTTGCCGGACGTACGGCTTATGTAACTTATGTGGGACGCTTTCTGGATGGTTTTGTTTTTGACACAAATATTATCGACACTGCAAAAAAGCATAATATCTACGATTCAAGCAGAAGCTACGATACACTGTCGTTTACTGTTGGCAACACGGGAACGGACGGAGTTATTTACGGCTTCGACAAGACAGTGCAGCAGCTTAAAACGGGAGATGCCGGCTTGGGATTTTTCATATCCGACTATGGATACAGCTATTACGGCAGCAGCAGTTCAACAGGCAGCAGTACAGGGCAGACTTCGACCGCAACAACGGAAATTCAACCTTTTACGCCTCTGATTTTTGAAGTTTGGCTTCATAAGATTACGCAGTAAATTTTATACTGATAACATACTTTCCGTATTGCCCGGTGTAATTACATGCCGGGCAATGCTTTTATTCCGCATGCTACCGCGAAATGTCGTCAAGTTAAGGAAAAAACCGTTTTTCGTCATTGCGGGTCAAGCCCGCAATCTCATCATTCGGGGGATTCCGACTTTCGCGGGAATGACGGCTTAAATCCCGTCGTTCAAATGTGGAATTTTTCTTTTGTCTTACCCTGAAAAAAGTTGACTCACAAAAGAGTCAAAGATGAAAAAAAAGACAAGAAAACAGGAGTTGTATTTGGATGAAATCCTCCGGTTACACAGGGAAAGAGGTTACGGCGA
>JAISDB010000075.1 GCA_031265155.1 Prevotellaceae bacterium | reverse complement strand
ACCGGGGAACACTTTTGAAATCGTGTTGATTGACGCGACCGAGAGTCCCGTGGAACGTCCTAAAAAAAGCAAAGATTAAATTACTCCGGCAAGAAGAAGCGTCACACCCAGAAGACACAGGTTATTGCCGATAAAACAGGCAGAAAAATAATTTGCACTGCATTTGACAATGGGCGGCGACATGATTTCAGGCTATTCAAAGAAAGTAAAGTGTATTTCAAGGCTACCTCTAAATGCTTAACAGATACAGGATATCAAGGATTCGACAAGATTCATGCTAATAGCGAACACCCCAAGAAAAGAAGCAAGAGACAACCGCTCACTAAAGAAGACAAAAGACGAAACCGGGCAATATCATCCCGGCGAATCATGATCGAAAACATAATTCGAGATGTTAAGATTTTTAGGATTCTTGCCGAGAAGTATCGCAATAGAAGGAAACGATTTGCTCTTAGATTCAATCTGATCGCTGCGTTATATAATAGCAATATAGATTATAAATGATTTCTCGAAGAGGTCTAATGTACAGAAACGTTCTCCTTTAAGCATATTGTTTTCAATTTTCAATTTATAGTTTACTGTTCGTTCTGCTCTATTAAGAGTGGAGGATTGACCTGTGTAGTGCGTATTTGTATCCATCTTATTATTTATTTCAAATGAAATAAAACCAGCATCATACGTAATTTCTGTAGTCGTATATTTATTCATCATTATTTTATCAATGCGATTATTAATTTCATAATCTATGTATAAATAATTAAGATACTTAACATAATAAACACTATTATTTTGAAAAATTTCAATATCATAAAAATCATATTTATTTGCATCGCCATCTCCCCAATAAAATTTCCATTTGCCAATTAAATTTTTCAAACTCGTTCCGCCTGCTTTTTCCAGCAAAAATTCCAATTCGTAAACTTTTTCCTGAATTTCCTGTTTATTGGCAGCATCGGGACGAAACGAGAGGCAGGTATTCAAACAATTAATAGCTTGTTGGTAATTTCCCGGGTCAAGTTTACCCATTTGTTCATAACAAAAAGCCAATTGCTCATAAATATCCGGACATTTGGCATCATATTCAAGTGCTTTCGTAAATTCGTCGGCAGCAAGTTTGTATTCTTCGGGGTTTTCTGCCGTTTTTATTGCTAACCTGCCTCGCGTCATAAAACGGACAAAATTTTCGTCTTTCGAGCAGTCTTGAGCGGCGAGTTGTAAAGAAAAGGCCGTAATAGATATCAACAATAATATGTTCTTCATAATAATAAGTTTCTAGCGTCCTTCTTTCTTTTTATCTTTTTCGCCATCTATATATCCTTGATTATAGGATAATTGACTTGCAGACATGGTGGAAGGAGCGGTAGAAGAATCTGATATAAGTAATTGACTGTTTTTCCAAAGTTTTATAACAGCTGCTGCTAAATATTTATGCTTATTACCTGCGTAACCATCTTCATATCCTTTGGCATAATCTCCTGTTTTACACGCTATTATGGATTCGATTATTCCACCGCCTGAAACCGTAGTTCTAATCCAACAACTGAAACCTGTAGAATAGTTTTCTTTGTAATATTTCCCACTACTTTGCTCCTGTCCGTTTGCATTTTGGGCAGCAAACAGCGCGATTACGGAAACCGCGATAGCCACTAATGTTTTCTTCATTTTTGCATATTGATTGTTAATAAAATTTTACATTAAAATCCTTTTTGTTTAATAATGCAAAATTAAACTGTAAAATACTAATAATTATGATTTTATGCTGCTGTTTTTACCGAACAGTTCGGCGTTTTTTACCGCTTTTGCATTTCTTTAAGTTTTTCGGAGTAGTATGCAAAAAAATCTTCTTCCAATACAAGGGATATGCGAAAAAGCAGTTCGGAATGTATGTGATGGCTGTTTTTCAAAGTTCTGCCCAAATTACTGTCGTCGCAGTTCACTTTTCTTGCAAGCCATGTTATGCTGCGTTCCTTTTCTTTCAACTTTTGAAGTATAAGTCTGCCTATGTGTATTTCACCGTGCATTGCCTTTGTATGGGGCATAAAACGAAAAGTACATTATTTAAATAGTGAAAAAACGGCTTAAATCTTAATGTTTACAAGGGTTTGAGGTGATTTGATGAACGCAGTGCATTACAAAACGAAAAGTACAAAAGTTTAAACAGGTTTAATTTTTTGTTAATTTTTTGGCGAAAAAACGGCGGCGACTTTAATATTACTTTAATTTACCTTATAATATGGTTTAATAATCGCCAAAAACGCAGTAATAACGCCTGTTTGGTGTAAATATACACAATATATTTATAACGCCAAAATACGGCGTTTTTTTATGCCCTTTTGCGAACCCCCAAACCTCTGCTTTTTACCAAAATTTTAAATGGATTGCGTATTGGATTGCGGAATGCATTGCGTTTTTATGGTAAAAAAACACACTGAAAACGGCATGTAATGACTAAAATAATGTTAAAAACATGTTAAAATCGAGTTTAAAAACACCTTTATTCCCAAAAAGGCATATTGAAACACCCCCTTTATTCCATCGTAAACGGCTGAAAATAAGGCAAAAGACCATTTTAGGGATGTTTTCCCCGCGTACAGTTTGTTTTGAATAAAAATAAAATATACCGAAAGGGTTTACTTTTGCGCACCCTTTTGCACATTCTTATTGTACTTTGCGTGCGGTTCTGCTGCTAACATTGCGGGTACTTCGGGCAGTTCATACAGTTTTTGTTCCGCATTATACTGCGAATGAGTAATTGTTCGCAACTCAGTATTTTCTTTTTTACAGCACTCCAATTCGGCATGGAGTGCGGTTACTGTTTTTTCAAGGTTTTTGTTTTCGTTCTTTAATTCGCCGATTTGCTCGTGCAATTCGCTGTTTTCTTTCTTTTCCCTTTCAAGCAACTCTATGTATATAGTGTTGTTTTCGTTGTGTGCAGCATGTGCGGACTGCACGCCAATTGCGGAATCTCGCAACATCTCACCTTTGCCCGTTATCAACCATTCTGGATTAATATCGGGTATTTCGAGTAATATATTACCTATAGCATCGGAATTTAATGGTGTTTTTTTTGAATTTCCTGTGAAATTTCCGTATGTCATACCAATTTTTTCAAAAAATTTACTTTTTGTAATGCCTTTTATTTCAAGCATATATAAAATTCTTTCTTTTATTGTAGAAATTTTATTACTCATTTATTTGCTAATTAGAAAATATATTACTTACTTTGCCAAAACTTTCGATAACGAAAATTTGACAAATGTACAAAAAAAATAAAAAACATAAGAAGATGAACAGAATAATTGTCTTACCCTGAAAAAAGTTGACTCACAAAAGAGTCAAAGATGAAAAAAAAGACAAGAAAACAGGAGTTGTATTTGGATGAAATCCTCCGGTTACACAGGGAAAGAGGTTACGGCGA
>JAISDB010000029.1 GCA_031265155.1 Prevotellaceae bacterium | reverse complement strand
TTATGATTTCGGGAACTCCCAAAATGTTTTCGGGAGCTTCCAAAAAGCATCCGGGAACTCCCGAAATGTTTTCGGGTACTCCCAAAAGGCATTTGGGAACTACCAAAAAGTATTCGGGGATTCCCAAAAGATATTCGGGAGCTTCCAAAAAGCATCCGTGGACTCCCGAAATGTTTTCGGGTACACCCGAAAGGCATTTGGGAATTTCCGAAAAGTTTGCGGAGACAGCCCGAAATACATGTATTACGGTGAAATTGTGAATTTGCGTTTTTTACTGTATTTTTGTGTTCAGTTTTTTTGTACATTCAATTAAATTTATTTTGCGTTCTTATTACCGCCCTGTCCGATAATTTACATTATAGGACAAAAAAATCGCATGATTATCAGCAATATATCCACTTTTTTATATAATTGTTAAAAAATTATTTTTGCCTGTAACAAAATATGTATATAACTTTGCATGTCCTATAATGTAAATTATCGGACAAAAAAAATTTCAAGAAGTGTTAAAAAACAGCTGTTTTTTGTTTGTTTTCGTCATTGTAAACTTTCATTATAAACCTGACAGGATTCGGTTACAGGCAAAAATATTCAGGCATTGAATAGCTGCTGTCAGCTATTCAGGAACGGATAATTCCGGACAGAATAATTTGTCATTTCAAAATAAAATATTATTTTTGCAAATCATTACACTAAAAGCAATGAAATACAGATTGTTTATATTGATTTTGCTGATTCCTGTTTTACTGCAGGCGCAAATTGCGGAAAATTTTGAATCAAGCGGTACCGGCTCATGGAAGCAGGCGCCCGAAAATCGATGGGAAGCATCGCAAACAGAAGCTTTGGAAGGAAACTTTTCGCTGAAACACGTTTTCGACAATACATCTGCCGGATACGACAGAATTTCCATTCCCGCAGAAAATATTGATGTTACGGCAGGAAATGTTACATGGAAATTTTTAGTCAGACATGGATACAATCCATCGGCATCCAATTTTTGGGCTGCCTTTCTAATGAGCGACAGGGATGCGGAAGCGATGATGAAAGACAGCGCTGTAAATGCCTACGCTATTGGCGTTAATTTTGTTGGAAGCAGCGATTTTGTCTATCTTTATAAACTTACAAACGGAACGGCAACTCAACTTTTAAATACGAATATTAATTGGGAAACATCTATAAAAGCCACAGGAAAAGCGGCAATAGAAGTCGTAAGGAAAACAGACGGAGAATGGAATGTACGCATTGATACTACAGGAAGTTTTGAAAATTTTGAAACTGCCGGAACGCCGACAGTTGACACGGAACATATTGACTTTAGCCATTTCGGATTGCTTTATGCCTATACTTCAAGCGCCGACCGGCGGCTTTGGTTCGACAAACTTACAGCAACGTCAAGCATATTGCCGGCGCAGATTGTAAGCATTGAAAAATTAAGCAGGTCGCAGCTTTCGGTATCGGTGAGCAAACCGGTGAAAAGCATTGGAAATATAAGTTTAACAAATCAAAATGGAGAAACTGTAAATACGGTTTCGCAAACCGTCGAAGGGCAAAATTCGGACAGGATTGTTGTAACAACCGAAACTTTGCACGGACGTAAATTTACAGTCTCAATAAACAGCATGACAGATGAAGACGATATTACGACAACAGCTGTTAAAACGTTTTTTATTGATAATTTTGATTACGGAGATATTGTTTTCAACGAAATAATGTTTCGTCCCGAGCCTGCTGTCGGCTTGCCCGACAGAAAATACATCGAACTGTACAACCGCACGCAATACGGCATAAACATTGGCGACTGGAAAATACTGTACGGCACATCCGGCGAATCGCGCATTGCAGCCGACAGTATTCCTGCAGGCTCGTATGCCATTATCTGTACATCAGGCGCTGTTGCCGATTTGTCGCCATACGGAAAGGTTATTTCCGCAGTTTCGTTTCCTACCTTGACGTATGCGGGTCAAAGTATAAAACTTGTTGACAAAGAGAACAGTCTGATTGCGGCTGTTAGCTATTTGCCCGACTGGCACAGCGATACCGGCAAGGCAGCAGGTGGCTGGTCGCTCGAAAAAACAGATTTTAACAACCTTTCGGAATTGAACAGTAACTGGAAATCAAGTAATGATGAAAAAGGCGGAACGCCGGGACAGGAAAATTCGATATTTAGCGACAATCCCGACAACGAACCGCCAGTGCTTGCAAAATGGGAAATTATCGACAACAACAAACTGCAACTTGTTTTTAATGAACCTGTAAATGCCGAAACAGCATCGCAGACCGAAATTTATTTCGTTGACGGTAACATTGGAAATCCGATAAGCGTAACTGCAAATCATAATGAAACGGTATTAACGTTTGGCGATACAGTCAGGACAGGCGTGATTTACAATCTTACGATACAAAATACCTTTGCCGACCTTGCCGGGAACAGTCTTGTTGACTTCAGCCTTGCTTTCGGCAGAATGTACAAGCCGCAAAACGGCGATGTCATTATAAACGAAGTGCTTTTTAATCCTTACCCGGACAACGTTGATTTTGTTGAAATTTACAATCGCTCGCAAAAAAACATTGATATTAAAGATTTATTTCTGGCAACACGTAACAAAAGTACGGGATTATTACAGTCAATATACCCGACAGCGACGAAAAGCATTTTTTTGCCGCCTCAGCATTTTGCCGTATTTACAACAAATCCCGAAAAAGTCAGGCAGCAGTACTATGTGCAAAATCCCGAAAGTATGATTGCAATGGAAAGATTACCGGCGTATGCCAATACCGATGGAACAGTTGCATTGCTTGACGAACAGCAAAATGTCACAGATGAATTTTCGTACAGTGAAAAAATGCACTTCAGGTTTTTGTCTAATGCAGAAGGAGTTTCACTTGAGCGTACAAGCTATGAAAAGCCGACAAACGACGCCTCTAACTGGCATTCGGCATCGAGCGATGCAGGTTATGCAACGCCGACTTACAAAAATTCGCAGGCAGAATTTAAATCCGAAAGTTACGGCTTTGACATTTCGTCGCAAACGTTTTCGCCCGACAACAGCGGCATTGACGATGAACTGATTATTACTTACGCCATGCCAGAATCGGGATACGTTGCAAATATAAAAATATACGACTCGCACGGACGCATGGTTACAGACGTACAAAACAGCGCCTTGCTCGGCACGCAGGGAAATTTTACATGGAACGGGCTGAACAGCAAAAAACAAAAGGTAAACATTGGCATTTATATAGTTTATATCGAATATTTTAACTTGCAGGGCGAAGTTACAAAAATAAAAAAAGCATGCGTTGTGGCAGCACGAAAATAGAAATTGCTGCCGGTTGCGAATTTAAATCGAACATGATATTTTTTATTTTTATAAAATTATGATTTACAATTGTTTCCAGAATTTACTGTAAAAATTATCGGATTTCATTAATTGTTCGTGATTGCCGCATAAATTTGTATTTCCATTGTCAAAGACATAGATTCTATCTACAATATTTTTTAATATATGTATTTTATGCGTTATAAAAATTACTGCCGTTTTGTGTTTTATTTTGCGCAGATGCTGTATTATAAAATTTTCTTTTTCAATATCCATTGCAGACGTTGCTTCATCAAGAATTAAAAGTTGAGGTTGTTTAAATAATGCACGAGCAATAGCTATCAATTGTTTTTGTCCGCCTGATATATTGACGCCTATTTCACCTGCTATTGTCATAAGTCCCGATGGAAATTCATCGAAAAGGTGTATAAGGTTATTTTCACGTAAAAAATTGTCAACATCATGATAGTTATTATCTCCAAAGCGCATCGCTATATTTTCTATTACAGTTCCATTAAAGATATGTATCTGTTGCGGTACAACAGATATTATATCTCTCCATTTTGATATGTTAATATTTTGTATCGGCAGTTCATTGTTTATGCTTATTATACCATTTTCATAATCATACGATTTACTTAATATTTGAGATAATGTACTTTTACCGCATCCGTTTTCGCCAACTATTGCAATTATTTCATTTTTTCTTATTTCAAATGAAACGTTTGAGAATAATTGTTTTCTTCCTGCAAATCTAAAAGAAAGGTTTTTAGCTTTAATACTGTTAAAGTTAAAATCATTTTTATCGGTTTCGATTTCTTTAGGCAACCCTGTAAATTCATACATACGGTCGAATGCAATTTTAGCTCCGTTAAGCGGAATTATTATCATTGTAAGATTTGCAATGTAAGGTAAAATTGCAGAACTTACTCCAAATATTGCCATAAAAACGCCAAGCATCAATTTATTTTCAATAACCTGCAATGCCCCAAATCCAAATATTGTAATTAAAAAAATATAACTTAGAAGATTATTCAGAAAAGTCAATTTTGTTTGAAAATAACCTAAATCATATATTTTTTTCTGATATTCATCATAAACAGATAGATTCTGATTATTGAATAAATCTTGTCTGTTGAAATTTTTTATATCACTAATTCCTTCAATAGTATTGATATAGTTTGTTTCAACATTAGCATATTGTTCCATTATTCGTTTTTGATATTTTATGACCTTCTTAATTTGTAATCGAATAATTACAAAATAGAATAAAAAGAACGATATGACAAAACATCCAAATGATGTTGAAAAATAAAAAATGAAACACAAAGATGCCGTAAACATAATAAAATCAATTGCAAAGCTTCCAACCAACTGAGAAATAAAACTCTGAATTCGAGTTGTATCATTAAGACGAGCGACCATGTCGCCTGTGGCACGTGTATCGAAAAAAGATTTTGGTAAATGTATCAAAGAATTATAAAAATATGCAATTATTCTATTGTTAAAACTTTTGTTTTGCTTTATCAAAAATAAACTTCTAAAATATGACAGCGATGCTCCAATAAATAATAAAAACAGCAAAAAACCGATAATAATAAAAAGATTTCTAATGTTTTTTGATGGAATAATATTGTCAATCAACTTTTGAGTAGCAAATGCTGTCGCAAGATTAAGCGCAGATAATAAAATGCCTATTATAAAACTCGAAAGCAAAATATTATAGTCGGGCTTTAATAGATGAAAAAACCATTTTTGTTTTGGTTTCTTGTCATTATTTTTTATTGAAAAATCCTTAGCAGGTTTTAGTATCAAACAACGCTTACTTTGCCAAATTGTATTTAAATCCTGATAATTATACAATTTTATACCTTCTGCAGGGTCGCCTATAATTAATTTGTTATTTTTCACACCATAAAAAACAACAAAATGTTCAAGTTGACTATCTTTTATGACATGCAATATTACGGGTTCTTTTTGTTTTACAAGATTTTCCATGTCGCCACTCGCTCCTTCGGCATCAAAACCTAACTCACTGGCTGACTGATAAAGTCCTAAAAGACTTGTTCCATCAATAGATGTGCCGCTTAATTCTCTTAAACGTTCCATAGAAATACTGCCGCCATGATATTTTATTATTGACAGCAGGCATGCAATGCCACAATCAGACTGGTCGCGCTGAAAGGTAAAACTTTTTTTAATCAGTTTATTCATTTATAATATGTGATATAATTTCTTCTACGGAAACAAAACCGGTGAAACGTTTGATAAACTTTCTGTCGGATGCAAAAAGATAAACAGATGGAAAACCTCTAACAGATAAGGCATTGTATAAATCTTTTTCTTTGTCGTGCAGAAATATGATTTGAGATAAAAAGAAATTCGATTCAATATCTTTTAAATATTCTATTGGTTCGGCAGTAATAAAATAAACCTGCGCATGTTTAAATATATTATCATTATCCGATATTTGCATTATTTCATTTATGCAATACTGGCAATCGGATTTGAAATATACAACAACAATGGATTTAGCCGTATTGGCAATATTATAAGGATAACAGTTTGATTTACACAAAGTAAAGTCAGGTAATGATTCTATATAAAAATGCTCGCGCTGATATTGCTTTTTTAAAATATACCAAAGCATTCCGCAAACACAAAACAGAATTAAAGCAGATATGGCTATGTATATTTTCTTTTTCATTCAAGTACAATCGAAAATAAAGGTGTATAAAAATCATCTTCTTTTAAATCTTTATCTAAAGACTTAATCTCCTTAATCCGTTCATTGTTTTTATCAATACGATGCCAATTATTATCAGAATAACGGAATTTCTTTTTTTCATAAACAATGGAATTAGATATTTTCCACGATACGCGAATAGAAATATTCGGCAACACACGCATTTTTAATTTTTTAAATTTCATTATTTCTTCACGTTCATCATTTACGGTTCCCATAAATTCAACGGCAACAAAAATCCCGTTTTCGGGCATATAAACATTAAATTTGCTTATATCCAGTTTTGTTTTGCTTTTTAAAATTTCACTTGTAAAGACAATATCTTCGGTATTTATCAATTCGCCGATTTCTTTATTTTCTGTTGCCTTGTAAAAATTTATCTTAAAAATACCTGTATATTCTCTTTTTTGAATATCCACTTGGCGTTGAAGGGCATTTCTTTCCCTTATAATAACCTGTTTTATCAATCTGAACGTATTATTTTCATTACCTGTCGGAATATAAACTGCAATTTCTTCTCCTGAAATAAATCCTATAAAGTATATGCTATTTTTGTTTGCATAACCCAATTCAACCAACTTGCGTTTTTTCTTTGTCGGTAAAACTTTTGTTTCGCTTATTTCGTAAATTTGCGGTGATATAAAAACAGTATCAATAATTTTTTCAATATTGATTGTTTTGGAATAGTAACCTATACTTGATATTTCTATTTGTTTAATATTTTGCGAAATGTAAAAAATACCTTTATTATTTGAATATGTTCCGTCATCAGTATCCATAAAAACAATGTCGGCATATTCCACAGGTTCTTTTGTTATGGAATCTGCAACAAAAATTTTTCTGTCGGTTTGAGCAAGACAGGAATAGCATAACAGGTTTATAATAATAAAAATTAAAATATTTTTCATTTTTTCATTCCAATGCAATAGAAATTAATGGTGTGTAACCATTATTAAATTCTTTGTGAACAACAGTATCCCTGACAGATTTTTTCCATTTGCTATGTAATTCTCGTTTAAATTTTTGTTTTTCATAAACTGTAGAACTTGCTATTTCGTACGACACAAGAACACGATGCAAAATTCCGGTTTTTTTTATATCTGTTATAAGTTCTCCGTTTTCGGCATTTATGCTTCCTACAAATTCTATTGCAACAAAAATACCGTTTTCGGGCATATAAATACCGTATTTGCTCACATCTAATTTTGTTCTGCCTTTCAAATTTTTATTTGTAAAAACAATATCTTCAGTATTTATAAGTTCTCCTATTTCTTTATTTTCGTTTACTTGGTAAAAATTTACCTTAAAAACGCTTGTATAGTTTGCTTTATCTGTATTATAGGTTATTTTACCAATTTTTATTTCTTTTACAATATCGGTTTCTCCTCTTATAATAACCTGTTTTATTAATCCAAATATATTATTTTCATTATCTAACGGTATATAAACAGCAATTTCGCCTCCTCCAAAAAATCCTATTGAATATTTAGATTTTTCTTTAGCATAGCCCAATTCAACAGGCTTTCTTTTTTGTTTTACAGGTGTAACTTTCGTTTCGCTTATTTCATAAATTTGCGAGGATAAAAATATTGTGTCTGTATTTTTGTTTAACTTAACAGTTTTTGAATGATAGCCAATATTTGATATTTCTACATATTTTATATTTTCGGGAATATAAAATAATCCTTTATTATTTGAATATGTTCCGCCAGCGGTATCAGCAAAAACAATACATGCATATTCTATCGGTTCGTGAGTTGCCGAATCTGCAACAAAAATTTTTCTGGCTGTTTGTGAAAAGCAGGAACAGTATAACAGGTTAAGTATAATTATGATTATTTTCTTTTTCATTCAAGTACAATCGAAAATAAAGGTGTATAAAAATCATCTTCTTTTAAATCTTTATATGATTGTTTGGACCATTTAACCACATCATAATCTTTATCAACTTTTTGCCACGCATTATTTGAATTCATAAACCGCCTTTTTTCATAAACAATAGAGTTCGGTATTTTCCATGAAACTCTTATGCTCGGTACTCTGCGGTTTATTACATCATCAACTATTGCTCCTGTCGTCGGGTTTATTCTTCCTACAAATTCTATTGCAACAAAAATACCGTTTTCGGGCATATAAATACTGTATTTGCTCACATCCAATTTCGTTTTACTTTTTAAAACTTCGCTTGTAAAAACAATATCTTCGGTATTTATAAGTTCGCCGATTTCTTTATTTTCGGTTGCTTTATAAAAATTTATCTTAAAAATGCTTGTATAATCTTCTCTGTCCAATTGAAATTTTCGGGCGAGATTAAAAATAACCTGTTTAATATGTTTATATGAATTTTCATCATTGTCTAAATGAATATAAACAGCAATTTCGTCACCAGAACGATACCCCATAATACCATGCGAGTTTTCTTTTGCATGACCCAATTCAACAGGCTTTCTTTTCTTCTTTGTCGGCAAAATTTTTGTTTCGCTTATTTCGTAAACCTGTGGCGATAAAAATACAGTATCATTATCTTTTTGTAAATTAATTACTTTTAAATGGTATCCAATACTTGATATTTCTATATATTCTATATTTTCGGATACATAAAAAATACCTTTACTGTTTGAATATGTTCCGCCAGCGGTATCAGCAAAAACAATACATGCATATTCTATCGGTTCGTGAGTTGCTGAATTTGCAACAAACATTTTTCTGGTTGTTTGTGAAAAACAGGAGCAGTATAACAGGTTTAGTATAATTATGATTACTTTCTTTTTCATTCCAATACAACTGAAAATAATGGTGTATAAAAGTCATCTTCTTTTAAATTTTTATCTAAAGACTTTATTTCCTTAATCCGTTCATTGTTTTTATCAATACGATGCCAATTATTATCAGAATAACGGAATTTCTTTTTTTCATAAACAATAGAATTGGGTATTTTCCACGATACGCGAATAAAAATATTCGGCAACGCACGCATTTTTAATTTTTTTATCTTGATTATTTCTTCCTGTTCATCATTTATAGTTTCCATAAATTCAACACCAACAAAAATGCCGTTTTCGGGCATATAAATATTATATTTGCCTACATCCAATTTTGTTTTGCTTTTTAAAATTTCACTTGTAAAAACAATATCTTCGGTATTTATCAATTCGCCGATTTCTTTATTTTCTGTTGCTTCGTAAAAATTTATTTTAAAAATGCCTGTATATTCTCTCCTTTGAATATCCAATTGACGTTGAAGGGCATTTCTTTCTCTTATAATAACCTGTTTTATCAATCTGAACGTATTATTTTCATTACCTGCCGGAATATAAACTGCTATTTCTTCTCCTGAAATAAATCCTATGAAATATATGCTATTTTCGTTTGCATAACCCAATTCAATAGACTTGCGTTTTTTCTTTGTCGGCAAAACTTTTGTTTCGCTTATTTCGTAAACTTGCGGCGATATAAAAACAGTATCTATAATTTTTTCAATATTGATTGTTTTGGAATAGTAACC
Source organism: Prevotellaceae bacterium (assembly GCA_031265155.1). Classification (GTDB taxonomy): domain Bacteria; phylum Bacteroidota; class Bacteroidia; order Bacteroidales; family UBA932; genus JAIRKV01. The sequence goes on along the minus strand of JAISDB010000029.1, from coordinate 1,982 downwards.
TATACTTGATATTTCTATTTGTCCAATATTTTGCGAAATGTAAAAAATACCTTTACTGTTTGAATACGTTCCGCCAACGGTATCAGCAAAAACAATACATGCATATTCTACAGGTTCGCGAGTTATTGAATCTGCAATAAAAATTTTTCTGTCTGTTTGTGAAAAACAGGAGCAGTATAACAGGTTTAGTATAATTATGATTATTTTCTTTTTCATCGTTTTTTGTGTAAAGGTATAAATTTATTTTAAAAAAGGGCTGCCTACGAGAGACAGCCCACAAATTTACTACCAATCACAATACCCAATAACCGTATTATCACTAGTCTTAATCCAGAAGAAATAACTTCTGATCCTGCAAGTAGCTGTACCATTAACACATTCCGTGCATTCTGCAGTAGTTCCCATAAACCTACCACCTTTTGTGGTTTCCATTTGATTAATTGTTAATTTTTCCATAATATTGAAATTTAACTTATAAAATTTTATCCGTCTTAACCGCCGGATAATTACGGTTTTATTGTTGTTATATTGTCATTGTATATAAAAATACTGTAAATATTACCCAAATTATCATGGCAACGCCATAAAACAATGCTACAAATCCAAGTGATTTTAAATAACCGAATTTCGAAATGCAGGAAAATCCCAAAGCAAGAATCAATACATGTATTATTTCCGTTATATTTATAATCTGTAACGGATACATTATCCAAAACGGATAATCGCTGTCTCTGAAAAAATATGCAAGCGACTGGTAAAAATAATTATTATCAATCATATTCCAGTTAATTTCAATAATACCTGTTGCCTTTAACACAATAGAAATAAGATAGTTTAGCGCGAAAATAATTTGCGCTTTAAGAGTAATGCCAAAAATTTCGGCAAATTTAATTTCATACTCACGAAGAACAGCGCCTGCGTTCAATATAAATGAAATCAGAAGTGCAGGAATTAATACAATGAGAAAAACAATAAAATAATTAACCCATTCCAATGCTCTGTCGTCACGTACAAAATTCATTAATGCATCTTGCTGATATCTGGCAGCCAGAGAATTAAAATAAAAATCATCCGTAAAAACAAATTTAAATTCAACAGCAAGAGCAATAAAATACAGCAGTATAATAACAGCAAACGCACCCCATGTATTTATTCTAAAGTAATATGTAACCTTATTCGGCATTGTGTATATTATAATATGATATGGCACAAAGGTATAATAAAGATTGTGTGTTTATGACAAATGTATAAACATATTTAATAACTATTTGGAATCAATCAATAACTGTTATGTATTTTGCGATAAGTGTACATGTAACTATAAATTCATAAAAATGATTTTAAATAATTTCCAGCGTCTTGAGGAAACCCTTAGTTTTATTCCGTTTTTTAATATGACTATTTTTGTCTTATTTTCAATATGTTTAATATATTTTGCATTTACTATGGTATTATGATGTATTCGTATAAAGCCATAACCGTCCAATTCCAATTCAAAATATTTAAGTAATTTTGTGCATGTGATTTTATCGTTTTCTAAAAAAATATTGCATAAATACGCATCACAAACAATATGGCTTATTTCTGAAACAATAATTTGTTTTGTAATCAGTTTGGTAGAGACTATTATTGATTTGGTATTTTGTGTGTCATAATTCATATAGGTTCTGTTTTAAAATTAAAAATCGTAAACTCTTATTTGTTTACTGAGGTTCTGGAATTACCTTGTCTATACAAATGAAAAGCTCACGATTTGCCGTGAGCGTTGCTTTTCATCTCTTGTATAGACTTTGTTGTTGAAATTTTCCAGATTTCAGTAAACAAGAATAAGCTAACGCTTTATTTAATTTTGATTTTATTTGTTATAATTCATAAAGCAATTTTTTTATAATCATATATTTAATAATATTTATGCAAAAATAATAAAATAAATTTTTCTAACATCTATCAATGACAAAAATATTGTTGTACAGAAATCGAAA
>JAISDB010000019.1 GCA_031265155.1 Prevotellaceae bacterium | reverse complement strand
AGATGAATTCTGTTACAAATTCAATCGACGATATTTCGGCGAAACGCTGTTCAATCGACTTTTAATTGCCTGTGTCAGCTATAAAAATGAATTTAGGTATAGATACGGTTAATCATTTTATTTAATAAATAAAATGATGAAATACTTGTATTTTGGTAATTTATATATTACCTTTGTATTGTCAAAACAAACAAAAGGATTAGCCAATGAAAAGATACAAGGTTTCTGAAATTTTGGAAATGTTGAAAGCCGACGGATGGTCGATAGTTCAACAGGTCGGTAGTCACCGACAGTTCAAACACCCCCTGAAAAAAGGGCGAGTAACGGTAAGCGGTAAACCAAGCAAAGTGTTATCGCAATTTGAATTAAACAGTATTTTCAAACAAGCGGGATGGAAATAACCTCCCGCCTTTAAAAACATTCAATTATGGTAGAAAGAATAAATGTAATAGTGGAATGGACTGATAAAAACTTCGGCGCGGCAAGCGCACAGGTTAACGGATGCGTAGCGGTCGGCGATTCCATAGAAGAAGTAAAACAACTTTATGCAGAAGCCTTAGAGATGCATTTTGCAGGACTTAAAGAAGACGGCGACGCCGTTCCTGCACAATACGAATTGTTGTATATACTGACTGCACAAGCCCTGTTAAAATCGTTGAACGGCAAAACTACATTAAAGGCTTTGCATCGGGCGACAGAAATTAACGAAAATCTGTTAAGTCACTATCTTACAGGACGCAAAAAAGCACGCGAAACACAGCGACAAAAGATAGTAGAAGGCTTGCATAAAATAGGAAAAGAATTAATCTCGATTATTTAACCCTGTTTTGACGACTTCGTAAACATCCGAGATACCCCGCTTATTGCGGGGTTATTTTAATATTATTTAACAAAAAAGTTGATGAAATATTTTGATATTAAAATTAATATCATTACCTTTGTATTGTAATAATTAAATGAATTGAAAATGAAATATTCAGAAGTAGAAAGAAAATTAAAAACAGAAGGATGCCGGTTTGTTAAAAATGGAAAAAGACATCCAATTTGGCACAGCCCGATAACCAATCAATATTTTGAACTGAGTTATCACACAAGTCAGGAAGTCAAATCGGGAACATTAAAAAGCATAAGCAAAGCATCGGAGGTTAAACTCTAACCCCCTTTTTTGAAAATAAAAACAAAATAAGAATATGAAAAAAGTAAAAGCATTTATAGAAAGAGGAATTGACGGTACATATGGCGTGTATGTTGATTTGAACGACAATACGTTAAATTATGGTATTCATGGAGATGGCGCAACAGTACATAAAGCCATTGAGGATTTTCAGGCAAGTTATTTGGAAATGAAAGAATTATATGCAGAAGAAAACAAAAAGTTTGTAGAAGCTGAATTTGAATTTATTTACGATACCGCGTCGTTTTTGCAGTATTATACAAATTATTTTTCGCTTGCCGGCTTGTCAAGACTGACAGGAATACATCAGGGACAATTAAGCCACTATGTAACAGGAAAACGCAATCCAAGCAAGCAGACTATCGAAAAAATTGATAATTCAATTCATTCGTTTGCAGAAAAATTAGGTCAAACTCAATTCGTTTAATTATTACAAAAATCGTTTTTAATTTGACATGCCCCGCTCTTATTGCGGGGTTTTTTGTTGGTAATTAAAAAGCAAAGACTCTCAAATTCACGAGAGGCTCTGCTTTTTTACCAGCTATCCAAATACCTCAAAGGCACTAATTCTACTTCTGTTAATTTTCCGGGAACATAGTTATTGATTTTATTCACGTAAAAGCAGCAGCCGTATTTATTCAGGTATGCGCTTAAGATTCTCCGATTGAAATCTTAAATATGTTTTATTAAGTATTTCTATTCTATCATTGGATGGAAGTACGCCTTTGTCTTCAAAAATTGAATGTAATGTAATCCAGTATCCACCGTCTTTTTCATAAATTTCATATCTGATGCTGCCACCCAACAGTCCGGACGCAGTTACATCTCCATTTTTAAAAAATTCATAAAATGATGCAGGATATTCAACGCCATCATTTTCCCATATCCATCTTCCTACAATCCCAAACTTCACGCTTTCAAGATTGGTAAGGTAGCCTATTGTATTGTCGTACTGGATATTGTCATCGTCTTTGCTGCAAGCCATAATAGCAACGGTGCATAACAGAAGTAATATTTTTTTCATTTTTGCATATTTTAAAATTATTTTGCAAAGGTAAATAAAAAAAGTATAAAGTATAAAATTTTTGATTTTTAACTTTTGTCCCTGCTGTCTCTATTGTCCCTTTTTAAATTTTTACTGACAAAAAGATGTCATACGTTGGGCTTTTTTTTGCGATATTTTTGTGTCTCATAACAGACAGTAATTGTTTTTCATGTTTCGGGGCTTAGCTCCGGTTAAAGCCCCGAATTTTGAAAGGCAAGGAGTGTTACAAACGAACAAAAATACCGAAACAGTGAACATAAAAGTATATTCTGACATAGCCAACGAGCGCGACAGCATCTTTTTCGACTTTCTCGGGATAAGCCGCAAGCCGTATTGTCGACTGGAGCGACAGGATTGATTACGACAAGGATATTATAATACAGGAATTAGGCAACGATATCGGAGTATCCTTAAAGCTTGCTTATGCGGCAGGCAACGAAGTGGTAGATAAATACAACAGAAAAAACAAAGTCGAATATGCTTCGTATAAGGTTGATTTGGAAAACAAAACGATGAACGAGGGTACTGATATTGAGAATAATATTTTACATGCAAGCCTGCTGCACGAAAACGCTTTGCCCGGATACGATTTAATACAAATCGGATTTGACGAGAAGAAAACCATTGACGAACTGGATTTTAATATTGATGAAATTGTGTGTGAAATTTCGGAAATAGCAGGCACAGGCAACAAAAAATATCCGCTCGCCCTGTTTAAGAGCAAAAATATAAATCTCGCATTTGACGATTTGCTGTTTAATGATACTGTAATTAAGGGATTACATGAAAATTACGAGTATAATATAACGATGTACAACTACGGCAGGCGCATTACGTGTTACATATATTTGATGCCGAAAGACATTGAAAGTATTTTATTTCCTAACGACAGTTATAAGGATTTCAGGGGCTTGTTTAAGTTAAAGATTGACGGCGAATATTTGCTTTGCAGGCTCGAAAAAATCAACGATTACAACCCTGAAAGCGGAGCGGCTACGAAATGTCAGTTTATAAAAGAGAGGTAGGTATGAATGATTATTTGTTTTTTAAATCCTTGTTGTTATTCGCTTTTTTCTTTTTTGGGGTAATTAATACCAACCCAAGAATCATTACTATCGAAACGGCAATTATAACAGGAATATCATCGCCGTCAATTGAAATTCCGTTTTTCAAAGTATCAAGAAAAGCAGCAAGAAATACAGCACCCAAAACAACCACAACACAGAATTTCATCATTCCTTTCGGATTTCTTATAAATTCCAAAATTATAAATATGTCCCAAAAACTTTTCATATAAAAAATTAATTTTTTTGCAAAAATAAAAAAAATATTTAATATGGCAAACGAAATAGAAAAAATTTTTAATATTCAAATCAAAGGGCTTGACAAAATCCCCGATATGGCAAACAAAATCGATGCGCTTGCAAAGAAAATGTCGGAATTTGAAAAAGTATTGAAGGATGTTGCCAAAAACAACGGAATAAAAGAAGTAATAAACGTATTCAATCAGTATAACGCCTCTACCGTAACAGTAGAAAAGTCGCGTAAGAAACTTACGGACGCCGAAAAGGAAGCGAATAAAATTGCAAAACTGCAAAAGCAGGCAGCCGAAAGCGAAAAAGGCTCGTTAAACCAGTTAAACGCTCAAATACAGCTGAATAATATCGCTTACAGGAAAATGTCTGCCGAGCAGCGAAACAATACAGTCGAAGGCAAAGCGTTAGGGCGTCAACTGGCGCAGCAGCGTAAAGAAATGCGCGAAGTAACGCTTGCCGCAGGCGATTTCAGTAGAAATATAGGCAATTACGCTTCCGCTATTAAGTCAATACCCGGAATGTTGTTTTCTATACAAGCAAAGTATCGGGCATTACTCCAATTAGGCACAATGCTTTTCGGCACATTTATGAATTTCGAGCAGCAAATGGCAGCCGTGAGAGCCGTTTCGCAGGCAACCGATGAAGAGTTTGCAAAACTCAGCGCAAACGCTCGGAAACTTGGCGAAGCTACCGAATGGACAGCCACGCAGGTCGCCGAACTGCAACTTGCATATTCCCGTCTGGGCTTTTCGTCCGACGAAATATTAAAAGTAACATCCGCCACGCTTGACCTTGCAACTGCAACGGGCGAAGATTTGGCAAAAAGTGCGGACGTGGCAGGCAGCACTTTACGCGGATTTGGGCTTGAAGCCGACGAAATGCAGCGGGTAGTTGACGTTATGGCAAAATCGTTTAACTCTACTGCTCTGCGGTTGGATTATTTCGCAAACAGCATGAAAACGGTTGCTCCCATTGCAAAGGAAGCCAACGTGTCGCTCGAAGAAACTACGGCAATGCTCGGCGTTCTTGCAAACAGAGGCATAAGAGGCACGATGGCGGGAACTGCATTACGCCGTATCTTTACCGAAATAGCGCGTGATGGCGGCGATGTACAGGAGCGGTTGTCTCAGTTGAGCGAAAAGGGAATAACAGTCGCCGATGCATTCGACGAAGTTGGTCGCAACGCAATGACAGCCCTTACGATACTTGCAAATTCAAAGGACGGAATAGATGATTTGACCGTTAAGTTTGAAAACGCCGACGGAGCGGCAAAAGAAGCCGCTGCAACAATGCGCGACACGCTTACGGGCGATGTAAAAATCGCTCAAAGCGCGTTTCAGGAATTTGCAATATGGCTTGGCGAACAGCTTGCACCCGCAGCCCGCTCTATTGTGCAGTTTTTTACAATGATAGGACAAAACCTTAAAGACTTTACCACTCGTGTATTTCATGCAACAGTAGCATGGACAGGGCTATACGCTATCTGGAAAATATATACTGCATTCAAAGCCAAGTCAACAGCCGTAACGGTAGCAAGCGCAGCGGCAACCACTGCCGAAACGGCGGCAATAGAAAAGCAAACTCTCGCCATACAAAAAGCCTCAACATTCGGCAAACTGTTTGCAGCGGTGAAATTTCTTATCACAGGCAATATAAAAATGGCTACCGTAGCATGGAAAGCCTTTACGGTAGCGCTAAAAGCCAATCCGTTTGGCATTGTATTAACAGCAGTAACTGCCGTTATCGGTGTATTTACCTTATTCAGAAAAAAAACCGACGAGGCGGCAAAAGCATACGGCGAGTTTGAAAAAGAACTGTCGAAAGAAAAATCAACTCTCGACATGCTTAAAAAAACGGCGTTAAGTGCAGCAGAGGGAACGCATGAACGCGCCGAAGCAATCAGACTGCTGAACGAAAAATACGGCGAATACCTGCCTTATCTGCTTACAGAAAAATCGACCAACGAAGAAATAAAAAAGGCATTGGACGGCGTAAGTGATGCACTGGAAAATAATTTGAGATTGAAAGCCAGACAGCAGGCAACAGAGAAAGCGCACGAAGATTTAGCGGCGAAAGAACAGGAATTACTTAAAGAATTAATAAAGGATTACGATATAGGTGCAAACAAAGTCGGATTATTCACTGCCGTATTTAGAGATTTTACTGACGCCGTAAAAAATGGAAAAGAACTTTGGTTGCGCGGCGATGTACTTGATATTGCTAAAAAACTTGGAGTTGAAAATGACATCGATGACCTTGCACATAGAATGAACGACTTTATTAAGTATTACCGAAAGCATAAAGAGGGATTGGTCAATATTGATATTTGGTACGAAGAAACCGACGAACAGCGGAAAAAGAGAGAAGAAAAAGAACAGCAAAAACAGAAAGCGCAACAGCAACAACGGGAAGAAAACTTAAAAAAACGATTAGAAAGGATAAAAGATTTACGCGAAAAGTACGGTAAATATTTTTCAGCCGATATAACCGAAAAATCATCGGACAAAGATATTACCGAAGCAGCCGAAAAAGCCGAAAAGGCTATGCAAAAGGCAATCGAAAAAGAAAAAGAAACACGAGAAAAAGCCCAAAAAGAAGCAAAGAGCGACATCGAAAAAAACGCAGACGAATTAGCCAAGTTAGGCAGAGATTCCGTAAGTCGTAAAAACGCTGCCGAAATCGAAGCGATGAACGAGGGTATAGAGAAGAAACTTGCAGCACAGGACGAAGCCAACCGAAAAGAGATTGAAAAACTTAATCTCGAAGCCGGAAAAGTAAAAAAAGAAATAGAAAAACGGCAGGAAGAATTAGAAGGCTTGGGACTCAAGGGTGGCGCTGAATACAAGCTGTTGGGAGAACAAAAAGATGAAATAGAAAAACAGTACGGTAAAATTATCAAACAGGTAGAAGAAGACTACGAAAAGAAAAAATTAGATATAATAAAAAAAGCGTCTGACGAGGAACTTGACACCGTAGAGTTGACAAGCAAGCAAATTGATGCCGCTCAATCGGAACTCACAAAAAGAATAATCGAAAATCAGCGCAAACAGCAGGAAGAATTTGAGAAAACGCAGAAAAAAGCCTTGCAGAATGCACAAACGAATTATGAAACGCAAAAAGCTATAATCAACGCCACCGAAACTAAAGAAAGTCAGCGAAGCAACTAACTATGTCGTGTTAACACATAATTTTATATCTTTGCAAGAAAAATAATGATATGAAATTGACGAAAGCACAATACGATACTGTATCGGAAAGTTTCCCGACCCAACGGGGTAATGTAAGTTTAAGTAATTTAGAGATACTAAACGCCATTTTGTATGTTCTTGAAAACGGCTGCAACCGGCGTGCATTACCGTCGTATTTTGGAAATTGGCATACGATTTATACACGAATGAGCCGTTGGGCAAAATCAGGAGTACTCAATACCGTTTTTACCCGTTTTCAACAAAAGCAAATACTTACGATAAAAATTGATGTCGTTTCCATATACAGTACGAATATAAAAGTGCATCCCGACGACACAGGCGTTTTAAAAAACTGGGGAAACAATCCGTCGGACAATCTCGCGGAGGACGTAACACCAGGATTCATATGGTTGCCGCAAATGACAGGATTGCAATAGCATTCAATCTTTCAGAAGGACAAAGGCACGATGCTACGCAGGGACGGAAATTATTGCAAACAGCAGACTTCAGCTCTTTGATGACTGACTGGTATAAAATCAAACTGCTTGCCGACAGGGCTTATGAAGACAGTAAAACTCGAAACCAGATTGCGAACAAGGGGTTCGAGCCGGTTATATCTCCTAAGTCCAGTCGAAAAGAACTGTGGGAATACGACAGGGAAATATATAAAAGGCGTAACGAGGTCGAGAGACTGTTCTGGCGAATCAAAAGATTCAGAAGGGTTTTCACCCGTTATGACAAAACAGATATTATGTATATCGCATTTGTTATGTTTGA
>JAISDB010000208.1 GCA_031265155.1 Prevotellaceae bacterium | reverse complement strand
GTTCCCGCTTCCGTTGTAAACGTTACAGATTGCAGTGTTGTTAAGTTACCTGCCGTGTCGGCTACGGAGTTTATTGCAACATAATATACCTGTGAATTTGATAAACTGCTCGACGGAGTAACTGTTATCACTTTCTTTTCTGCATCTATCGTTGCCGTGAACGGTACATCCGTTCCGCCTGAATTTGTTTCTTTCAATACAACGAGAGCAGGAGTGAGGTCGCCATCCGTCAGTTCGCTGCCATCGGCTTTCCGCAGCGGCTCGTTGGAAGTGATTGTTATTGCAGCAGTAACAGCTACATCCGTTGCATTGTTTGCCGGATCGAAAGTCAGTACAGGAGGATCTGTATCGGTTGGCGGCGTGGCTGCTGTTTCCCTGTACAGATAAACATCCGTTTGACCCGTTGCATTGCCATAGCAATTAAACAAAGGCGGATTATTTGTTGCATTAAACCTCATAAATACATAAGATTCAAAATTGGCTCCATCTTCCGAACCCGTACATTCAAGATTTGCGCCGGTACCGAAATTTATTGTCCAGTATGCTTCCTGCGGTTTAGTATAAAGTCCTGTACTGCCGCCTGTATTGGGGCGAAGATAGCCGGCATTCAAAGCATCGTACAGCATAAATTCGGATGCGTGGCTTTTCAAAGTTATTTCATAAGGATAAACCTCATCCTGCGTAGCGGAAACCGTCGCTGCAACTCCTATTGTAACCTCGTCGTTTACCACGGGGATTTCTATTGCATGGCGATTGCTCGCTTTTTGCCATCCCAGCGCATAATACTCCGCACCTTTTATTCCCACAATAAGATATTTCGCATCATCTGCCAGTCCTGCGTCAGACGTTACAAGTTCGTAGGTTTTTGCATTAGCGCCCGGATACACTTTTAAGTCATAGCTCGCTTCGTCGGCGCAAAAACTGCCTGCTGCCGCTATCGCGGCTTTAATTTGTGTTGTTCCCGCGCCTGTGATTGTTACTTCGCCGGTATTTGCATTAACTGTTGCAACGCCTGTGTTTGTACTTTCGTATGTAACTGTTCCTGTAGAGCCTGCTACAGATGTTGCAGTTTCCGTAAAACCGGCATCTGTATCAAGTTTTCTGACCGACGAAACGCCAAACTGCAGGTCGGCATCATTACAGGATGACGCAGTATATGTTATTTCGATACTTGTAAATCGAAACTGGGTATTATTAGAAGTATTTGCATTTCTAATCTTCAAACCCGATGAGACTGATATTCCAGAAATAGTGTACGTAGTTCCCGATAAATTCGCCGTTGCATCTGCTCCTCCGTCAACATTATATTTTACAACCGGCGTAGTTGTAGCTGTGATTTTAACTTCTGTTATTACAGCTCCGTTTTTAGGCGTCAATGTTATAGAACCTCCATCTCCACCAGAATGATAATACAAACGAATCTCTCCTGCAGTACCGTTATAAGCAGGATCAGTACTGGATTGATTTTTCTGCGTTGTGAACGAAACAGAGGAATTTATATCTCCGCTTGGATTACTAATATTATTACTGCCCAATACGGAAAAAGTATATACCACATTATCGCCCCGTAAATTCATGCCTGCAAGCAGCATAACTGTCGCGGCAAGCATTGTTCTCAAAAAAATAATTTTTTTCATAATTTATTTTTTGTTAAATATAAATTCATTTACTAATACAATTCAAAACTGCCTGCAATATTAATCGACAGGCTGTTCTTTTTTATCGCCTTTTCCACGGGCAATGAGATTTTTATAGCGTTCGATTACGGCGTTCAGCTCCTTTATAAAACTTTCAAAAGCAGTGATTCCGTTCACCAGCGCCAGCGCGTCGATGCGGTCGAATATAAGCCTCAGGCACCTGTCAACAAGGGTTCGAGCATCGCACATGCGTATTGCAGGTCGCTGCGATGTTTCGGCGTAGCGATCGAGCATCAGTTGCTTGAACCTGTTGTTTTCAACTTCGAGCTGATCCAGCCAGTCGGCGAGTCCAAGCAGTTCTACGAGCGACTTGTTGCCATTGCTGTCGAGTTCGCGCAGCAGGTCGTCGATGGCTGCCGTTTCGTCGTCGAGCGTTTTACGCGCTATGTTGCCGTAATGTTTGCAAACCTCATAAAGCAATTCGGCTGCTTCTACATGTTCCTGGTCGAAATGATGTATTTCGCCTTTGATGGTTTCGACAAATCCGCGATAAATCGTGTCGCGCCTGTGGTCTTGATTCGCAATTTTTGTTGTAAGTTCGCTTTTGCGTATAAAGTCAAGAGCTTCGATTTCGTTGTCGAAAGCCGCTTTATACAGATCGTACAGAGCTTTGATGTTCAAAGTCTGCGGGTTATATTTAACGAAAACCGCGTTAATGTTTTCGTTAAACTGAACGTGTGTTTCGTTCTTTAATCTTTGCAAATTAATGCGTATGATAGTTTCTTTCATAACTTTTTTAATTAATTTGTTAATAATTTTAAACTGCAATATTTATTAAACGTAAAATCTTTTGTTAATTGACATACAATAGACATGCAAGGCTCATTTGTAATCTTACAGTCGAATAATGCAGACTTGCAAGGCTTATTTGTAACCTTACAGTCGAATGATGCAGATGTGCAAGGCTCATTTGTAATCTTACAGTCGAATGACGCAGACTTGCAAGGCTTATTTGTAATCTTACAGTCGAATGATGCAGCCGTGCAAGGCTTATTTGTAACCTTACAGTCGAATGATGCGGATGTGCAGATCTCGTGCGTAATTGACAATTGCCAACTGTTTGTTTTGTTTAATATGTTTTTTCTTTCTGTCATCATTTTTGACTTATTGATTTACGACTAATGACTATTATAGATTGCTTTGTCGCTTCGCTCCTCGCAATGACGTTTCTTGTTTTGTAAACCTAACAGGTTTTTAAAACCTGTTAGGTTTTGTTTCTTTTTCCACCGACATTCTGTTCGTGACGGAACATCTTTTATTTACCACTGTTTCATTTATCATTGACGATTTATTAGAGTTTATATTTAATAAAACATTATATGCCTTATCTGCAATATATTATTCTTTCGTCATTGCGAGGAGCGAAGCGACGAAGCAATCCATAAAAGAACATGGAAACCGGATTGCTTCACCCTTCGGGTTCGCAATGACGATTCAATAAATTGATGAATTTTAAGCATATAATAATCTGTTTTATATAATATTTACTAAATCTTCAAACCTTCAAATTACTATATCATTCCTTCACAACCACATTTCTTAATTCCCATGTAGCAGATTCGGCGTCAGAACATTCGTACCTGAAAGCGATACGGAAGTTTGCAGCCAGATTTGCCGCAGGAATGTTCAAGTCGCCCGACGAAACGTAAGCCCATGCCCCTGTGCCGTGCGTTACGCCTGTAAGTTCAGTCCATGTTGCAGATGTCGGGTTGCCCGAAGTATAGTTGTTTGATACGTAAACCCTGTACCAGCCCTGCGCAATTCCAACGGTAATGCTTGCATCAGGCCCTCGTGCATGGTCGAATTTCAGCTGTGCTGCGCTATAAGACGACATGTCGATAGCTGGCGAAATGAACCAGTCAACGTTTGCATGGCTTGCATTGTTGGTATATCCAGACATTACAGCGCCATACTGGGCATCGAATGTCCATGCTTCGGCGCCTGCTGCGCTGTAAGAGCTAAACCTGTCGAAACTTGCCTGCGTGAGCAGCGTTTCGTTAAAAATGTCATTGCCGCCGGTACCGCCGCCGCCTGAACCCGACAGGACAAAGTCGGCGGTTTCGCCTTCAGAATCTCTAAGTCCGCTAATGCCGAAATATGCACGCAGAACGCCTTTTACAGCCAGCGTCTTCTTATAGTTTTCGGGATGAGTTACCAGATTTACTTCCGTACGCAACGGCTTTTGAGAAGGCAGGTTCACAACTATGCACTTTGTATAATCGGTTTCATTAGGGTCGTCGGCAATAAGCACATTTGTCTGCGAATCCCAGCCCGAAGCGGCTCCGATAATAACATCGCCTGCAGATGCTACAGTCGAAACGCCATTCTTAACGCAACCTACGATATAGCCCTGCGTCCATACAGCTCCGGCTAATCCTTGATTTGCCTGTCCGGCAGCCACGTTGTAAGGATTTGCCTGCGAGCCGTCGCCGCTGCCTGTACCGCCTCCGCCACTGCCGTCATCAGGGTCGATAATCGGGTTTGAAGTCTGGTCTTCGGTAGTTATTTTAACGTCGTCGATACGTGTTCCGTATTGAGTTGCCGCTGCAGTAAATCTCAGCTTAATGGTATTTGCGCCTGCCGGCAGTGTAACTGTAGCTGATGCCAAGCCCCATGCAGCATCGGTTTTTGTATATGTAACCGGTACCCAGCTTGCTGTTCCGTTAATCTTATAGGAAACCGCAAGCGTGGAGTTTGTTTCATTGCTGCCAAACGAGAGAACCAGATTTCGCGCTCCGCATGTAGCAATGTCATTCACGAGCAAAGTTGCTCCTGCCGCAGCCATCATTGAATTACATTCGCCGGATGCTCCGGAATAGCCGGAAGAATTTGAATTGTTGCGCACCGACACCGCTCCGCTTTCGGCTGTATAGGTTACGCCTGCAGCGCCCTTTCCTTCCTTCAAATATCCGGTGTAGTCTGCAACAGAAGGCCAGGGGCTTCCGCTTGCGGCATTTCCGAATGTTTCTCTGAGAATAACTTCGCCGTCTCCGCCGGAACCGCTGCCGCCGCCGAATCGCGGGCTATAAAATGCAACATCGGCTGTGTCGCGAATAAGCAGCTGGTATGTCTTTGCCGAACCTGTAGAATAAAGCGACAGTACCGCAGTCAGCGAGCCGCTTCCGGCAGGCAGCGGCAGCAGTGCGAATGTTGCATAGCTGCTGTTTCGCAGAATGATTGTCTGCCCATCCCTGTTTTCGATGGTGCGGTTTGTATTTGCGTCAGATGTAGCATAAGTTGCATCTGGCGTAGCAAACTGCACGTCGTTTATCCTGATAAGCTTTCCTATCAGTTCGTCGCGGTTTGCAATTTCAGATATTGTTACCGTTTCGGGTTCTATTTCGGCAACTTCGTAATCCTTTACAATATAATCGGAAACAACTGTTGACGGAATGCGCGATGGCGAAGCTTCGCCCGCTTCGGGCTCCATGCCGAGCTGTATCAGCCCGCTGTAGGAACCGAGATACAGACCCTTAAGCTTTATAAGAACCTTGCGACCTACGCGGTAACTGTTGTTAATGTTGCTCTGGTCAATCACTATCGGAAGCCCTCCAGTTTCATCCTGAATGTACAGGGTTTTGAATATGTTTCCTTCCCTGTCGCTCGAACATACATAACCATCGACTATTAAGTCCGTTGTAATTTCGACGGTCGAGTTTTGATACATCGCCTTCAAGTCGGCAATGCTGATATTGGCAACAAGTCCGTGATTGTATAAATCCTCTATCGGAAAATCGAACTTGTTGTCAACGCATGATGTAACGCATAAAAACGCTGCAATAATCGCTGCAAGCGAATTAATCTGATTTCTTATGAATGTTTTCATTACTTTATATTTTAAATTTTGTTTCATTTATATTATTGAGTTATAATTTATATTATGTTAATCAACGGTTATTATATTAAAATCTGTATGATACCTGAAAGAAAAACGTTGTACCGTAAGCGTAAAAGTATCGCGGGTCGAACCTTGCCGATTCCAAATCGTTAAGATTGATGCGCATCGATTCGTAGCCTCCCGTTATGATGTTCTTTTTGTTGAAAATGTTTTGCACGCTAAACATAAACAGCAGGTAGTTTGAACGCAGGCGAACGGAATACCCGCCCGAAATGTCAAATGTAACCGCTTCCGGCAGGCGTGTTTGCGCCGTGTATCTTTTTATTACATCATAATCTGCATCCGCCGCATTCTGATACAGAGATAAAATGCGCTTCATCGGGCTGAATTCCAAAAATGAATTTGCTGCATAGTTACCGCCCAAGCCTATCCACCAGTATTTTGGCGAATTATATGTGATTTCGGCGGTAAGCGCCGTTTGTGGCGTTCCTTCAACATAGAATCCTTTGATATACGATTTTTCGTTAGTCACCAGCATTTCGGCAGTTGCATCATGCGCAACCGTAATCGCAGGATTGTTGGTATATTCGTATTTGCCGTGCGCAAAGGCAGTTTCCAAAGTTACCGTTTGCGAAAGCTTCAGCTTCAATCCTGCCTCGATTCCAACGTAGCGCTGATTCATGCCGTTCACAGTCATATTTACATACGAGCCGTACGAGTCATCGTAATAGCTTGTGGTTTCGGCTTTGTCCCTTATTGTGGTGAAATAACCGGTAACGCGAGCCTGCACATAAGGCGTCCGCATGATATAGCTCAAATCGGCGCTTGTGATTTTTTCGCTTGTCATATTGTCCATCACATTGTCGCGTGTACGCGGCGAGAGATATACGTTTCGATAAAACGGAGCGCGCGTCATTGCGGCAACGTTTCCATCAACAAAGTGGCGTCCTGTGATTTTGTATGTAAATCCGCCTTTGAGTGCATAGTCGCCAAAGTTGTGCGTTTGAGACTTTCCGAACGAGTTGTTGGGAAACAGTCCGGTTTTTGCAATCCCTTCGCGATAAAACGATGTATTTGAAAGCTGAGGACCCAAATAAACATCAACGGCATCAAATTTCATGCGCAACAGCGTCCACAGGCTGATTTCAGTGTGATTTATAATATAATCGTATCCGAAGCGGTCGCCTGCTACCGCTTTTCGGTTAGGATTATTCAAGTCCGACTGATAGGCGTCTTCATCCGTAGGATGGTCGCGCTTTGCATATTTGTCAATATCCAGCCAGTAGTCTGCTCCGAGCAAGTCCTGTATTTCCTTGAAATATTTGGTTTTCACGTTGCGCACTTCTGCGCCTGCCTGCAAGGCTATGTTGTCTTTGAGCGCGGTATTAAAAACCGTATTAAACGAAAATATGTTGCGGTCGTTGCGGCGGTCTTCCATAATGTATTTAGCCTGGTATTTTCCATCAGCATCCGTTTCATTCCGGTTTTGCCGATATATTTCCGCCCAGTTAATCTGATTTACCGACGGGTCGCTTTTGAATTTTTCGGCTACCATGCGCTGTATTTCGGGATTTGAGAAATAACTCGGCAGGTTGCGGTAATAATCGGGACGCGGATCGTATGCTTCGCCCCAGCTAAGCGCATACTGCCCGTCTCTGCCGAAGACATATCCGAGAGATGTTGTAAGGTTTGATTTTTCATCTATCTGCCAGAAATGGTTTAATGTCAAAACAGGCTGGTGCGATTTTCTTATGCGCGAATTGCGTTTTTCTCCGTTTTGCCATCCCCAGTTTGAGTTGTAGTAATTATTGCCCATCAAAGCGTAAACTTCATCCGTAGAACCGTTTTGCATGCCGCGTTCGCTTGGCGAGGCAAAGGCTGTGAATGCAATGCTGTGATGTTCGTTTATTTTCTTTTCCACGCCGAAAAAGTAAGCCCACGCATCATACGATGTAGCCTCCACGTAACCTTCATTGCCGGCACGGCGCGAAGCCGAAACGACAAACGACCAGTTATTTTCCATCATTCCCGTAGCTGCAGTTATCATTAATCTGTGCCTGTACTGAGAATTTGACGCTGCATACGCGACCTTTATCTGCTTCCTGAAACTTGACGCGCGAGTATTTATAACGGTTGTTCCGCCAAGCGAGCCGAATGTTTCGTCCGAAGGCAAGAGTCCGTTGCTGTACGTCTGATTTCTTACTGCATCGTTCAGACCGCCGAAAAGGGCAAATACAGGCTGACCGCGCTCGACTTCGTTCATCTTCATGCCGTTGATATATATCAGCGAATTATACGATTCGTATCCGCGCTGTCGAAAGCGAAAAGTACCGAGATTGAATCCGGTCATCGACGAAAATACATCTTTCGATGATGACAGCAGCGCCGAAGTGCTTTGCCCCGACGATATGTCATCGTCAAGCTCTATTTCGGTGATATAATCAATTTCCTGATTAAGATTAGATGTTCTTTGCAGCCTGATTGTTCCCAAATCGGTAATGTTTCCGAAGTCAATTTCGGTTTCATACAGCTGGTACCCATCGGCAGCAACAGCTACATACTGTTTGCCATGCAATAAAGTCAGTTCAAATGTGCCGTCTGCTGCGCTTGTAGCCTGCACAGCATCGCCAACTTGAATTTTTGCATCTGCTACCGGGCGATTGGCGCCCGATTCAATGATTTTTCCCTTATAAACATTTTGCTGTGAATATAACTGTACACAAGCAAAAAGGAGAATTGATAGTGCTAAAATCTGTTTCATATCTACATAGTTTTATATCCTGTATAAAAAATTTTAATAAAATTAGGGATGCAAAAATAAATAAAATATTATCTTTGACTGTTAATTTTATATGAAAAATGCTAACTGCTTGTATTTTAAGATGTTTTTTTTTCAACACATATTATGTCAATGTTAAAAAACAGAAAAACAACGAAAATTTATTGGCAGTCATCATTAAAATTAATGCTAAAATGATATTTAAACAAAATAAATTTATAGAATGATGAAAAAAATAATTTTAATTTGCACGCTTGCGTTAGTCGTATCAGGTTTGAACGCACAGGAAAAAAAGAAGTACCGTGTTGCCTGCATAGGTTTTTATAATGTTGAAAATCTTTTTGATACTTATCATGATGAAGGCAAGAATGATTATGAATTTCTGCCCGAAGGTTCAAATCAGTGGACAGAAGAGCGCTATCTCAAAAAACTTGAAAATATAGCCGAAGTAATATCCAAGCTCGGCGTAAAAACAGTTTCGGCAGGGCCTGCGGTTATAGGATTAAGCGAAATCGAAAATCGCCGCGTTCTTGAAGATTTGGTTGCAATGCCTTCGATAAGGGATAAAAATTATCAAATAGTTCATTACGAAGGTCCTGATTTGCGCGGCGTTGATGTAGCGTTAATTTATCAGCCTGCAATATTCAAGCTCGTATCAAGCCGTTCGATTCGATTGACGATTCCCACCGAGAAAGGATTTTTTACGCGCGATCAGCTTCTTGTGTCCGGAATTATTGATGATGAGCCGATTCATATCATCGTAAATCACTGGCCATCGCGCAGCAGCGGCGAGAAACGTACGAGTCCATTACGCTGTGCCGCCGCCGACCTTACCCGCAGCATAGTAGATTCCATTACACAGGCAGATTCCAATGCAAAAATCATTGTCATGGGCGACCTGAACGATGATCCGGTAAACGAAAGTATTGTCAAGCATTTGCGCGCCAAAGGGAAACAGGAAGATCTTTCAAAAGGCGATATGTTCAATCCGATGTATAAAATGTATAAGGACGGCGTAGGCTCGCTTGCTTACAGAGATGCATGGAGCCTGTTCGATAATATTATTGTAAGCCAAAGCTTGCTTGGCAACGACAAGACAACCTTCAAATTCTATCAGGCAAGAGTTTTTAATGAAAATTTTCTTGTACAGAAGTCTGGCGCATTTAAAGGCTATCCATGGCGTACTTATGCAGGAGGAGCTTATCAGGGCGGATATGCAGATCATTTTCCGGTATATATGTATATAATAAAGGAAGTGAAATAAACCGACGAATTATGAAAACAAAAATAATTTTACCGATAATTTTGCTTTTTGGTTTTTATTCCAATGCAAAACCTCAAACTGATTATTTATACCGTATTGATGATATGACGGAAGGAGTGTATGAACTTGGAGTTACAAAATGCGGATACGTGAATGAAAAGGGAGATACCGTGATTCCTTTGATATATGTTGGATGCTATATAGACACTATAAAAGCAATTGGAATAGTAAAGTCCGTAAAAGATGGATTTATTGGTATTGATAAATCAGGTAACAAACTCTTTAAAATTCTCATTTTTGACAATGGTCCCGATTATATTTCGGAAGGACTGTTTCGCATAATTGATGATGATGAAAAAGTCGGTTTTGCCGATATGGATGGAAATATTGTAATATCGCCGCAGTTTGAAGTTGCATTGCCTTTTAAAAACGGATTTGCGGCAGTCTGCGTAGGCGGATACAAAGAAACCGTTGAACCGGACAGCAGAAGTCATTATGTCGGCGGCAAGTATGGTTTTATAGATAAAGCAGGAAAAATGGCGATAGAGCCTCAATTTGATTTTGTAAGTTCTTTTCATAACGACGCGGCTATGTTTTGCGTTGGAGGAAAATCCGTTTTAAAAGGAGAAATTTTTGTATGGGAAGGCGGCAAATGGGGAGTTATCAATACTGAAGGAAAAATAATAAAAGAACCGATTTTTGATAATTGGAAAGCGGCTCTGGCAAGTTTGCAAAAAGAATAATACAATGAAAAAGTTTGTAATTGCAGTTATTACAAGCGTTTTTATGATTTCATGCTCTTCGCTGCAAAAAGTCGAATATCAAAATAAAATTCCCCAAAGGCAAAAACATGCAATGTCGGGAAGCGAATTTGCCGAAGTTGCGAAACAGCTTAATGCCGAACAGCGCGAAGAATTGATTTTCCGGGAAATATGTTCCGGAAATTTTCCCGATTTTATGCGAAAACTTGTTACGATACGCGCAACGACAATCGTTGACGGCAAGCGCATCAAGGCTAAATATTTTGTAATGCCCGATTATTTGATGATAGGCAGCAACGATGATTTTATGCGCATTCCCATGCAGCCTAAAACTGCTCAAAGGATTGCAGACAAATTCGGCTTTTTCCTTTCCACGCCAAAAATTTGCGATGACATATACAGAGCCGCAAAAGTAAAGCCGGAACCTCAACCGATGACTGTTGCACGCGACAGCTTTCACACTTTTGTCGAACATAACAGGATCATCGAAATGCAGCGGCAGCAACGCAAAGGACTGATTGCTGGAATCAAAAAAGATGTTGTTGTTACAAAGGCAATATTACAAAATCAAAAAACAAACCGGGTTGCGATTTACGGCTGGCACAAATCCGACGGTAAACCCATTCAGCCTGTTTACACCGGACATGTTGACCGGTACGTCGATTACAGTCATGGAATAAGGCTTGTTTACCGGACAATAGTGATTGATGGAAAGCCGATGAATTATAGAGATGTTTTAAGCAGTGAAAAATTAAGCGCGCTGCTGTGCAACGATGTAGATTGCTGTTGCTTTGAATATCCTGTTGAATGATATAAACAGATTGAAATATTTTTTATGATGAAATTATTTACTGTTATATGAGAAAGAAAGCGGTTTTTAACTGGAGCGGAGGAAAAGATTCTGCATTTGCACTTTACAAAACATTGCAGTCAAATGAATACGATGCAGTATCTCTGTTGACGACAGTCAACAGTAAGAATAAACGTTCGTTCATGCATGCTATTCCCGTTGCACTGCTTCAGGAACAAGCAGACAGTATCGGCATTCCTCTTTATCTTGCAGAATACGATCCTGATGAAAAAATAAAGGATTATGACAATTGCATGCTCCAGGCTGTAGAACACTTCAAAAAACAGGGAGTAAACCACTTTATATTCGGCGATATATTCCTGCACGATGTGCGCTCGTATCGTGAAAAACAACTAAATCCTCACGGTATAGAAGTAGTAGAACCTTTGTGGAATAAGAAAACTATTGAGATAATGCAGGAATTTTTGCAATCGGGATTGAAAACGATTGTCGTTACCACTATGGCTGATCTTTTGGATGAAAGATACATTGGATTGACTGTAGACCGGTCGTTTGTAGAAAATTTGCCTGACAATGTTGATATATTGGGAGAAAATGGTGAATACCATACCTTTTGTTTCGATGGTCCAATATTCAAATATCCTGTCAAATACAGTTTGGGAACATCCTTCAAAACTTCACATACCGTCAATATGGACGACGGAACACAGCAGACATTCAATTATTGGTATGCAAATCTGAATAGTTTAAACAGTTGTTCCTTAAAAAGTATATTTTTCAGAGATAAAAGATAATATAAGGTGTTTTTTCTGTTACTTTTGTGTCAAGACAAAAATAACAGAAAGAGAAAAACATGATTTATTTTACAGGGTTTTATGTCTGTATTGATTAAAAACCTGCAATTTTTACCTTTGATTTTCATTCATAATTATTTATTAATAAATGATTTGTGACCTTTTTAATGAACAACTTATTAATGTAAAAATCACATTTTCCGAAGATTACGACCTGTTTGGAAAAATAATCCAAATCAATATTTAACTACAATAAGTATTATTTAACTTTATTTTATATTAATAATGTAAAATATACTTGTCTGTATGTAATGTTTACTTTACCTTTGCGCCATAATTTTTAATACATATTATTATGAAAAAATCTTTTTTATTTCCACATCGCTACAAACTGACAGGCTGGTTTATATTTATTCCATTTTCAATTATTGGGATATATGCTACTTTAATTGACGGAATTACGCCCAACTGGTTAAAGTTTACCTTTTTTGCAATTGCCGGCGGAAATGAGTATTTTTCCTTAGTTCAAACCGACATGGCAAATACGATTATCGCAACTTTCGTTATAGCAGGAGGCTTGCTTGTTGCTTTTTCAAAAGAGAAGACGGAAGATGAATACATTGCAGAATTGCGGCTTTCGTCGCTTCAATGGGCTGTGTTCATTAATTATCTTCTGCTGCTGCTTTGCTGCATGTTTATCTATAACATGCCTTTTTTTACCGTTATGATTTATAACATGTTTACTACATTGCTGATATTTATTGTGAGATTTAACTATTTGCTGTCTGCTAACCGTCAATCAAGTAGAAATGAGAAATAATTTGAAAGTAGAAAGAGCCATAAAGAATATAACTCAGGAAAATCTGGCAAATGCAGTATCTGTAAGCCGTCAAACGATAAATGCAATTGAAACGGGCAAATACGTTCCGTCAACTGTATTAGCGTTAAAAATTGCGCGATATTTCAGTAAAACAGTAGAAGAAATATTTATTCTCGAAGAAAATGATTGAGAAGAAGCTTAGTACATGACAAAAATTTGATGTATACTTAGAATTATTTGAATATCAACAAAATATGCTTTGTTTTTATTTGGAAATGACCTTGAAAATTCGTATCTTTACGACTGGTTTCCAAT
>JAISDB010000200.1 GCA_031265155.1 Prevotellaceae bacterium | reverse complement strand
CTCTCACCTGTGCGTGAGATCATCTCTCACCTGTGCGTGAGATCATCTCTCACCTATGCGTGAGATCATCTCTCACCTATGCGTGAGATCATCTCTCACCTATGCGTGAGATCATCTCTCACCTATGCGGAAGATCATCTCTTACACATGCGGAAGATCATCTCTTACACATGCGGAAGATCATCTCTTACACATGCGGAAGATCATCTCTTACACATGCGGAAGATCATCTCTTACACATGCGAAAGATCATCTCTTACACATGCGGAAGATCATCTCTTACACATGCGGAAGATCATCTCTTACACATGCGGAAGATCATCTCTTACACATGCGGAAGATCATCTCTTACACATGCGGAAGAAAAAAAGCGGCAGGCATTGGAGTTTTTTCAATGCCTGTCCGCGCAAGTATAAAATTAGATAAGCTACTGCAGGCGCAGCAGTTTACTGTAAACAGTGGTTTTAGGCTCTTTCAAGTCTTTACCTGCTGCATATTGTGTAACTATCTTTACGTGATATTCGCCTGCGGCAAGTGCAGGTATAATGGCTATCACTGTCGCCGGCTTGTTGTTGACGAGCGTAACGGCTTTTGTTTCCGTTCCGCCTGCATCAACAAAGTACAGTCCGCATGCGCTGTTTTCGCCAGCTATTTTGATGTTCACGCCTACTATTTCAATCACTCCGCCTGCCGTAAGCAGGCTGTCGATACTGCCCGTTACGCTGTCTTTCACCTCCAGTATCTGCGGCTGTGGCAATGCCACGTTTACCTTTGTCAGCTTCACATCCTTTTCGGCATCGCGCAGCAGCGTACCCTTGCTGATATTCACGTGCAGGTGATGCCGGTTCGGGTCGAAAACATCGGCTGCGCCTTCAAAGACGCCCGAAATCGAAAATCCGGTATTGAACAGCGGCATGTTAATCATACCGCCGTTTTTAACGATATACGCTACTGTTTCCTCAATGTTGTTGAGTACTGCAAGAGCGTCTGTTTTAGTCATCAGCGTACCGCGCTGAAGCATAAGGTCAATAAACTGCTCCCTGTTGTACGAAGCCTTACTGTGTGTTTGCGCCGAATAGTCGTCTGTGCGTTCGGTCAGCAGATTTTCATGTAAAGAATATTCCAGCATAGTTCTGTTGTTTTGCGTTTATCTGTCTGTACAGACAAACAGGTTAATAATTATTTGTTTTAATACGGGCGCAAATATAGTAAAAGTTTATTAAAATACAAAGCAATGGGAAAAGTTTATAAAAAGAAATTTATAAAAGCTAAAGTCTTGCACTGAAAGTGCATGATTTAACTAACGCGCTTGAAAGTTAAAAGGTCCTTCCCATGTAATAAAATCACTGTCATCATTAATTGATTTTAATTTCAATGAATATACATTATTATTCTGCAAGTCTTTGTATAAAGAAACGTTAGCACCATTACCGTAAAAATAATCATCATAGTTATAGTCAGTAAGACTTATGTAAGCTTGAATTGTTCTGTTAAAAGTGTTTAGTGAAATTCCCGTTACTTGATATTCTCCCGATAATTCTGAAAATGTTACGTCATTATGGGAAAGGATTTGGATATTAACCTTATTTTTAAGATTTTTATAATATAAATTAAAAGAATAAAAATAAGTATAAATATTTTCACCATCAATTACAGTAACGTATGTACCTAACTGTTTTTTTACATCTGCATAATCTAACTGATATGTTGTTCCGTCATAAACAATGCTCCCGTGTCCGATAAAAATATCTTCATCTTTGCTGCACGAAATCAAACAAATACTGCATATAATGCCAATAAACCAATAAAGTTTTAATATTTTCATGATTATTTATTTTTTGTTGCAAAATTACAAAAAAATCAAATACCGAAGCAGGCCGGTTTAATTAATTTTAACCCTCCGCTCGGTGCAGCCTTCTGACCAATGTTATCAAGTTAAGCGTGAAATACAGGCTCGTCATTGCGAACCCGAAGGGTGAAGCAATCCAGAATGTTCGCTGTATCTGGATTGCTTCGCTTCGCTCGCAATGACGAAAAACGTTTTTTTTCTTAACTTGATGACATTGGCCTTTCGACTGCGTCGTATTAAAAGCAAATCCCCTGCTTTGCAGCAAGGCAGAGCCTTGCTCCTGTCCTCGACGTAGCGAGACGCTACGCCCGAGCAGGGGTTTCTGTTACTTTTGTGTCAAGGCAAAAGCAACGTAAAAAACATCTTTATTATCTTTTGTCTTTATTAAGGAACGACTAAATAAAAAAGGCTTATCCGTGTTAGGGACAAGCCTTTTTGCAGGCAATTCACCTGTCAGTTTCCTGCTGCCAGCCGCTTGTACTGGCTGTATCGCCACAGGGCATTTTGCTGAGTTGTATCGAACAGTTCGGCTGCCTCCTGCGGAAATGAGCTAAGCAGCGAGCTGTAGCGTATTTCTCCTTTTATAAAGTCCTGAAACTTGCTCCAGTCGGGTTCTCTGCTGTCGAGTACAAAACCGTTTTGTCCTGCCGCTTCCAGGTCGGGATTATACCGCCACAAGTGCCAGTATCCACATTCCACGGCGCGTTTTTCTTCGAGTTGCGTACACGACATTCCTGCCTTTATTCCATGACTTATACATGGCGCATAGCATATTACAATCGAAGGTCCGTTGAACGCTTCGGCTTCCTTTATTGCTTTGAGGTACTGAACCTGACTTGCACCCATGGCTACCTGCGCTACATAAACATAACCGTAGGATTTTGCAATCATGCCCAAGTCTTTTTTACGTATTTTCTTACCTGACGTGGCAAATTTCGCCACTGCTCCCGCAGGCGTGGCTTTCGACGACTGCCCGCCGGTATTTGAATAAACTTCGGTATCAAGAACCAGAATATTTATATTTTCACCAGAAGCAAGCACATGGTCAAGTCCTCCGAAGCCAATGTCGTAAGCCCAGCCGTCGCCGCCGAATATCCACTGCGATTTCTTGACAAAGTATTGCTTTAATTCCAAAAGTTCTTTGCATAAAGTACATGCAGGACATTCGCAAGTAGTTGCTCCCGCTGCTTTCTTTGCTTTTACTTCTGCAAGTTTATCCGCATATTCTGCTCCAGCGCTTTCAAGATACGTAATTGCTCCATCAATATCCATAATGCCCCATTCAAGGGCGGCAATATATTCGTCAGCGGCTTTTCTACCGGCATTACCGCCATCATTCATAGTATCAAGCCACGCTTGAGCCGCGTCTTTAACTCGTTGTTGCGTCCATTCAACAGCAATCAGTGCTTGCGTCTTTTGAAGTACGCGGTCACGCATTTGTCGGGTTGCTATTGCCATTCCGAGACCATATTCGGCATTATCCTCAAACAGCGAGTTTGCCCATGCAGGTCCGAAGCCCGAACGGTAATTTTTACAGTATGGCGTTGACGGAGCCGAGCCTCCGTAAATTGATGAGCATCCCGTAGCATTTGCAATAAGCATTTGCTCGCCGAAAAGCTGCGTTATTGCTTTTATGTACGGCGTTTCGCCACAGCCTGCGCAGGCTCCCGAAAACTCAAACAGCGGCTGTGCAAACTGGCTGTTTTTAAGGTTCAGTGTCTTGTCTATCAAATTATCCTTGTATGTAACATTATGCTGCGAATAAGTCCAGTTATCTATCTGTTCTGCTTGCGTTTCAACAGGCTGCATATACAGTGCTTTCGTTTTTGAAGGGCAAATATCGGCACAGTTGCCGCAGCCAGTACAGTCCAAAACAGAAACCTGAATGCGAAAATGCATGCCGGCAAGTTCTTTCGGCACTTTCATGTCAAGCGTATTCATTGACTTCGGAGCGTTTTTCAACTCGTCGTCGGTCATTACTACCGGACGGATTGCCGCATGCGGACATACAAACGAACACTGATTGCACTGAATACAGCTTTCGGCTTGCCATGCAGGAACATTCACGGCTATTCCGCGCTTTTCGTACGCTGCAGTTCCGGCAGGAAATGTCCCGTCTTCGTAGCCTGAAAATGCGCTTACCGGAAGGTCGTTTCCTTTTTGAGAATTTACAGGTTCAACTATATTCTTAATAAAGTCTGGAATACTGCGTTCGTCATTCTGCTTCGTCAGTTCAATGTTTGCCCACTCGGCAGGAATATCAATTTTTATAACATTTCCGCCTTCGTCAATAGCCGAATAGTTCATGTTTACAATATTTTCACCTTTTCGTCCGTACGATTTTTCTATGGCTTTTTTCATTTGCTTAACAGCCAAACCGTAAGAAATAACCTGTGATATTTTGAAAAACGCCGACTGCAGTATTGTATTAGTACGGTTTCCCAAGCCTATTTTCTGTGCAATATCAGTAGCATTGATTATGTACATTTGAATACTGTTCACAGCCAGGTATTTTTTTACGCTGTCGGGCAGATTGTTTTTTGTTTCTTCAATCGACCACGGCGAGTTGTACAAAAATGTTCCTCCATGCTTTAAGCCTTTCAGACAGTCATATTTTTTAAGATATGAAGGAACATGAACAGCTACAAAATCAGGCGTGTTCACCAGATATGGAGCCTGAATCTGCTTATCTCCGAAACGCAAGTGCGAGCATGTATATCCGCCCGATTTCTTACTGTCGTAGTCGAAATAAGCCTGACTGTACTTTTCGGTATTGTCGCCTATTATTTTAATTGAATTTTTGTTTGCGCCTACGGTTCCATCCGCTCCGAGACCGTAAAATTTGGCTTCGAATGTTCCTTCTGGAAGCACAACAATATCGGGCAGCAACGGAAGCGAACGATTTGTAACATCATCATTTATTCCTATCGTAAACTGATTTTTCGGTTCTTCATCGTTCATATTGTTGAATACGGCAAGAATATGCGCAGGCGTCGTGTCCTTAGATGACAGTCCGTAGCGTCCGCCTGTAATTAGAGGCTTTTTGTCGCAGGTAATATTTTTACTGTTTGAAAACGCTTCTACAATATCCAGATATAAAGGGTCGCCGTTAGCTCCGTGTTCTTTTGTGCGGTCGAGTACGCAAATGCGTTTTACCGTTTCGGGAATAACCTCACTTAAGTATTTTACGGAAAAAGGACGGTACAAATGAACGGTAATCACGCCTGTTTTTCCTCCATCCAGATTGAGTTTGTCAACAACTGTTTTTGCTACTTCGGTAATCGAACCCATAGCGACGATAATATCAGTTGCATCGGGCGCGCCGTAATAGGTGAAAGGCGCATATTTTCGTCCTGTCAGCCTGCTGATCTTGAGCATGTAATCTGCAACAATATCAGGAATTGCATCATAAAATTTATTTTGCGCCTCGCGGGTTTGAAAATATATATCGGGATTTTGCGCCGTTCCGCGCGTTACCGGATGCTCCGGGTTCAATGCGCGCTTGCGAAATTCTGCCAGTTCGTTCCGGTCAATCAGTTTTTCAAGATCATCCTGAGCGGCGGCTTCAACTTTTTGAATTTCGTGCGAAGTGCGAAAGCCGTCGAAGAAATGAATGAATGGTATCCGTCCCTTTATTGCCGCCAAATGGGCAACAGGCGCCAAATCCATAATTTCCTGCACAGATGATGTTGCCAGCATTGCAAAGCCTGTTTGCCGTGCGCTCATTACATCCGAATGGTCGCCAAAAATTGACAGAGCCTGTGCTGCCAGCGAACGCGCCGAAACATGAAATACGCCGGGAAGCAATTCTCCTGCAATTTTGTACATATTGGGAATCATCAGCAAAAGACCCTGTGATGCGGTATAGGTTGCCGTAAGCGCTCCTGCCTGCAATGAACCGTGAACCGCTCCGGCGGCTCCGCCTTCCGACTGCATCTCTACAACCCTGACCGTTTCGTTAAAAATGTTTTTTCTCCCGAATGCTGCCCATTCATCAATATATTCAGCCATTGGTGAAGATGGCGTGATGGGATAAATGGCTGCCACTTCGCTAAACATGTAAGCTACATGGGCTGCCGCATAATTTCCATCACAAGTTATAAATTTTTTATCTGCCATGTTTTGTAAATTTTAGAGTTTATAATAATTATTTATACTGCCAGGCGGTTATTTTCAGCTGTTTAAGTCTTTTTGAGTTGTGATTTCTTTTGTAAATATAGTTAATTTTTATAAATTTAACCGTCAATCCTGCTTTTGTTCATCCAAAAAGTCCTGCAAGCCCGTAATTATCTTTTCAATCATTTTATTTTGAAAATCTTCGTCGAGAAGTTTTGCTTCATCTTCGGGAGAGCTTATAAATAATGTTTCGACCAGCACATTAGGATATTCGGTTGGGCTGTTAAGCGAGAAATTAAAACTGCCTACATTTCCAAAATTGTTTACATCGAGTTCAAGCAGGCGTTTCAGTATGAATGTTGACAAAGGACGAAAGCCGATATGCCGATAATACGTGCTTGTTCCTTTGCCTGAAAATGGCGAGCCGCCTGCGTTGCAATGAATCGACACAAGCAGGTCTGGATTTATTTTACGCAATAGCAAAAGGCGTTCCGACATGCCTACATCTTCATCCTCACTGCGCGTAAGGCTTACTGTTACTCCTTTTTCCTCAAGCTTTGATTTCAGTATTTTTGCAAATTTAAGATTTATGTTTTTTTCAATTGAGCCTGTCGTGCCTCGTGCGCCAGTGTTAGTTCCGCCGTGTCCAGCATCAACGGCAATGTGCAAGCCGCTGAGTTCGAGCTTTGGCTGATGCTTTACACTTATCACCAGATTATTACCGCGATATTCAAGCATGTGTCCCCAATGATTGTTGGAAAGCTCGATAATAATACGAAAAATATCATCTTCTATTTGCTCGTAGGTAAGAGTTTTTATTTGCTTCAAGGTTTCGGGATATTGCGTAATCCATGCCGTATTTGCTGTTGCGCCGAAAATATCTACAACTACTCTCGATGGACTTACTTCATGAAATGTTCTGAATGGTAGCCTGTCGGCGAGCGAAACGGTTAAAACATCATACCTGTCGGTACCGCGTGCAGTCCACGAGCCAACAAGCGATTGCGGTTTAAATACGCCGGAACTTACAATGTCAACGCAATCTTCGGGAATCCAAGCCTGATAATTTTTGCTCAGCTGCACTTTATAAAGGTTTCCAACTTTTCCTGCGGCTTGCAGGACAATCCCTTCTATAATATGACTTATTTTTGAACCGCCAAGCCTGTCGGTTCCCAAGCCGTAATTGAGATACGGCAGCTCTCCCTTTGTTCGCAGCATCAGCGGTTCGGCGTTTTTATCCATAACGCTGATTCGGGTTTTTACTTCCTTTTTTATTGATTTTTTTCCGTTACTGATTTTGACATATATCGGTTTTTTGAAGTTCCTGTCGTTATCCTTAACAGTATATGACGATTGATAAATTCCTCCTGTTCCGCCTGTTTCCGAAATCGGCAATTCATGTAGTTTTATGTTGTCGAGCCATGTTACGCTACAGTTTGGAGTTGCCTTCACTCTTACTTTTATAACATCTCCCGACGTAACAGTCATATTTTCCGAAGGAAATATTTCGACATTTTCTATTTCAAAACTTTTAGTAATAGCAGCAATACTGCTACGCTGTCTATAAAATATGCGAACATTCTGCTCTGTTTGTTCCGAGCCGCGCTGCGCTGTTATTTTTATTTCGTTATCGCCTTCTTTCAGTTCAATTTCGGCGGC
Organism: Prevotellaceae bacterium; assembly: GCA_031265155.1. GTDB lineage: Bacteria > Bacteroidota > Bacteroidia > Bacteroidales > UBA932 > JAIRKV01. The sequence continues at coordinate 1,250 of JAISDB010000200.1, read as the reverse complement.
AAAGGCGCCTGTCCAATAAACCGGAAATTCTTTGCCTGCAACAAAAATTTTCGCATCATTATCCGTTATTCCCTTGAAATAATGACGCGCATTGAATGCAGTATCAACTGCGCCTGTAACTATTTTCAAATTTTGCGCCGGTAAGTTGCTAACCGATAGCATCAGGCATAAACCAATAATGTAATGTTTAATCATTATATTGATTATGTATGTTTTATGCCTGAACATTTCCACTGCCAAATTTCATTGGAATAACAGGCGGCTCGTTATATTCGACTTTTATCTGTCCGTTTTTACTTTCAAATTTTGCTACATTGTCCTGCAAGGCAATCAATAGGCGTTTTGCATGCTCGGGAGTAAGAATTATGCGGCTTTGAACCTGAGCCTTAGGCAATCCCGGCATTATGCGGATAAAGTCGAGAATAAATTCAGACGAAGAATGTGTAATTACAGCCAGATTCGAATATGTGCCCTGTGCAATTTTTTCGTCGAGTTCGATATTCAGTTCGTTTGTTTTCTGTTCCATGAGATTTTTGATATTTTAAATAACCATAAATTAATTTTATGCAAAGTTAAACAAAAATTTCAATATTCTAAAAATGGTTTATTCGGAGTTAAAAGAGTTGAGCGTTTTGCATATCTTTAAAGCATTTACGACGATAAAAGTACAACAAAAAATCAGGAATATGCATACTGAAATAATTATCAATAAATTGTGAATAAAAATCAATTTGAGTTAATTGTTAATTCAAAATATTTTTGTAATTTTACATCTAAATTTTAAACATAAATTTTGAGTATGAAATAAAAAGAAAAATAGTGCTGAACAGCACAATAGAAGGCATATAAAATAGCATTTGCTATATTCTTGCCTTTGACACTTAGACAATTTCAAGAAGAACCAAGAATAATTAGTGAACGCTTGCAGGAATTGCGGGCTTATTTATTTGGTTTATGGTAGTCTAAGATCTCAAAGGCGGATTGTAAGTCCGCTTTTTTATTTGCATATGATTGATAAAAATCCGCCCTGAGCATTTCGCTCAAGAGTAAATACCTCTGCCAAACCTGCCTGTTTGGATTTCTTTGCATTAGCCTGCTTCGGGCTAATCTGTTGCTTTGCGCCCTGCGCCTCGGCAACCTTTTTCCTTTTTTCTTTCATTGTGTTTATTCCATTTAATATTGAGCAAAAAACAGCGGTTACTCAATCCGCTGGAATAAACACTTGCTGAAGCAATCTTTGTTATACGGAA
>JAISDB010000148.1 GCA_031265155.1 Prevotellaceae bacterium | reverse complement strand
ACCAAAGCCTTTTTCCGCGATTTTCGTATGGCTAATTTTTGGAATTTGTCCATAAAGAAACTGCCTTTTGTTCGTGAAGCAGCCCAGGCTACCTGAACGATAATCGCCCGCAGGTGTTTGTTGCCTTTGGTGGTAGCGGTACTCTTAAATTTTCCGGCGCTTTCATCGTTTCTCGGACGCAGTCCCGTCCATCCGGTAAATTTCCCGCTGTTCTCAAAGACACTCATATCACCTCCCGTTTCGGCTACGATGATCATGGCAGAGATTTGACTTATACCCGGCAAGGTAGTCAGATTGGCGATTTCTTCGCTGAAATGTTCGCTGCAAAGTTTCTCCATTTCATTCAGATAGAGTTCTATCTGGCTTTCGAATAAATCAAACTGCTGTTTGCAGGTGCTCAGTTTCAAGCGCTGATGCGCTTTCATATTGCCTGTCAGAGATTCTTTCAACTTGCCCGATTCCTTGTTTTTACGGTTACCGTAAACCAAACGGACAAGTGTATCGGGATCGGTTTCGCCCCGTATCAACGCCTCGACAATCTGCATAAAACTCTTGGAATCAATGTTGCTGATGCAACTGCTCAAACGGATACCGCACATCACCGGAATCCTGTCCATCTGCGTTAATACTTTGGTGCGCTGACCTACTAATGTCCTGTATTCGCGGGTGTAAGTGCGCAATTCCTGTATCAATGGCGACGGAACCAGACTGCCGCGTAGCATATTCTTGTACAGCAGTTCCGCTATCCATTTAGCGTCCTTTGCATCGCTCTTACGACCCGGCATTTGCTTGATGTGAAGCGGATTAACCAGCTTCAACTCAAACCCCATTGCATACAGGATATCCCATATGGGAACCCAGTAAGTGGAAGTGCTTTCCATCGCCACTTTTTTCACTTTTTCCGACTGCAAATACTCGCACAATGCACGTATCGAAACGGTTGTCGTCGAAAATCCTTTTACTGCGGAATAACTTTTTCCGTCATAAATCGCACAAAATATCGTATCTTTGTGCACATCTAACCCTGATGTTTTCATACGCTTTGTTTTTTAAAAATTAACTCTAAAGGTACGAAAAATCGGGTTTAGATTCTTTTGATAAACGCACTCTGGTAGTGATACCCGCTAATTTTTATGCGTTTGTGTGTAAAGTGTGGTTTTTATGCTATCTTTGCAGCAAAAATATAAAAATGTATTTCACAGGTTTAATAGTCGGAGCATCCGTATTTTTGCTGATAGGATTGTTTCATCCTTTGGTTGTAAAGGGAGAATACCGTTTAGGCAAAAAAAAATTGAAACTGATTTTCAGCGTACTCAGTTTAATGTCAATAGCAATATCGTTATTTACCAATGTATTGCTGTCGATATATTTGGGCTGTTTCGGATTTTCGTGCTTTTGGGCAATATTTGAAGCCGGCAAACAGGAAAAGCGTAGAATACAGCGAAATACGGATATAAAATAAAATCAATGGAGCAGTTTTCAGGAATAATAGCAGGATTTTCTTTATTTGTTATAATTTACATATCGCAATGGGCATGCATCAAGGGCGAGTATTATTTTACAAAAAAATTCTGGATATTTTTTTTATTTACAGGAATAGCGGGAATAGCGGTTTCTCTGCTTTCCGGCAATATTACGGTATCATCGATTGCAAGCATATCGGGCTTTGTGTCGCTGTGGGGCATAGGTGAAACAATAATGCAGGAAAAGCGCGTACAGAAAGGATGGTTTCCCAAACGGCAAAAAAAGAAATAAAGTTCATAATTACTTTATCTTATTGACGCTTATTGCCTTTTACTTACGAAAAATTCATGTACATTTGCCGTAAAAATTAAAGTTTCACAATGAAAAATTTTAATATTATGCTTATCGCCTCACTGCTCGTTGCAGGCTCAATATGTGCAAACGCGCAGGAATCAAAGCGAAAATGGATTAACAAACAGATAAAATCAATGACTTTGCGTCGGCAAATTGCGCAACTGTTTATTACAGGCTGTTATCCGGAGCGCGGCGAAGAGCATGTAAATAAAATATCGAATATCATACGTGATGAACAGATAGGCGGAATTATTTGGGGTGAATGCAGTCCTGCAATGTATGTCAAAACTCTGAACCGGCTTCAATCGCAGGCTAATATTCCTCTGCTTATAACCATAGATGCCGAATGGGGAATTGCAATGCGTTTGGACAGCGTCGTAAAATTTCCGCAACAGCTTACGCTCGGAGCAATTCAGGATAACGGTTTGATTTATGAATTCGGAGCGGAAGTTGCCGAACAGTGCCGGAAAACAGGCATTCATTTTAACTTTGCTCCCGTTGTTGACATTAACAGCAATCCCGACAATCCTGTAATAAACATGCGTTCGTTCGGCGAAAACAAATACAAAGTTACCGAAAAAGCATATTCATACATGAAAGGAATGCAGGACGGAGGAATACTTACAAGCCTTAAGCATTTTCCCGGACACGGCGATACCGACAAAGATTCGCACAAAGAGCTTCCGACAATTGCGCACGATAAAAAACATATAAACGATAACGAATTATATCCTTTCCGTGAACTTATAAAACGTGGCGCAACAGGCGTAATGACTGCACACCTTCGAATACCTGCGCTGTTTGAAAACGATATTCCGGCATCGCAGTCAAAAGAAATATGTACCGGCTTACTGCAAAAAAAATTGAAATTCAAAGGACTGACAGTTACCGACGCTCTCGAAATGAAAGGCGCTTTGCATAATCGCGATACATCAAAGGTTGCGCTGTATTCGCTAATGGCAGGAAACAATATTCTGGAAATTCCGGTAGATGTAAAAAAATCAATAGATGAAATCGAAAAAGCCGTTATAAATGGCGAAATATCCAAACGGTATATACGTAAAAACTGTAAGAAAATACTTGCTGCAAAGTACGATTTGGGATTACATAAGGGTTTTAGCCCGATAAATCCGCAGGGAATTTTGGAAAGATTAAACACCGAACATGCAAAAACGCTGCGCATGAAACTTGCGGAAGCATCGCTTACATTGCTGTCGAATAAAAATATTCTGCCTCTGAATGCAACAAAAGTAAAATATATTGAAATCGGAAACGGCAAGGCATTTAAAACTCAACTTGAAAAATACTGCAAAATTGATACCATCAGATTAAAACCAGAAACAGTCAAAGAAAATATCGACTCAATTGCCGTAAGCCTGTCGGATGCCGAAACAGTGATTATAGGCTATCATAATACGCGTCCGTATGCGCGTGCAAATTTCGGCATGGATACGCTTGCTGTTGATTTTATCGACAGTTTGACAATAAAGAAAAACATTGTTTTGGTGTTTTTCGGAAATCCGTATGCAATCTCAAAATTCAAAAACCACGAAAAATTTGCCGCAATAATAGTCGCTTATGACAATTCGGATGAAGCGCAAATCTGTTCGGCAAATGCAATTTTCGGAAAACAGAAATTTAAAGGAAAATTGCCTGTAAGCATAAATGAAAAGTACAGGGAAGATTTCGGAATAACTTATTGATTGATTATGAATAAATTAAACATAAATCTAATTTGGAACAGAAATATGAAAAAGCTAATCATTTTTATTTGCACAGGCTTGTTAATATCGGCGTGCAGTTATTCTCAAAAAAGGGAAATAACAAAAGAATTTGAATATATACAGGGCGGAATTGTGCGCGGCGATAAAAGCGAGAAAAAAATAACGCTTGTTTTCACATCCGATGGATACTCGGATGGATACGAAACCATTTATGCAACATTGAAAAAACATAATGTCAAAGCTTCGTTTTTCTTCACGGGAAACGCCTACAGAATGAGCAGGTTCAAACCTGTAATTAATGAGCTGAAACACGCCGGGCATTATCTCGGCGCGCATTCCGACAGGCATTTGCTTTACTGTGCATGGGAAAAACGTGATTCGCTGCTCGTTACAAAAAAGGAATATATCGACGACATAGAAAATAATTATAGCGAAATGCAAAAATTCAGTATTGCAAAAACCGATGCTCCGTACTTTCTTCCTGCATACGAATATTACAATGACACAATTTCGGCATGGACACGCGAACTCGGCTTGCAGCTTGTAAATTTCACCGGCGGTACAGGTTCAAACGCAGATTATACAGTGCCGGGCATGGGCGGAAAATATCGCGACAGCAAAACTATTTACGGTAATATCCTGAAATACGAAAACGGGAATCCTGATGGACTCAATGGATTCATATTGCTCATGCATTTTGGCGTTGATGCCGAACGTACAGATAAGCTGTATAATCTTTTGGATAGCCTGATGACCGATTTGGAACACAGGGGATATGCGTTTGTAACAATAACCGAATTATTGAAATAAACATCCGTTTTTGACTGATTTCTAAAAAAAATCAAATGAATGTTCAAAACAAAATTGTAATTTTGTATCTTTGCATCTTGAAAAACATATTATAAATATAAAAATACACAATGATTATGAAAAAACTGATTATATTTATATCAGTACTGGCAAGTATTATTGCTGCCGCTTCGTGTCAGTCGCGATTAAACAGTTCGTCAAACGAGATTGACTCGCTAAGTTACAGTATCGGTTTCATGTGGGGTTACCAGATAACAATGGACAGGCTGAACTTTGTAAATATCAGCAAAGCCATAGCTCAATTGAAGCAAAAAATCAAAGAACCGGTATCGGCTGAAAATAATATCTATACATTATCGATGCAGTTAAGAGAATTTTTGCAAAAATCGCCGCAACGGGTTTATACCCAACAGGAAAAGGAACATGTAACAGCCCTGCTTGGCGCTATTTGGGCGCATCAGCTTGCCGAAGCTAATATTTTCAGATTAAATCTGAAATACACAAAGCAGGGAATAAGGGATATGATGAAAAACGATACCGCATCGTTACAGTTGAAACTTGAACAGTCAAACAGCTACATAATAGAATATAAAATGCGGTTTGAAAAAAGGGAAAACGAAAAACGGTTTCAGGAAGGACGCGAATTTTTTGAAAAAAACAAAAATGAAGAAGGCGTTGTTACCACTGAAAGCGGATTGCAGTATAAAGTCATAAATCAGGGAAATGATGCAAAAACAGCACTGAACGATACGGCGTATATTAACATTGCAATAACCCAAATCAACGGCGATACAATAGAAAGCAGCAGCGACAAGGCTTATTTCGTTGCCGAAAATCGCTTAATCAAAGGTCTTTTTGAAGGACTGCTGCTGTTTGGCGAAGGCGCAAAATTTACTTTGTACATTCCGAGCGAGCTTGCATTCGGCAGTACGATAGAACCATGGATAACACAAAAAATAAAGCCAAACATGGCTTTAATATACAATATAGAAATTAAAAAATTAATCAAAAATAATAATCATTCTAAATCGAAAAGAAAATGAAACAAATTTTAATTTTATGTATTGCGGCATTAATGTTTACAACAGTGTCGTGTGCGCAAGGCACGAATAAAAATCCTCAAAGCGAAGAAACAGGACAGGACGTTAAAGATGCATCGTACGCATTCGGCGTTGATGTCGGCAACAGCCTCAAATCGTATAATATCGAAGGTTTTGACATCGACAGGTTTATTGAAGGGTTCAAAGCCATATTCAACGATGATGGAAAAATCGACATTATGGCAAACAGAATGATACTTCAAAATTTCATGGGTGCGCTGCAGGCAAAAAAGAGTGAAAAAAACAGGACAGAAGGAGAAGCGTTTCTCGAAAAAAACAAAAATGAATCCGGAGTCGTTACAACCGAAAGCGGATTGCAGTACAGAATAGAAAAGGAAGGAACGGGAGAATATCCTGTAGCCGAAAGCGAAGTTGAAGTTGCATACAGAGGCACGCTTATTGACGGTCGCGAATTTGATGCCAACGAAAAAATTAATTTATCGCTTAACCGTGTAATTGCAGGCTGGACAGAAGGAATACAAAAAATCCGCGAAGGCGGAAAAATAACGCTTTTCATTCCTTATAATCTTGCTTATGGCGAAAGAAGCGGAGGCAGCATTATCGAACCGTATTCAGCATTAATTTTTGAAATAGAACTGTTTAAAATCATAAAATAAAATGGCTCTCGACATTGCAGGCATACTTATACAGAAATTGGATATCAAATCGGGCGAAGGCGCTCGCGGAGCATGGAAAATACAGGATGTAATAATAGAAACAGTAGAACAGTATCCGCGAAAGATTTGCATATCGTTTTGGAATGAGAAAATAAGCGACCTTGATAAAATAAAGCTTGGAGATAAAATAACGGTAAGCGTAAATATCGACTCGCGCGAAGCCAACGGACGATGGTTTACTTCCATACGTGCATGGCGCGTACAGCTTTCGGACGAAAATGCCATTCAGCAACAGGCATCAATATCCCAGCCGGCTAACGGTTTTAATAATATTCCGACTCCAACATCTAGTGATTTTATAGATATTTCAACGGATGAAATAGATGATTTGCCTTTCTAAAAGGTTTTTTGTGTTAATATTAATGATGGCGAAAAGAGGTTGTTGTGTATACATACAGCCTCTTTTCCATTTCCTCGAAATGAACGTTTATTTATCTGTTGTATATTTATCACGACCGCTGTGCGAAAAAAATTGTTCGGTTTGTTTTTTTCGTTCCTCTGCTGTTCGAGCTGTAAAAACTTTTTTTCCTGTGTACGGGTCAATGCCTGTATAGTAAATTGCAGAAGCCAGAGTCATCGGAGTTGGCGTGAATGCCTGCACCTGTTCGAGTTTAAGATGAAGGCTTTTTGTTTCCGCCGACAGTTTTTTCATATCATCAAAAGTACAGTGCGGCAGGCATGATATAAAATACGGCATGATTTGCTGATTCAGTTTTTCATCCCTGTTTATCCTGTCAAATTCATTTTTCAGCATTTTAAACAGTTCAAACGATGGCTTGCGTATGGCTTTCAAAACCTTGTCGGATGTATGTTCGGGCGCAACTTTCAACCGTCCCGATACATGATGTTTCACTAACTGATTAAAATATTTTTCACAGCTTTTATCAAAAAATCCATCTTCATTCATAAACAGGTCATATCGAATACCGCTGCCTATGGTTGCTTTTTTTATTTCAGGCAACGACTGTATCTTTTTATAAATTTCAGTAAGCTTGCTGTGATCGTTGTTGAGATTGCTGCATACGGATGGAAATAAACACGAAGCTCGACGGCATTTCCTGCAGATATTTATATTTTTTCCGCGCATATCGTACATGTTTGCCGACGGACCGCCTATATCGCTTATGTATCCTTTGAAATCCGACATTTCAGTGATTTGGGCTATCTCGTTAAGGATTGACGTTTCGCTGCGGTTTGTTATAAATTTACCCTGATGAGCCGAAATTGTACAGAAACTGCATCCGCCAAAGCATCCGCGATGAATGCTTACCGAATGTCGAATCATTTCGTAAGCCGGAATACGTTTATTTTTATAGCGCGGATGCGGCATTCGCGTAAACTGCAAATCATAAACTTCGTCTATTTCATTTTCGGTCATTGCAGCGTACGGAGGATTTATAACTATATTGTAATCGCCGACAGGTTCAACTATCATGCGAGGCGAGAACGCGTTGCTTTCTTCTTCGGTCAGGCGAAAATTTTCAGCAAATTTTTTCCTGTCGTTTCTGCATTCTTCGTAAGAATTAAGATATAAAATATTTTCGTCTGCCGGAATATTTTTTGTCTTATACGCTGTTTGAGGAATGTTTGCAAGCATATCCGTTTTTTCGCCTTCAACAATTCGCAAGGCTATTTCCCTTGCCGCCTTTTCGCCCATTCCGTAAACCAGCAAATCGGCTTTGCTGTCTACAAGAATGCTCGGCATAAGCTCGTTTTTCCAGTAATCGTAATGAGTAAGCCGGCGTAACGAGGCTTCTATTCCTCCGATTATAACAGGTATCGAAGGATAAAGATTTTTCAGAATATTTGTGTAAACCGTTACCGAATAATCGGGACGAAAGCCCGATTTGTTATCGGGCGTGTAGGCATCATTGCTTCGCAGGCGCTTATTGGCTGTGTAATGATTTACCATACTGTCCATATTTCCTGCCGAAACGGCAAAAAACAGGCGCGGGCAGCCGAGCTTTTTGAAATCGCGCAAATCGTCGCGCCAGTTCGGCTGAGGAACTATTGCAACTTTGAATCCCATACTTTGCCAAATACGCGCTATAATAGCAGAACCGAAAGCCGGATGATCGACATAGGCGTCTCCGCTGAAAAATATTATATCAATATCTTTCCATCCTAAATCGTCAATTTCTTTTTTTGAAGTCGGCAACCATAACTGTTTATCGTAAAAATCATGCATCCGGATGAAGTTTGTCAATGAACAGAATGCCATCGAGATGGTCGATCTCATGCTGAAAAATCACCGCCGTAAATCCCGAAACGGTGTCGATGCAAGGCTTTAGCGTTTCCATGTCAGCATATTTTACAACTACTGTTTGCGAGCGCTCCACATTGCCTCTGATATTCGGAATGGACAAACAGCCTTCGGCTCCTGTCTGCTTATCTTCGGAAAAGTAAGCAATATAAGCGTTGGCATAAAACTCAAACGGTTCGCCGGGCTTGTCGAATCGCTGAACGGCAATCAAACGTCTTGAAATTCCAACTTGAGGAGCCGCAATGCCTACGCCTGCATTTGCCGTATCCTGAACTGTAAGCAGCATTTGCGTTTTCAGGTTTTTGAAAATATCGCTTTGCAAATCGGCTGTTGAAAATTCTTTGGCTTGCTGCCGCAAAATCAGAGAATCGCCGGCAGCATCATAAATCAGCAGTCTCATTTTTTGCTGATGGTATTTATCTATAATTGCAATTTCGCTGTCGGTAAACGATAATGTTGATTTCGTGCATCCGGCAGCAAAAGCAAATACAATGCAAATGCAAAGCAGCTTTTTTAACTTTTCCATTGTCCAATATTTTTCACAAAAGTAAAAATGATTTATCAATAAATACATACATTTGCAAAAATAATTTTATGAAGATGAAAAAACAAAAAATAATAATAGGAATAACAGGCGCAAGCGGACAGATATACGCAAAAACCATGCTCGACATACTTGATGCGCACTATTCGCAGTTTGATGAAATTGCCGTAATATTTACACCGACAGGCAAACGGGTTTTCGATTACGAGACCTGTGAAAATATTAATAAGTACAAACATATTAACATATACGAAAACGACGATTTGTTCGCTCCTTTTGCTTCCGGTTCATCCGATTACGGCGCTCTTATTGTTATTCCCTGCTCGATGGGCATGCTTGCCCGCATTGCAAGCGGATGCGCCAGTGATCTTGTTTCACGAACTGCAGATGTAATGCTTAAGGAACGCAGAAAGTTGATTGCAGTTACCCGTGAAGCGCCGTTAAATCTGATACATATTCGCAACATGGAACAAATAACGCTTGCAGGCGGAATTGTTTGTCCCGCATCGCCTTCATTTTACAGCAAGCCGCAAACTGTCGATGATATTGCAAAAACTGTTGTTGAACGGGCATTAAACCTGTCGAATGCAAATATCGAAAGCTACCGATGGAACGGAAAATAATTATGTCGTCAGGGCATAGCGTAAATTATTATTTTCAAAAATAAGCAGCATTTACTTGTAAGTATTCGATTATGCGTTTACCATATTTATAGGGCAAGTCGATACTAAGCTATCTTATGAAAGGTTACTGAGCTATTTATAAAAGGTTACTAAGCTATTTGCAAAAGGTTACTAAGCTATTTATAAAAGGTTACTGAGTTATTTATAAAAGGTCACTAAGCTATCCAATGACTGATCTGTTGATTTAATTTATAAACCACAATTATAACTGTAATCTTTTATCAGACTCAATATAAATAGTTGTTCCTTAAAAAGGCTACAAAACATTTATTAATAAATAATTATGAATGAAAATAAGATGCAAAAATTGCAGGGTTTTAATCAATACAAGCATAAAACCCTGCAAAATAAATAATTTTTTCCTTTTCTGTTACTTTTGCGTCAAGGCAAAAGTAACAGAAAAAACATCTTTATACGCTTTTATCTCTGAAAAATATACTTTTTAAGGAACGACTAAATATGCCTATAAACATGAGGAAAGTTGTCGAAATGCGACAACTTTCCTCAAAATTACCGAATTTTACCGATTCAATCCAATACTTTTACGGATTTTGCGAGTCGGTCATATAACCGTAGTCCCAGTCGGCGCTTACATCGTATCCTGCCAGTCCGTTTGCAACGCCCATGTACGCAGGTTTACGGTTATAATTACCATCCCAAACGCAGGGAGCATCATCTTCGAGCCACGAACCGTTGTTGCCATCGCTTATTCCCCATATTGTAATTCCGTAACGCTGTGCCTGAGGTACGTTTCTTACGTACGATTCAATCACATAACGGTACATATCCGATTGAAGCTGCAGCAGGTCGGGACTTGGAGAAGTAGAACCTACTCGAATATCCAGTTCCGATACTTTGACAAGTTTTCCGGTAGCGGCTAATTTTTGGAACATGTTGTCGATTCCTGTTTTCATCTCGTTTATTGTAGATTCGTCTGCATTTCGTATATAAGCATGAGTCTGAGTTCCAATGCCATCAACCGTTTGACCCTGCTGCTCAATATAATTTACATAACTTATGATTCCTTCGAGCTTTGAGTTATTCGATTCGAGATTATAATCGTTGATAAACAGCTTATCGCCGGCATTGCAGACTGCGCGCGCATACTGAAATGCTTTAACGGCATAGTCGTTGCCAAGATAATATTGCCAATAGAACTCATCGGCTGCTTCCGTAACTTCCTGTCCCGGACGAACATTTCCGCCTTCGGTCATTGGTTCGTTAACGACATCCCAGTCGTGTACACGGTTCTTATAATGATTTACCATTTCGGTAATCCAGTTACGCATTGCATCGTCAATAATCTGTACTTTCTGTTCCCATGTTTTATCTATGACAATTGTTCCGCCTCCGCCATCAATAATTTCTCTTACCAATACGTTATCAATGTAATATGTTGCAGCGCTTTTTCCAAGATCAAAATTCAATCCTGTTTCGTCGCCGTGTCCGACAAATTCCCATGTTATTTTAGTCCACGAAGCGCCTGTGTTTTGTGTGCCTTGATAATGAGCCGTTCCGCCCGCTGTTGAGCATCTCATGGTAGCATCAGCATCCGACTTTATCATAAACGAAACTTCATAATTCTTATCTTCCTCTAACGCTGATGTAAAATCTACATGTATCTGAGTGTCCCATTCGTTGCCTGCCGTAGCGTTTTCTACTTGCAGGGCGCCTGTTCCTTCGTATGAATCGGCTGTTGCCGCTTGCGTCATACAGTTGTCTGCGCCATTCCATTTTGCCCATCCATCCAAATTATCATCTAAAGTACCGTTTGCAATCAGATTTACGTAGGCGGGTTCCGCATCTTTATCTGTTACACTTATTGAGTTAATATCAATATAATATACGCCTGCTGTTTTTCCCAAATCGAAAGATATTTTTATAACGTCGTCTGCCGCTTCCAAATCTGAGTAAGTTATTTCCTGCCATGTTTCATCCGTATCAAACAACGCTCCTCCGTTTACCCACGGATAGTTGTTTGTCATTCCTGCAAACGAAACTCTGCCCTGACCAAACGCTTCGGATCTTATCCAAAACGAAAGTTCATAAGTATGCCCTGTTACAGCGGGAATTTCGGGAGAAGTAAGTTGAGTATCCCACTCGTTGTCACCGGTGATCGTTTCCAGACGTACGGCATCTCCTCCACTGCGTCCTTCGCCTGTTGATAAGGTTATGCCCGATGCATTATTTCTGCCCCAGCCTGTAAATGTTCCATCTTCCAATGCGCTTAAATCCAGCAGATTTTCGCCCGGCGCAGCTATCACTTCGGGAGCTGTAAGCCGATTAAGATATGTTTTGTTCTGATTTTGATGCCATACAAGCGTATGTCCGAACAAATCAATATTTGCAGGCAAAGCGTTAACGAAATTATCAACAGTCTGAAAATTCAATGAACCGGTATTGCTTACAACAGCGCCGTGCTTCATGTGATAACCTGCCGTAACGGCGTTAAAATTTGCATTTGTCAAATTGCGGTATGTTTCGTTATTCATATAGCCATCAACCATATCAATGCCGCAACCCAATAACATTCCCGACGGAATATATTCCGTCAGATTTCCGTACAGTCCAAGTTTTTCGTCAAATGAAAGCGGAATGTCTTTTATATCGGTTAGAGGAGTCCTTCCATCGCCATATTTAAATTCGTCAACATCATTGCACGAAAATAAACTTCCTGCAAGTAATATTGCAGGGAAAATAAATTTAAAATATTTCATATTGTTAATCTTAAAATTTTATACATTATTTTATTCATCCCCAAATTCATCATAAACAGGCGTATCCAGCGGCACTACGCGCAAATTATCAAAATAAACTTTTACATCTGTTGCTTCAGGTTCAAAAACATCAGTTATTCCTGTATTATGAAACCATGGTCCCGACTGCTTATAGCTTGCATTTGACATCGAAGCAACAACATCGACAAAAGTTTTTCCGGAATAATCGTCGCTGTCGCTGAACGGAAGCGTAATAGTGTACCAGCAGCCCGGATTTTCGAACGGCACGACAGCTCCGTTTCTGTACCACGGACGATAAAGCATGCAATATCTGTCGGTACCCGAACCATCAGCCATTACCATACGAATAACTCCCGAATTCCAGTTTCCTTCGACATAAATGTCCATTTGTACTGCAGCCATACCGGCAGCGGTATTCCCGGGTATCACATTCAACATTGCAGCAGGCCAGTCGGCAGAGTTAGTCCAGTAGCGTTTATCGGCGTTGGCGGCAATGGTTGCTCCGCTAAAATTGAAACACTGGTATCCGCCCTGTGATTTCGGCTGACTTCCCAACGCAGGAATTATATCTGTCAAAGGCGTTCCTGCATCATCAATACCCGACGACCACGAATAGTTATTTACATTATCGAAATTGTGAAACAGCCCACGTTTGAAATTAAAATAAGCAGGAGAATATGCTCCGCCGTTAATACCTTCGATAAACAAAGAGCCGCCATCGTCGGAAATTCCGGCAGGCACCGTAACAATACAGTACTTACCATCCACATTGTCGGATATTATCCCGCCCGTTACTGCAACATCGCCGGGGAATATTACCCTGTCTATTCCCTGCAAGCCTGTACCGTAAACGGTAATTTCTTCGCCTGCTTGAGGCATCGTGTGCGAAACGCCAGTAATTGAAGGCGCAGCCAGCCGAATTTCAAACGGATATGTGTATTGAGTTCCGTTTTTTTCAAGAATAATTGTATTTCTTATATCAGGGTCGGCATCCAATATCGGAGTTTCGCCGGAAATGCTTACAAACACGTTGGCATCTGTCAACAGTGCGGTATTGAAAAAGGTAGAACGTCCGTTTATATATATTTTCTGCAAACCGCTAAATCCGGAACCTTCCAAGCGCAGGGTCTGTCCCAGACGGGCATATTCCACGAGCCTGTCGGGTACCGAAGATTGTGAATCTTCCAAATAAACTGCTGTAATTTTCAATGGCGTATTCAAGTTATTTTCATCGTCTTTGCACGATGTAAGGCAAATCACCGATGCGCTTACAATCGCGAGCCATGCAAAAAGACTTTTGTATATTATGTTTTTCATTTTGATATATTTTAATTAAATAAATCTGTTATTCTTTCTTCAGTAAACTGATAAGGAATCGGAGCTTCCCTCAATAATGGATTCTGTATCACTTCATCCGATGGATAAGGCAATAAAAATACCGATGCATCAATATTGCCGATAGCGCGTGAGGCTTCATCTCTCGAAGTATCCGGACTTAAATTATTGGGCGATTCAAAAAGAAACGGTACAATAATTTCTCTGTGTTGAGCAATAAGGTATTCTATAACATCCTGCCGCTTGTAATACGAGCGGCTAATCAAATCATACCAGTATTGACCTTCCATACAAAATTCAACACGGCGCTCGTAACGTATATCTTCGTATGAAATGCTTGACTTTTCGGGCATTTTTGCACGATAGCGAACCTTATTGAAATACAGCAGTGCATTAACATCGGTTGTAGCGGCGCTGTTGCCCAGTATTGCTTCGGCGTAATTCAAATAAACTTCAGCCAGACGCAGCATGTATGTGTTCAGGGCGGAATTCATACGCGCAATGGCAGGATTATCTTTTGTAGAACCGACAACGCCTTTTTTTACATTAAGGTACTGCTGTCCGTTGCTTCGTTCACAAAGTAAGCCGCCGTTGGCTTTATTGATTTCCGGATAAAAATCTCCGTAGCCCATCCACGTAGCCCTGCGACGAATTGTGTCGGCAAGAGCGTATTCCTTAATCACATCATACGTAGCTCGCGTCCAGTCGCCCCAGGCGGCATCATCGCCGGTAATTTCCGAACTGTATGCAAAATACGCCTGATGATTGTTGATGACTCCCCAGCCCGTACTGCTGTTCATTCCAGGCACCCATTGAAAAGCAAATACGGATTCCGAATTGTTGTTATTTTCCACTTTAAACAGATCCGGATAGTTATCCATTAGCCTGTATTTGCTTTCACCGATAACTTTTTCTGCCGCTTTTTTTGCAAGATCCAGATATTCGCTGTCGCGCGTTCCCGAATTTGGATTCGACTGTCCCGATACAAATCCCGAATACGCCAAATATACCCGCGATAACATTCCAAATGCAGCATATCTGTCGATACGTCCTGCTTGCGGAGGATTTTCAGGTAAATATTTTGCCGCAAATTCCAAATCGCGTATGGCAAATTCGAAAACATCGCTGCTGCGATGCGTATTCATCAACGGATTGCTTACTGTTTGCGCAGGGTCTTCGGATATAATCACATTTCCCCACAGCGATGCCAAGTACCAGTAGGCAGTTCCCCGCATAAAACGCGCTTCGCCAATGTATTGATTTTTCGCATCCTGACTTGCAGAACTTTCGTTTACGCTTATTATTATTTTGTTGGCTTGCTGCACAACCTGATAGAACGACGACCATGCGTTTACCAGCGGTCCTGTAAGTCCTGTTACCGAAAAATCGGCAAAAGGATAAATATAGTTTGAATAGGGCGCGTATAAATTATACGAAGCGCCATCGCCCAAACCATAATAAAATTGAGAATTAAAATCAGCCCATACAATATTATAAAGGGGCGATGTGAGCGCTGAAAGATTTTCGGCAGTCAAACTGCTTCCCGTTACTACATTTCTTGGCGTAATTTCAAGAAAATCGCTGCACGAACTCAACGATAAGGTTAATGCAACCGTAATCGAATATATTAATTTTTTAGTGTTCATATTCATCTTATTTTAATTTAGAAAGTAATATTAATTCCAAATGTATAAATACGCGGTGAAGGATAGCGTCCGAAATCAACTCCGGTTAACTGGTTGCCGTTGCTGTACGATATGCCTATTTCGGGATCGTAACCGGAATAATCAGTAAATGTATATACGTTCTGCAGGTTAATATACAGCTTAACCGTCCTGACGCCGAATTTGCCGGTTAATTTGGAAGGTAAGGTATATCCGAGCGATATGTTCTGAATACGAAGATAAGAACCATCTTCAACATATCTGTCGCTGAATGCAAAGTCGTAGTCGGAAGTTGCGGTTGAAAGAGGTATGCGGGGCATGTCGCTGTCGCCGCCTGTAATTTGAAGATTCCTGTAATCATTGTCGGATCCGTTCGGGTTAATCAATCCTGTCTGTGCATACCGCGTGGCTTTTGAAAACAGGTTTGAAATATTTCGCCGCGGATTTTCCATCCATCTCCGCATGTAATTTACTGCTTTATTGCCTACCGAGCCTGTGAGAAATACAGTCAAATCCCAGTTTTTATAAGTAAAGGTATTGCTGATTCCGAAAGTAAATTTAGGTTCGGGATTTCCTATAAAGGTAAGGTCGTTTTCATCAATTTTTCCATCTCCGTTGCGGTCTGCATACATAAAATCGCCAATCCATACGCCGTTAAGTTCATCTATCGGCAGGTCAAACATAACGGGAGTACGTTTTATATTACCGTCGGCATCCTTGTAATAAAAATCGGTTGGCTTTTCAAAACGTCCTATGATCTGATAGCCGTAGAACTGTCCTACAGGCTGACCTACGACCGTTCGCGTAAGAGTAGTTGTGCCGCCTTCGGGATCTGCAATGCTTCGGACATCTGTACCTGTTTGAGTGTTAATCGACAGCATTTTATTTCTATTTAACGAAAACGTGATATTTGTACGCCACAGGAAATCTTTTGTGTTAAGATTTACGGTACTCAATGTCAGTTCAAAGCCTTTATTTTCGAGTGAACCGAGATTAACCCACGGGCGGGCGCTTCCGCCGGTTCCGCTTGTTCCCGAATAAACAGGAAGCGATGCCTGAAGCAACAGATTCTGCGTCTTCTTGTAATAGAAATCGGCAATGAATTCGATTCGGTTGTTAAACAGATTCAAGTCCAGCCCGATATTGTATGAACCCGTTTTTTCCCATACTATGTTTGTATTTGGCGTATTGCTTGCCAGCAAGCCTGTTCCGAAATTTGTTGTTACCGTACTGTACACGGATCGGAAAGCATTATTGTCTGGAATATTCTGGTTGCCTACAAGTCCCCAGCCTAAGCGCAGTTTCGCATTATCAACATGTTTAAGAAAGTCGATGTTTTTAAAGAATGTTTCATTGGATATTTTCCACGCTACGGCTGCAGATGGAAACCAGTCCCAGCGATTTTCCGCCGGAAGTTTTGATGAGCCGTCCCGCCGTAATGTTGCGGTTATTAAATATTTATCGTCGAACGAGTAGAACGCGCGACCAAAAAACGATTGAATTGCGCTGGATTCGGGATATCCGTTGTTGGTGGCAGTTGTAGCATCGCCCAAATTCAAACCAGGCATTCCGGTATTCACAATATATCCTGTCCGGCTTCCCGATATAAATTCCCAAAATGATTTTTGCATTTCGTGCCCCAGCATGGCGTTGATGGTATGCACGCCGAACGTTTTGCCGTACGTTGCAACAGTATTCCAGTTCCAGTACTTGTTGTACTGCTTGTTATAATCGCCCTGGTTGTCGTCGGCAAATTGAGTTGATGAAAGGCTGTATTTGGGTTGAAATCTATATGTATTTGTAATGCCGTAGTTAAAGGACAATTCGGTACGTACGGTTAATCCGTCCCAAATTTTGGCTTCCAGATAAGTATTTCCGCGTATTCCGGTCGTTTCATTTGTATTATTAACCAGCGATGCCAATGCCATCGGATTGCGCGGCATAAACTGCTCTTCTGTTCCTGCAAAAGAGCCGTCGGCATTGCGTACGGGAACATCGGGCGTTGTTCTTAATGCAACCGAAATCAGCGATTGATCGGAAACAGTCAGTTTTTGATTTGAATTGCTTAATGCAAAGTTTATTCCGGCTTTCAAAAAATCTTTTACCTGCGCATCAAAATTTCCTGTCAGGTTCAATCTCTTAAATCCCGAACCTGCTGCAATACCGTCTTGATTCAAATATCCTGCCGTCATTGCGTAAGTGTTTCGTTCGCTTCCTCCCGAAATGGAGATATTGTGACTTTGCATAAAAGCGCTTGTAAATAATTCATCCTGCCAGTCGGTACCGTTTCCCAGCAAGTCGGGACGAACAAAATTGCTGTTCCATTGCGAAATGCCCAATTCTGCAAGCGTATTACGGTGTATTGCATATTCCCGCAGGTTTAACACATCCAGTTTTCCGGGTATTTGCTGCCAGCCTGCATAACCGTTGTAAGTAACCGAAGCATCGCCTTTTTGTCCGCGTTTGGTTGTAATGATAATAACGCCGTTCGATGCTCTTGAGCCATAAATCGCCGTAGCCGAAGCATCTTTCAATATGTCTATCGAAACAATATCGGCAGGATTGACAAACGATATTGCATTTGTGTTTGTATTGTTACCGCTTGACGAACCGCCATCAATAATTACTCCATCTATCACATAAATAGGCTCGTTAGAAGCGTTCAACGAACTTATACCTCTGATTCTTACAGATGTACTTGCGCCGGGCATACCTGAGTTTTGAGTAATCTGCACGCCTGCCGCCCTGTTCAATACCTGATCGATAGAAGTAACCACCGATTTTGTAATAACATCAGATGAAACGGAAACAACCGAACCTGTCAAATCGCTTCGTTTCATCTGCCCATAGCCCACCACAACAGATTCTGTGAGCGTGGCAATATCTTCTTCAAGCATGATATTGATAAGCGTTCTGCCTGCCACCTGTTCGTTTACCGTTTTATACCCGACGTAAGAAATCGATAAAACGGAATTTTCATCGCTTACCGTAATGGAATAATCGCCATTATCGTCTGTAACAGCATATTTATTGGTTCCCTGAACCAAAACTACAACTCCTGACAGAGGTCCATCCTTATCGGTAACCTGACCTTTAACCGCAATTCCGGTTTGGGCTGACAAACCCAAAGGAATCAACAGCATACACAAATACAGGCTATTTCCTGTCAACAGTTTTTTCAGCCTGTTCTTTTTTGTTCTTGTTAAATTCATACCTGTTCTTTTTACATGGAAAATAATATTATAAATTTCATTTTTAACACAGTTTTTGCATTATACAAAGGTAAATCGAAGCGACAGTAACAGGAAACAAAAATGTAACATCTGTTTTATTGAACGTTACACGACTATTGATAAATGCAACATATTAATTATCGCTCGTTACACAAAATGTTGCTTTTTCAAAAAGTGTCGAAAAATAAGCGTAGTTTTGCAAGTATTGTTTATATTATGTAACAATGCTTACAATGTCCATAAAATTGAAACTGCCTGCATTAATGTAAAGAATTTAAAACAGCATATAAAATAAAACACAAATACTGTGGATTCGTAATCCACAGTATTTGTGTTAATGCAACTTGTTAATAAAAAAACCGGCTACATTATTTTCCGCTCTCTATTCTTCTACCGGCAATACAAGGCGGAAGCCTATAGCACTGCTAATGTAATTGGAGTCTTGCTGATAACGGCGCGAAACACGGCAGTTATCCATATCGTACTTCCAGTATCCGCCGCGAACCACGTATCCATAAGGACTCAGGCGAAGCTTCGACGAGGCATCATACTTGCCATAAAAATCCATGCACCATTCGCCTACGTTGCCGCTCATGTCGTAAATGCCGAGTTCATTTGGCTTTTTCGTTCCCACATCGTGGGTTTGCCTTTCCGAATTGCCTTCATGCCATGCCACTTCGTCAAGGTTGTTGCTGCCGCTGTACCTGTAGCCCTTGCTGCGATTGCCGCCGCGAGCCGCATATTCCCACTCCGCTTCGGTTGGCAGGCGGTAGTTCCTGCCTGTGTATTCGTTCAGACGCGCAATATATTCCTGAACGTCATTCCATGTTACCATTTCGACAGGACGGTTTTTCCCTGCAAACTGGCTTCGATTGCGGTATGCCAGTACGCTGTACCACTGCTCCTGCGTTATCTCATATTGACTGATGTAGAAACTGCCAACCTTTACCTTATGCGCGGGCTTTTCGTCGCTGTCGCAGCTGTTTCCCTGTTCGGCGGTGCAGCCCATAGTGAACGTGCCGCCTTCCACAAATACCATCTTCGGTGCAAAGTGATAGCGTTTTACGGTTGCCGTATCTGCGCCTATCGTTGTCACTGCTCCATCCAGCGCCACGCGGAAACCGAAATTGCTATTCCACTCGGTTGGTATCTCTCCGCTACGGAAAGAAATGCGACAGTATTCTGCATCCGACATGTTGCCACCGCCGCGAAACACACATTCGCGACCATCGCCGGGTCCAGTAGGGTTTTGCTGAGGCGAGGCGGAGTAGCCGCCATACCAGTCATAACAAAATTCGCTGACGTTGCCGCTCATGTCGTAAATGCCGAGTTCGTTGGGCTTTTTGGTGCCGACACTGTGAGGCTTTTGGGAGTACTTGTCGGAAGAATTATTGTAATACCATGCCACTTCGTCAAGGTTGTTGCTGCCGCTGTATCTGTATCCCTTGCTGCGACTGCCGCCGCGCGCTGCATATTCCCATTCGGCTTCGGTGGGCAGGCGATAGTTTTTACCCGTAGCTTTGTTCAGGCGCGAGATAAACTCCTGAGCGGAATCCCATGTTAAATGTCCCATAGGAAGACTGGCGCCCTGCACAAAGCATGGATTGCTGTCCATGAGACTTTCCCACTGCGCCTGCGTTATTTCATATTTGCCGATATAAAAACTGTTTACCGTTACGCTGTGCGCCGGCTTTTCATTATCTTTGCAGATGCTTCCCTGCTCGGCGGTGCAGCCCATTGTAAACGTGCCGCCTTCTACAAATACCATTTCAGGTTCGGCAGGGTGGCGCTGTGCGCTTGCCGCACCTGCGATAAAAATTGCCGCTGCGGCAATCATCGCTGTTTTTAGAATGTTTTGTGTCATGTTTTGTAAATTTTAACAGCAAAGATAATCAAAATATCAATTGCAAAACTGATAATGCAGATTTCATGCAGCGGATACTCGTACTGTGCTGCCATTTTGTCGCTTTTAGCGAGGCTTTTGTCAGTAAAAGCGAGGATGTTCTCGCTCGGAGCGAGGAATTTGTCAGTAAAAGCGAGAACGTCTTCACTCGGAGCGAGGAATTTGTCAGTAAAAGCGAGAACGTCTTCACTCGGAGCGAGGAATTTGTCAGTAAAAGCGAGAACGTCTTCACTCGGAACGAGGAATTTGTCAGTAAAAGCGAGAACGTCTTCACTCGGAACGAGGAATTTGATGCTCTGAGCATGTATTTAGTTCTGTCGCGAGCCGGCTATCCTTCGTTTATCATTAATCAGTTGCTCCTTAAAAATGGAACAAATCATTTGTTAACCAATAAATATAAATGAAAATGGTCAATAAAAAAACAAGACCTGACAGGTTTTTGAAGCCTGTCAGGTTAACAATTAGAAATTGTATAATTACATTTTATTATATATTTTTACATTTACCACGAATAATCATTGCTAAATCTTTTTACCTACTAATAGAAACGCTTTTTACAACATCCCATATTATCAGTTTTCATTTGTTATACTATCTTCTTTATTCTTGTTCTGTTCCGGCTTCCATTCTTCAAACGGCTGAATTTCCGGCGGTTTCTACATTCTAAGTTCTATCTCTTTTCCCATTCTTTTATGCTCTGATTCCCTTTTTCATAATCAATTCTTGTAAGAATATATTTAGGTATACCGCGTATGGAGAATATTCTATGGTGTCTGAATATGCCTTATCTTCAACAGGATAGCTTATCATTGAATTTGTTCGAATATAATCGGGATAGATAACAATAATCAATCCTGCAATAACCAGTCCTGTGAAGATTGTCATCAGTACATTGCGCAATTTTGCGTTTTGAATTTTGCTTATCCCTCTGTATACCTTAGTTATCAGCCAAATTGCAAAGATTATTCGGAAAAATGTCCACACGACTCTATACTTTAAGTTTTGAACTCAATCTTTACATTCTGCTATATTTATTTATTTTTTTACAATTCCTATTCCGGGCAAATCGGTAGGCATCATTTTGCCGTTTTGCAGTGTTGCGCCTTTGTACAGATCGGCAGTGGGAGCAATCAGCAAATTTCCGTCGAGGTCGCAAAAGTCAACTGCCGGCGATAACTGCGCAGCCGCCGATATTGCGCATGATGTTTCGGTCATGCATCCTATCATGATTTTCAGGTCGAGCGCACGCGCCATGTTAATCATTTTCCATGCTTCGCGCATTCCTGTGCATTTCATCAGTTTTATGTTTATTCCGTTGAATGCATCTTTAAGTTTCATTATGTCGCTCAGGCGCTGAAGAGATTCGTCGGCAAAAACGGGAAGCGGGCTGTTTTGCGTAATCCATGCAATGTCGTCGAGCTTTTTCTTCGACATGGGCTGTTCAATCAGTACAATTCCCTTTTCCTTGAGCCAGTGAATCATATCAAGCGCATAATGCTTGTCTTTCCATCCCTGATTTGCATCTATGGCAAGAGGCAGGTCGGTAACTTCGCGAATCGTGTTAATCATTTCCCTGTCGTTTGAGCCGCCGAGCTTTACCTTCAGAATTTTGAAATCGTTTACATATTCGCGTGTTTTCTTGCGAACCGTCTCAGGCTCATCAATTCCTATGGTGTAGGTTGTATGAGGAATTTTATCAATATTCAATCCCCATATTTTATACCATGGCTGTCCCATAAGTTTTCCGACCAAATCGTGCAGTGCAATATCAACCAACGCTTTTGCGGCTGTATTGTTTTCCGTAATGCTATCGACATAATTCAAAATATCATCCATTTCGAAAGGGCTTCGGAACTGTTCCAAATTTACTCTTTTCAGGAATGCCATAACCGATTCCGACGACTCGCCGAGATATTGCGGCATTGCCGCTTCGCCATAGCCAGTTACGCCGTCGTATTCTATTTCTGCCTGTACGCTTGGCGTCATTGTGCGTGAGAATGTTGCAACAGTGAATGTGTATTTCAGCTGCAAATCGACAGGACGAAATGTAAATTTCATTTTTGCCGAGCCGGGCAGCGGTCTGCGCGGCTTGGGGCTTGCAAACAATTTTGCGCCTGTTCCGTTTAAAAGTAAACCTGTGCCTGCTGTTGCCAGCGCGGCAGTTTTCAAAAAATTTCTTCTGCTTTGTTCCATAGTGATATTATGTTATAATTGTGAATATTATTAATTTTTATTTTTGCTGTTGATAAAACCCGTTGCTTTGTATCGTTGTTATTCCTTTTGTGTCAATATTGCCGATAATGCGCGAAGCGCGTACAAGCCGGTTTGCATTGTACTTGTCGTAATTCGGATCGGACGGGTCAAAACTGCTTATTTTAACCTGTGTGGCTTCGTGTATAAACTGTTTGTTGCCCATGTAAATTGCAACATGACCTATACGTTCCTTTTTCCCGTCCTGAGCCTTGCTGCCGAAAAACAGCAAATCACCCGGAGCAAGACTGTTAAAATCGTTGTCGATATCAACAGGCTGACCCGTGTAGCACTGTTGCGATGCGTCGCGTTGAAGAATTATTCCATGCATGAAAAAAACGGTTTTTACAAAGCCACTGCAGTCCATCGCTTTTGACGACGTGCCTCCCCAAAGGTACGGTATTCCCATAAATCGCTTTCCGTAATCGGCGATATTATCTCCCGTAAGACTTATGGATGAATACCATTCATCGAATTTTTTTGACTGCTTTTTGTCAACATAGGCAATTTTGCCGTTTGGATATGAAGCTTTATAATACTGTCCGGTTTCACCTTCAAGTTTAAGCATGTTTCCTGCAACCATGTCGGAAATCACTTTGCCCGAATTAGGCTCTGCAAATGCAAAACCATAAATTTCGGTAAAAATGATTTTAGGCGATGAAATCCATTCGTCAAATTCCTGCCTGTTCATTCTTTTAATATTTCCTGCCGATGTATAGCTTATGTATCCTTCGGGAGTCTGTACGCGCAGCCAGCCGCCGCTTTGCAGAATTTTCACGGGCATTCCAAGCAATGCCTGGGTTGCCATTTCTGCCGAATAATCTCCCGAAGTGCGCATGCTTGCCACCGAAAGAGTTACCACTCCATAAATTTCGTCTCCCAGCTTTTCGTCGGGAAGAATAATCATGCTGTCGATAATATTTTTATTTACTGCTTGAAGCGAATTTAACAGTTCTGATTTTGCTTCGGCTACTGTTGTTGCGCCTTTCAGCAGGATTTTACCATCCGCATGTTTAAAATTTACATCAAAAACGTTAACCCGGCGGTCGGGAACAAATTTTTGGCGAACGCTGTCCGCAATTTCCCGTAAGGCGCTGTCGCTGTCGGATGTTTTTGAACAGCTGCATAAGATTGCTGCCGTCAAAGATAAAGATAAAAGAAGTTTTTTCATAATTAACACTAAATACTATTAATATAATAATACTACAAAAATATAAAATTATATTGAAATATGACCAAACTGTAGAAATATTTTCAAAAACATGCATTTATCAGCAAACTGCGAAAATAAAAAAACTTGCATTTGCTGCTTGAAACTGCGAAAATAAAATAGCTCAAATTCTGTTTTTTTTATAATTTTGCACAAACTTTTTTGAAAAATGATTAAACGGATTTGTATATTTTGTTCGTCAAGCGATAAAATTGACAAGGCGCATTTTGATGCAGCCGAACAAATTACCTGTGAACTGGTAAAGGCAGGATATGCGATTGTTTGCGGAGGCGGCTCGCACGGACTAATGGGAAAAATAATCGAAACGACAGTAAAAAACGGCGGCTATGCAGTCGGCATTATTCCGGAATTTATGCGAACCGTTGAGTGGGACAGCAAAGAACTCAGCGAGCTGATTGTTGTTGACGACATGCGCGAACGTAAAAAACAAATGATAGACAATGTAGATGCCATTATCGCTCTTGCCGGAGGCTGCGGAACACTCGAAGAATTAATGGAAGCAATAACGCTTAAGCGGCTTGGCAAATTCACAAAGCCAATAGTCATTCTTAATACAAACGGGTTTTATAATCATCTAAAAGACTTGTTGACGAAAATGATTGACGAAAATTTTATGAATAGGCAGTCAGCGGATATATGGAAATTTGTTGATACGCCCGAACAGATTCTTGATGCAGTCAACAATTCGTCGCCGTGGAGCAGCGATGCAATAAAATTTGCAGTCGTCTGACCATAAAACATCATTAAATACGTCAAAATCATGGATTTAATTTTTGAAGATATAAAAAAGACAATAGCCGATGAGCTTGTCCAATTCAAAAAATTTTACAGCGAAGAATTTTCTTCATTTAATTTTGTATTCGACGATATTACCCAATATGTGCTTAATTATGAAGGAAAACTGATGCGCCCGATAATCATTCTGCTTTCGGCAAAAATGAACGGCAGAATATGCAAAAAAACGTATATCACGGCACAGTCAATGGAAATACTGCACACGGCAACTCTTATTCATGATGATATTGTCGATGGAGCAGAAATACGGCGCGGAATACCATCCATACAGTCGCAATGGTCGCCGCAGATTGCCGTACTTGTCGGCGATTTTCTTCTTGCAAAAGCACTTGACATTATAACAAAAAATAAAATATATGATATTATATCAACGGCTACCAAGATTGTAAAACTTCTCAGCGAAGGCGAACTGTTTCAAATACAAAAATCAATAACCCTTGATACTACCGAAGAAGAATATCTGGATATTATTTACAAAAAAACCGCAAGCCTGATATGCGCATGCACGCGTTTCGGAGCCGTATCGGTTGGCGCCGACGACAAAACGATAGAAAAAATGACCGAAACAGGTCGAAACATAGGGCTGGCTTTCCAAATAAGAGATGACATTCTGGATTTCGACAAAGGAAATAAAACAGGAAAAACATACGGAAACGATTTGCGTGAGCACAAGTTAACATTGCCGCTCATTTATGCTCTTAAAAATTCAACTGCCGGCAAACAAAAAGAAATACTCGAAAAATTAAGCGCCTGCGCCGAAAATCCGCAATTTATCGACCACATAATTGAATTTACGCAAAAATATCAGGGAATTGCTTATGCCGAACAAAAAATGAAATACTTCTGCAATCAGGCGCTGAACCTGCTCGAAGAATTTCCTCAAAGCGAAGCTCGAAACTCGTTGATAATGCTTACAAAATATATAACAACAAGAAAAGCGTAAGAACATGTAGTTTCAACACTTACGCTATGGATTGCCAGCCATTTTTGGCATATATACCGTTTTTATTGTTCATTTTTGCTGTTGCATCATTTCAAGCATGGATTCGAAAATCAGCAATCCATCGGTATTGCCGAGATTTTTGTCGGCAGCGCGTTCGGGATGAGGCATCATTCCGTAAACGTTTCGTGCGCTGTTACAAATGCCTGCAATATTTTCGAGTGAGCCATTAGGATTTGATTCATCCGAAATATTTCCATCTTTGCTGCAATATCTGAAAATAATCTGTTCGTTATTTTTCAATTCTTCAAGCGTTTGTTCATCGGCAAAATAACGACCTTCTCCATGTGCAACGGGAATTTTCAATGCTTTATTTTTGTCGAGAAAATATGTCGGGCAGGCGTTTTTCCCATCGGGAAGGATGAAAGTATTGCGGCAAATGAATTTTTGATTATTGTTGTGCAACAGCGCTCCGGGCAGCAGATTTGCCTCGCACAAAATCTGAAAGCCGTTACAAATGCCAAATACAAATCCGCCGTCGTTTGCAAATTGCGTTATTTTGCTCATAACAGGCGAAAACCTTGCCAGCGCGCCCGAACGCAGATAATCGCCGTACGAAAATCCGCCCGGCAACAGTATGCCGTCAACATTTTGCAAATCAACATCTTTATGCCAAAGCTGCACAACTTCCTGACCAAGAATGTTACGCATTACATAAATCATATCGTGGTCGCAATTTGATCCGGGAAATATTACTACACCAAATTTCATATTCAATCTTAAAATTTTATGCAAAAGTAAACAAAAATATTGTTTAACAGCAATAAATATCTTGCGGTTTCTTTATTTTTCGCGTTTTTATTACGAATGAAATATCTGCTGTTTTATGCAGGATTCGAATACCTGCTGCCTGATACATGATAAATATTAAATCTCATCTTCGTATTCACAAGCAACTAAATATCAGCTGTTTAATTGGAAATTATATAATAAAAATCGTTGATTAAACTGTCGGTGTACAGATACGCAAATATCGGATATTCTTCATTCAGCCGATATTGCACATAGCCTGCAAGAGTTGCAGGCAGATGAAGGTTATAATTTGCAAATTCTTCTTCTTCGATTTCCGTAACAGCATCTTTTTCAGACATGCCCGATCGAATCTTATGCAAATATGAATTAATAATACTGAAAATCATACTTTCAGGACAGTTCCATATTGTGCTGTTGGACAAACATTTAACATGTAAAGGCAAAATATCTCCAACCAACAATGGATTTGTTGAAATGCGCTTTTCTATCATCCTTCGAATTACGGATGTTGTTTTTGAAAATAAATTTTCCATAATCTTTTAAAAATTATTGACTTTTACCTTTTATAATTTAAAATTTTTGCCATTGAAATAATATCGCACGTTTCGACTATCCCGTTCTTTACCTTGATTAACAGCAGTCTGTTCAAAATGTTTGAACAATTTCCGACTTTTACCTTGCAATCATATATGATTGTAATATGCAAATGTAAACCTTTTTTCTTTGTTGCAATCATTTTTGATAGAAAATTATGGACAGAGAAGCAATTTTAATGAAAATAGGACTGAAAATAAGAGAATTAAGAAACGGGCAAAATTTGTCGATAATGGAACTTTCCGACAAACTTGAGATTGAATACAACAATCTTATCAGAATTGAAAAGGGAAGAACAAATTTTACTATCGGCACGCTGTTAAAGGTTTGTAAGGCTCTTAATGTAAAACTTATTGATATTGTAAATGTAGAATAGGATATTATATGCAATTATTTGATTCGCATGATTACTTAGTTTTGAAGCAGTTGCATCAATATTTTGCATTGTCGTGAATTATTGCTAATATTGCAGAATTATGAGTAAATTTTTGGAATTAACTGCAAATGACCTGTACCGCAAGTTTGGCAACAATCTTTCGGAAATTGCCGTTGTATTTCCCAATAAACGGGCAAAATTTTTTTTCAATAATTATTTATACAGCGCTGCCGAAACAACTTTATGGTCGCCGAATTATCTGACCATCAGCAGTCTTGTAGAAGACGTATCGGAGCTTAATCTTGCCGATACGCTGCAGCTTGTGAGCGAATTGTACGAAGTGTATGTTCACAATACTAAAACCGGTGAAAATTTTAGCGATTTTTATTTCTGGGGAGAAATGCTTTTGCGCGATTTCGACGATATTGACAGGAATTTGACTGATGCACAATCACTGTTCGGCA
Organism: Prevotellaceae bacterium; assembly: GCA_031265155.1. GTDB lineage: Bacteria > Bacteroidota > Bacteroidia > Bacteroidales > UBA932 > JAIRKV01. The sequence continues at coordinate 9,710 of JAISDB010000148.1, read as the reverse complement.
ACTTGCAAAATCTAAAAAAGATGCAACACGCATTTGAATTTCTGGACGAAAATCAGCAAAAGGCGCTGGAACAGTTTTTTGCAAATTTTTCTATTGAAAAACAAAGCGACATAAAGAAAAAATTCATGGAAATATGGGATGTTTTAGGCAATATTTATATACAGTTTCGCAGTAAGCTGCAATCGCAAAAAATAGCTTATGAAGGAATGATATACCGTTCGATAATTGAAAATGAAAATCTGAATATCGAAGAAACTTTTACATACCAAAAATATGCATTTGCAGGTTTCAATATGCTTAATGCCTGCGAAAAAGAATTGTTTTATTTGCTGAAAAAACACGATAAGGCGTTATTTTACTGGGATTACGACGAATATTACCTGAAAAATAAAAATCACGAAGCAGGATTTTTCATGCACAATAATTTGCATGAATTTCCATCGGAATTACCGGCGGAACATTTTAATCTGCTTTCGGAAAACAGGAAAAAAATCAAAATAATATCATCGCCAACCGAAAATGCGCAGGCAAGATATTTGCACGAATGGATAAAACCGATACGGGATATTGATGATTCTGCCGTTGTTTTGTGTAACGAATCGTTATTGCTGCCGATACTGTACTCGCTGCCCGAAAATATTTCGGATGCAAATGTAACAATGGGTTTTCCGTTGTCGCAAACGCCGATATTCAGCACAATAAGCGTACTGATTGACTTGCAAACCAAAGGATTCGACAAAAACAGAAAATTGTGGAACAGGGATTATGTTTTGAGCGTTTTGCAAAATCAGTATATACAAACGCTTTCGACAGAAATTGAAAATATTGAAACCGAATTATTAAAAAACGGCGATAGTCAGTGTTCGGACGAATATTTTAGCAGGGACAGAAACCTGAAATCAATCTTCGAACCGGTTGATGATGTCAATAAGTTTATTGACTATCTTGTTGAGATATTAAAAAATATTTCACAAAAAAATGCCGCAAATAATCAATTATACAAAGAGGCAATTTTCCGCGCATATGCATCGCTAAACAGATTGAGCGACATGCTTCACAGCAGAAAATTTGCAATAGACATAAAAATTTTTTCAATTTTATTGCGTCGATTACTTTCTTCAACAACCATACCTTTTGACGGCGAGCCTGCAAAAGGATTACAGATAATGGGAATTTTGGAAACAAAAAATCTTGACTTCAAAAACATTTTGATACTGTCGGCAAACGAAAATCTGCTGCCGAAATCAGGCAGCGAATCCTCGTTTATTCCGTACAGCCTGCGTCGTGCATTCGGACTTACAACAACCGACAGGCGAGATGCTATTTACGCATATTACTTTTACAGGCTTTTGCAGCGAGCCGAAAATATAACGGTAAGCTACGGTACGGCTGCCAGCGGATTGAACAAAGGTGAACCAAGCCGGTTTATACTGCAATTACGAGCAGAATCAGATTTTGATATTGAACTGTTCGATATTCAGTCGCCGATAAAATTGCCTGCCATTCCGGAAATAAAAATTGATAAAACGCAGGAAATAATCACGCTTTTGCGGAATAAATACAGCAGCGGCAATTCATATCTTTCGCCTTTAGCTCTGAATACGTTTATTGACTGTTCGTTGAAATTTTACTTTAAGTATATTGCCAGTTTGCACCTGACGGACAATAAAACGGATTCCGATTCAGCAGCTTTTGGTAATATTTTTCATAAAGCGGCTGAACTTATTTATAAAAAAGCAGGCAAATTTGAAAATTCATACCTTACCGAAAGCGACCTGGACGCATTTATCGGCAATAACGAATTTTTGAAAAATACTGTTGACGAAGCAATGAAAGCAGAAGCAAATATCAGCCATTCGCAAAATTACAGTATTGAGCAATTAATTATGCGGGATGTGATTGTCGATTACATAAAAAAATTGCTGGAATTTGATAAAACCGGCGTTCCGTTTATTTTGTATAAAACGGAAACCGAACTTGTCGATAAGTTCAATTTTGAAACGCCACCGGGAAATATTGATATTTATTTGGGCGGACGCGTTGACAGAATTGACATGAAAGAAAACAGTCTGCGCGTTATGGATTACAAAACAGGAGGAACAGGCAAGGCAATAAAATCGGTCGAAGATTTGTTTATATCGTCTAAAAATCGCAATGGATATGCTTTTCAGGCGTTTCTGTATTCTGTAATATTATCAAAGCAAAAACCCGAATTTAAAGTTATGCCATCAATTTTGTACATAAACAGAAAATTAACCGGGCAGGAAGATATTCAGATAAAATTTGAAAAGGAAAAATTAACGGACATACGGCAAATAGAAAATGACTTTTTAAGTCAGTTAAGTAACATAATTTCAAATATTTTTGATGCGGCAATACCTTTTGCACAAACCGAAAACAAAGATGCCTGCACATATTGCGATTATAAACAAATTTGTAAAAGATAAAAAAAATAACCACCTTTGCATATTCGTAACTTTATTGTGGAAAAGAAATTAAATATAGGATTTGTAAGTTTTTCGGGCAAGGCAAAAGAATATCGCAACGCTATCGACAAACTTGATACTTTGTCGTTTAGCGGTACATATTTTCCAAAAGACGATGTTTCGTTTGTCAATTGCGATGAACATCGTTTTGACAATTATCAGGATTTGCTCGATGCGTCGGATATAATTGTTTTTTGCGGCAACAGAATACAGCGCCGGCTTATAATAGATGCAATCCGTAATTTGAAACATGTTTTAATTGATGACTATAATTGCGTTTTGAATGATTTCACAGGTTCGTTATGCAATTTCGCCGACGAAGCCGAAGTTACTGTTCAAGTATCAATGTCTAAAATGTATTATTGGGGAATTTGCGAAATAATCGAAACGTATAATAACATCCGTTATATAAATTTCGATAAAAGCGTAGATTACAGCCATCAGCGTACGGTTATTGACATAATTTCTGAAATATTCGCCATAATTAAGATTGCCGACAGCGAAGTTGTGTCAATGCACAATAGAAAATTACCGCTTTTTGTTCGGAAATCCGAATTGCAGCAAATGAACTTTGAATTTTTGAACGGAATAAGCGCAAGCATAAAAGCCAATCCATGCGCATTTTACGACAACCACGAACTCACAATTGTCGCCGAAAAAAACATGGCGCTTATTGATTTGCGCAAACGCGAATGGCATAATCTTATTTACAAAACATCAATATCAGAGCCGGTAAAGGAACTTTTCACACTTGACGAAATTCCTTTTATCGAACGAAACGAACTGAAAAATCTTGTGCAGTCAATTACAGCAAAAACAGAACCTTTCGTATCGTTAAAGTCAATGCGCAGCCTGTGGAAATGCCTGGATATGATAAATTCAAAATAAACGGCATCTGCAAACAGGCTTGCCTGTGACATGTCATTTTCCAAGCAGTCGAAACATATTTTTTTTGTATGCTTCAACTCCGGGCTGGTCGAAAGGATTTACTCCAAGCATATAGCCGCTGATGCCGCATGCTTTTTCAAAAAAATAAATCAATTGTCCGATACTGTATTCGCTGATTTCGGGAACAGATATGTGAATATTAGGCACGCCGCCATCAACGTGAGCGAGTACTGTGCCTGCTTCCGCACATTTGTTTATTTCATCAATACGTTTATTTGCAACAAAATTCAAGCCATCAATGTTTTCTTCGTCGGCAGGTACGGCAAATTCGTGTTTGGGATTTTCTACGCTCAAAACAGTTTCAAACAGCATGCGCTTCCCATCCTGAATATACTGTCCAAGCGAGTGTAAATCAGTAGTAAAATCAACGCTTGCGGGAAATATGCCTTTTCCGTTTTTACCTTCGCTTTCGCCGTAAAGCTGTTTCCACCATTCGGCGAGCGAATGAAGCTTCGGATTGAAATTGGCTAAAATTTCCACATTTTTTCCTTTTCCGTACAGGGCATTTCGCGCTGCAGCGTAAATACATGCCTGATTTTGCTCGAAAGCAATATTTACATCCGTCGCCTTTTCCATATCGGCAGCGCCTTTTACAAGTTTTTTTATATCAAAGCCTGCGATGGCAACAGGCAGAAGCCCTACGGGCGTAAGCACGGAAAAGCGCCCGCCAACATCGTCGGGAATTACAAACATTTTATAACCGTTTTTTCTCGCTATTGTATTCATCGCTCCGCGAGCCTTATCGGTAACAGCTACAATACGTTCACGCGCCTCCTCAATGCCGCAGGCATCTTCAATATACTTTTTAATCAAACGAAAAGTAATTGCCGGTTCGACAGTTGTTCCCGATTTTGAAATTACAATGGCGGCAACGCTGTGTCCTTTAAGTGTTTCAAACAGTTCAAAAGCATAATCTTCGCTGATGTTCTGTCCTGCAAAAATTACATGAGGATGTTTTTTTTCTGTTTTAAAATTAACAAAACTGTGCGATAAAGCCTCAATAACAGCCTTTGCTCCGAGATACGAGCCGCCTATTCCTATGACAACTGCAAAATCGGCTAACTTTGCAACTTTATCGGCTGTAGCCTGAATATCATCAATCTCGCTTTCGGTGATTTGAGATGGAAGATTTACCCAGCCGAGAAAATCGTTGCCTTCTCCTGTTTTATCGTGCAACATTTTAAGACTTTGTTCTGCGTTTGCTTTCAATGCTGCAATTTCATCATCGCTTACAAATTTGCGAATATTTTCTATCGACAGTTTCATAACATGTTATTTTATTGTTATATTTTTGCTTGTTAAATCAGATTTTGATTTTATCTTAATTCTTCGGTTACAAGTTCCATTTGCTTAGCTGCGGACGCGCGCGTATATAGAATCTTATAAACAGCCTTTGCAATAGGCATGCTGATATTCAATCGCCTGTTTACTTCGTAAATTCCACGTGCGGCATAATAACCTTCGGCAATCATTTTCATTTCCGAAATTGCTTCTTCGGGTGAATATCCTTTGCCTATAAGTATTCCGAATGTACGGTTGCGACTGTATTTCGAATAGCACGTTACCAGCAAATCGCCCAGATACGACGAAAGGCTTGTATTTCGTTTTGATGGATACGATTCGTTGAGAAAACGTTTCATTTCGCGATGAGCATTTGCCGTGAAAACCGAAATAAAATTGTCGCCGTATCCCAGTCCCAGACAGATGCCAACGCCTGCGGCATAAATATTTTTAAGTATTGCTCCGTATTCCGTGCCGTAAACGTCGGTACTTATTATAGCGCGAACATACGATGTTGCGTAAAGTTTTGCCATTGCTTCCGCCGCTTCTGTTTTTTTACTTGCAAACGTGAGATATGACAATCGCTGCAAAGCAATCTCTTCCGCATGGCACGGACCCGAAATGATGCATATATTTGCAAATGGAACCCCAAACTGTTCGTTCATATATTCGGACAGCGTAACATGTTCATCTGGAATAATTCCCTTGGTTGTTGAGACAATGAATTTTTTACTTATATTACATGTTATTCCGCTGAGAACAGCCTTGCAAAATGCCGACGGCACCGCTATAATTATGATATCCGCATCGCGCACAAGCAGATTTATATCGCACGACATTTGCAGTTTTGAAATATCTATTACTGATTTTTGCAAATATCGCGGATTTCGCCTGTACCGCTTGATGTGGCTTATCATTTTTTCATCTCTTATAAACCAGCCTATCGACTCAAGGTTTTGAGTAAGCAAAAGTATTTGAGCCGTCGCCCAACTTCCGTTACCTATAACAACAACTTTTGGCATGCGTGTTTTTGATGACGCCGTCATGTTATAATTTTTGGGGGTCTTCCGGTGCAAAAAAAATTATCTTATTTTGCATGATATTGTAGCTGTATGCAGGACAGTCGCAGTTTTTGCTTTTTCGCGGACGATAACGACCGCCGCTGTAACGGCTTGCACATGCATCTAAAATAAGACAGATAAACAGCGCTGCCAGCAATATTTTTACCAATTTGTAAAATGTTTTCATTTTCTTTCCGTTTTATTTCAGCAAATATAGTGATTTATTTAAATACTACCATTTTCTTATTCAAATATTTTGCGAATAGTCGATTCATCCTGTTTTAATTGATTTTTCAACAGGTCAAGCGAGGCGAAAAAACGTTCGTTTCTTATTCTTTTCAGTATTCTCACACTTATTGTAATGTCGTAAATATCTTCGTCGAAATCGAAAATATTGACTTCAATAACAGACTTTTCGGTATTATTCAATGTAGGTCGCAAACCTATGTTTAACATTCCTCTGTATTCAATATTTTTTATTTTCACTGTTACGGCATAAACTCCGTTTTCAGGAATCATTTTATATGCATTCGGCTGGATGTTTGCCGTAGGAAAGCCTAATTTTCGTCCTATCCGATTGCCGTGCACAACAATTCCCTGTATGCAGTAATCGTACCCGAGCATTGCGTTTGCCTTTTCAATATCGCCTGTTTCAAGCAGCCTGCGAATGTTTGTCGAACTTATTTTTTGATTTTCATAACTTATTGCATCCGTCTTAAAAACATCAACATTAAATTTTTTCCCTATCTTGCTTATTTCGTCAAAACCTGCACGGGCATTATGTCCGAAATGATGATTATATCCCATGTGAAGTTGCGATATACCAGCCTTACCTACTAAAATATTTTCAAAAAACTGCATGGGAGACAACTGTGAAAATTTTTGCGTGAAGGGAATAAGATAAAAATAATCTATTCCGATCTTTGATATTATTTCCGCCTTTTCGTCGATGGTTGTAAGCAGTCTCAGTGTTTCGGCATCTTTGTCTAAAACCACGCGAGGATGAGGCCAGAAAGTAATGACACACGATTTTGTATTTTGCCGTTTTGCCTCACCGGCTATATTGTGCAAAATAACCTGGTGTCCCATATGAACGCCATCAAAGAAACCTGTTGCCGCAACAAGTTTTTTTTCGGCAGGTATTTCAGGATAATTTAATGTTATCATACTGCAAAATTAATGTAAAATTCGGAAATTAACAGCACTGTTAAAGTTTCTTGCAACATAATAAAACCATGTTTTGCACATATAATAATGTTGTTGTTAGTATTTTACAAAAGTTTAAACAGGTTTAATTTTGTGTTAGGAAAAATCGGCAAAAATTTACTATTGCTTTGATTTACCTTTACTTAAATACCGTCTAAAAAGCAGCAGCTACACAGACATACTTTAAAACAGCGCCAAGATATGGAGATTTTTATCAAAATTTTAGGATGAATCTTTTCCCGTATCTGTCAACAGCAATCCATATCCAACACCGGCTTTTTTGATCCGGTATACGAATGCATTTCATCAACTTCAACCATTTCTATTCCCTGATTCTGAGAATTAAATTCCTCTACCTCTTTACCAAAACTGCGAACCCAATTTAAAACAGATACATTGCTTACTCCTAAAAATCTACCTGTGGAACGGAATCCCAAGCCTTCAAGATACAGATGTAATGCCTGCTTTTTCATGGACTCCGGCTTTACCGTTGACTTTAGTTCTACAGAATAATTACAACCGCACTCTTTGCATTTATATCGCTGTCTTCCTTTGGTAAAGCCTGACTTTACTTTCTTTTCACTTGAACATTTTGGACAATTCATATTATCGTTTTTTATTTTTGCAAAGATACAATTATATTTTTAATTAGCAATGCCGTTTTTTTGAACTGCGAAGGTACTATAAAAAATTATAGCACCTCAAAAAAAGAATTAACCGAATTCCGAATTCGTATTCCGTATTCGTATTTGAGCGCTTTCGCTGGAAAGAAATATTACTCATTATCTGCGAAAGTTTAAAAATTATCGACAATCCAAAACAAGGAATAGATAGAGTTTGTCTTTTTGTTGCTTTCTTCTTTCCCCTTCATGGAAAATTTTAGAGCAGAAAATTCTAACATAGAATCTATGTAGATTAAAAATAAAGTTGTATTTTTGTACACGTTTAGGAGTTAGGTACAAATGAAGTGCGAATGCAACGGAAATTACTGAAAGCCAATGCGAGCAACTGTTCTGAAAGAACAGAACAAATAAAAAACAGTTACGAATCCCTTGACAAAAGGACTAAAAGTGTTCCAAAACTCTGCGGAGTAGCCGAAAACCGTAAGTAAGTGGAGGCAAAGTTGATTTTTTTTTTTACTATTATGTTTTGTAAATCATTAAGTATAAACGACGGCGTCGTTGTAAATGGAAGCAGAGCGATAGGAACAAAAACCATCTCAAAAACACGGGAGAGTCTGAAAATCCAAAAGAGTAAGGGAAACCAATTAATATTTTGTAATATGAAAAAAGCGCTAATGTTAGTAGCAATTTTTGCTGTAGTAGGGATAGTCATTAATGGATGTAAAAAAAAGGACACAATAGTGAACGATATTCAGCCAACTCAAAAAATAGCAATGCAAGATGAAATGATTCCTATTGCAAAATTAACAGATAAAAATGAAATTAAACATTTGTTTTTGCAAAAAGATGTACAAGAGTTTTTTTCCAAAGAAAACCCTGATGCAAAGTTAGTTTTTGTTGAAGTAATAAACAATGAAAAAAAAGGTAATGAAGCAGGATTATTATACCGGATTTATTATGGGAAGAGGAATGTTACAGAAACATCCTTAACCTTAACATTAATTTTGCAAAATAACATTTATTATTATCTACCAAGTGGCGGTGGCAGTGGCAGTGGTTGGACTACTAGTTGTACTACAAAAGACTGTGCAAGCGAATCAGATGGATGTGTTCCAAAAATGGGGGGGGGTTGTACGCCATGTAAAAATGGAGGAGACTGTACACGGACAACAAGTAATGTTGCTTCTATAGCATTAACAAACGCAATACATTATGCAGTCTCTGTTTATAAATTTTATGGTCAAAATTAAGATATAATATGAGGGGGAGGGGCAAAAGTATTACAGCCCCTCTTTGTAAAATTTACCTGTCAATTTTTATTATTTCGCCCGATAAAAAAAGTCGTTTGATAAATAGCAGGCAAAAAATCTGTAACTGAATTGTTACATGAGATTGATAATTTTATAAAAAAAAAGCAATGAAAAAAGTACATATTTTGTTTATAGTCATTATTTTAGCAGCTTCTTGTGGGCGGAAAACACAACCGCAAGGCGCAAAAATAGAGTTTGAGAATACTGAATTTAATGTTGGAAAAATTAAACAGGGCGAAATCGTCGGATGTTATTTTGTGGTAAGAAATACAGGTGATAGCATGCTTGTTTTCAATCAAATAATTCCTAATTGTGATTGCACTTCGCTAACAAATAAAAACGCTGAAATTCCCGCAGGGAAAACCGACACTTTGAAATTTCTTTTAGATACCTATGGAAAAGATTTAGGCAAATTTGAAAGCGATATTCGCATTATAACAAACACAATTCCTGATTGGCATAAGTTAAATATCACTGCGGAAATCGAATAAAAATTTTAGAATTATCAACGCGAACAGGCTTTAAACCATGTTCGTGTTTTATCTTGTCTAAATCATGATTTTGACAGGATTATCACAATTAATTTTAATAAAAAAAACACAGCAAGCATCCAATTCCCACTTTTGCGCAAGCAGAGCAAATAGTCTCTCCTCCTCTCAAAAATCGCGCTTCACGGAACAAGTGATTGTTTTTTATGCTACCTTTGCAATCTTTAAATACGAAACGAAATGACTGATAAAGCAAAAAAACTCGGATACATTTTTGAGGTAAGTTGGGAAGTGTGTAACAAAGTGG